>DATCLA010000033.1:0-16834 GCA_036564195.1 Bacillota bacterium
TTCAATTTCAACCACTGTATTCTTCTAAACTCTGTGATACAATAAACTTCGTGGTGACCATTTTAGGAGAGAGTTTAACACCGCGCTGTTACCGGTAAACAATTTTAAGGAAGCGTTTGTGAGCTTGATTTTAGTTATGAATATTTTGATTACAATAGGGGAATGGGAGCAATGACTTACGGTGTGATCTTTGACTGTGACGGAGTGTTGGTGGATAGTGAAACTTTAAGTTGCACTGCGGCAGCGTTAACTTTAAACGAGTACGGCATTAAAACTACTCTTCAGGAAGTACAGCAGTTTATTGGCAGGGCTAATCATGAATATCTCAAGTACTATGAAGAACGTGACGGAGTCAAGATTGATTTTGCAGAACTGAACCGGGCAATTCAAACTAAATATTTCCGTTTAGCAGCCATGTTGCAGCCAATGCCCGGGGTGGTGCGACTGCTGGAAGAACTGACTGCCGCACGGGTACCGCTGGCGGTGGCTTCATCTGGCGGGCAGGCAAAAATCCGCTTCTCACTGGAGAAGACCGGCCTGTTAAAATATTTTCCCCGGATTTGCAGTGCTGAAGAGGTTCCCAAAGGCAAACCCGAACCGGACCTTTTCCTCTATGCCGCCGCCAAGTTGGGGATTGGTCCGGAAAACTGTTATGTGGTGGAAGATTCGATCTACGGAGTGATGGCCGGTAAGAGGGCGGGAATGCGGACGCTCGGTTATCCTTCATCCTTTCCGGAACAAGTTTTGCTTGAGGCCGGAGCTGACTGGATCATCCGTGATTTTGCCACTATAAAAGTAACCGACGCCGGGTTAGTACTTGGCTAAGCTGGGTGGGCATACCTAAAAGAGGGCAATTTAAGGCCACCGGCTTAAAATAATTCGCGCAGCACCAGATCGGTGATTCCGGGATTAAGTGACAGCTCAATCCGTTTGACTTTAGGATGGTGGCGGTACGCTTTGCGAATCATCTCGCGCAGCGCGGTACCGCTATGATAGCCATGAATGATCCTGATGATGTAGACATCGCTTTTTGCCTGTTTGAGCCGGCTGTCGATATAGATTTTAGCCTGAAATTTATTCATGTGGTGGACGTCGAGTTCTAAGATACCGGGAGACATTAGTTCCGCTCCTTTTTTACATTATCTTAATAATATCATAAATAGGGGCTGATGTTGCCTTTTTAGTTGTAAATTTCTAATAATTTAGCTTTTAAAGATTTTAATTTTTTCGATCCTGATTGAAAGCTAAAGGAGTCATCATGATGAATCCGAAAATGACCAAGTTTCTATCCTATTACCGACCCTATCTTAGCATATTTCTAGCCGACCTGGCCTGTGCTTTTACAGCGGCCGGAATCAATCTGGCCTTTCCGCTACTGGTCCGCTATATTACCAATGCAGTTATGCTTCACCCCAGGGACGTCGGTGTGGCGCTAATTACTGAAATTGCACTGCTGATGCTCTTTTTAACTGCGGTGGAGTATTGGTGTAATTTCTTCATTACCTATTATGGGCATCTGATGGGTGCCAAGATGGAATATGATCTACGCAATGAACTGTTTGACCACTTCCAAAAGTTATCCTTTAATTATTACGATAACCAGAAGACCGGACAATTGATGTCACGGATTACCAATGACCTCTTTGAGATCACCGAGTTGTACCACCATGGACCGGAAGATCTCCTCATCTCCTTTTTGAAACTGAGCGGATCATTTATTATCCTCGTGAGGATCAATGCTCCATTGACCCTGATTGTCTTTACCTTTATTCCGTTGATGGTCTGGTTTGCCTATTATTATAACCGTAAAATGCGCCGGGCGTTTAAAAAAAACCGGGCTAAAATCGCTGAAATTAACGCCGGGATCGAGGACAGCCTTTCTGGAGTGCGGGTGGTTAAGTCTTTTGCCAATGAAGACCTAGAGCTTGATAAGTTTCGGGAAAATAACGGGCGCTATGTGGACAGCAAGAAAACAAGCTATTATTACATGGGCCGCTATCATAGCGGGATTAATGCCGGCAGTTCTCTGATCTACGTGGCAGTGGTAATCGGGGCGGCGTTTTTAATTCGCAAAGGCCGGGTTAATGCCCTGGACCTAGTGACCTTCTTATTGTATATTAGTACCTTTTTGGACCCCATTAAAAAGCTGGTTAACTTTGGTGAACAGTTCCAAAACGGGATCTCCGGTTTCGACCGTTTTTATGAGGTACTACAGATTGCCCCGGATATTGTCGATAGCCGGGATGCGGTGGAGTTAAAGGAGGTCAAAGGGGAAATTGAGTTTCAGGACGTCTCCTTTCATTATCCGGATCATCCTACGCCGGTGCTTAATAAGGTTAATCTGAAGGTAAGGGCAGGGGAATATATCGCCCTGGTCGGTCCGTCCGGGGTTGGGAAGACTACCTTGTGTAGCCTGATCCCCCGGTTTTATGACGTCTCGGAGGGCCGAATCACCATCGATGGCCGGGACATCCGGGAGATTAAGCTGAAATCGCTACGTAAAAATATCGGCATCGTCCAACAGGATGTTTATCTTTTTGCCGGTTCAGTCCTGGAAAATATTCGTTACGGTAAGCCGGATGCCACCGATGCCGAAATTATTGCTGCTGCCAAAAATGCCAATGCCCATGAGTTTATCATGGAGTTGCCCGACGGCTATCATACTGATATCGGCCAACGCGGTATAAAGCTTTCCGGCGGTCAGAAACAGCGGCTCAGTATTGCCCGGGTCTTCTTGAAAGACCCGCCGATCCTGATCTTTGATGAAGCCACTTCCGCCTTGGACAATGAGAGTGAACAGGTAATCCAGGATTCCCTGGAGCGACTGGCCCGGAACCGGACCACATTTGTTATCGCCCACCGTCTGTCGACGATTAAAAATGTCCACCGGATCCTGGTCCTGGCGGAAGCCGGTATTGCCGAAGAAGGAACTCATAAGGAACTCTTAGCCAAAGACGGGATTTATGCGCATTTATACCGGATGCAGTTTAAGTAGATATTAAATGGAATATTAAGAACAAGGTAAAAACATGTTACAATTGGGTAATCGGTTAGCTTCAAGGGGACAGCCCCGTGTTTCCCAAGAAGATATTATCAATTTTACACCGGCGCTTTTGAACTGGAGTGACCGGATCGTAACAAGTCTTGGGCGATATTGAACTGTAACGTACAGTAAGAAGGCAAATATTCAAAATAATCTATAGTGTCTTGACACGATCAAAAATGGCGGGCACCTTGAATTGTTACTGACTGCATGTTATAATCGTAATAACAATTTTTTATAATAATAAATTTTTATTTAACCGCCTGTTAGTTGCAACCCGGATTCGCTAAACTACTTTATCCTAAGGGGGTGAGTCCCAGTTAATCCTGTAGTCAAACAATATATTCCCTTAGTTGACTTTTTAGCCCGAGTGATGGGGCCCCATACGGAAGTGGTTCTGCACGATGTCTCAAACATCGATTGTTCCATAATAGCGATTAAAAATAACCATATTAGCGGCCGGACGGTTGGTTCCCCTGCCACTAACCTGGTTCTAAAGATTCTAAAGGACAAGAAATATAAAGATAAACCGTATATCGCCAACTATCAAGGGATCTCCGCCAGCGGCAAATTGTTAAAGTCCTCGACCTACTTTATCCGGGATGAACAGCAACAAATTGTCGGATTGCTCTGTATTAACATTGACTATGAAAAATTCGCCCAATTTCGTAACTTTCTAAATGAGCTCCTTGATCTTCCGGCGGATAATGACGGGGAGGACCCGCTCGAACATTTTAGCACTTCGGTGAAGGAAGTGGCCCATGAAAGTATTGTTGCGATCATGAGTAAATTTGATGTTTCGCCCCATCGGATGTCTCAAGAAGAGCGGATGGCAATCGTCAAGGAAATGTATGATAATGGCGTCTTTTTACTGAAAGGAGCCATCGGTGAAGTGGCTTCGCTTTTAAAAACTTCGGAGGCGACAATCTACCGTTATTTAAATAAAATTAAAAAGAATCCTAAAAAAAGATAGCCTGATACAACCACAACTGTATCAGGCTATCTTTTTTTTGAAACGGCTATTTCAAATTACTGGACTGATTTGCCGAATTTTTTGTCAGCGTAGGCAGACAGTATTAAAGTCAGTGCCCCATCCCCGGTAATATTACAGGCAGTACCGAAGCTGTCTTGTAATGCGAAGATAGTCAGCATCAAAGCAGTACCGGTTTGGTCAAAACCTAAAACCGAAACAATGAGGCCCAGTGAAGCCATTACCGTGCCTCCGGGAATCCCAGGCGCCCCAATGGCAAAGATCCCTAATAGTAAGATGAATAGCAGCATCGTTCCTATACTAGGCAGCTTACCGTATAAAATGCTGGACACAACCATTACAAAGAAAGTTTCCGTTAAAACCGAACCACAGAGGTGAATATTGGCAAAGAGGGGAATCCCAAAATCGATACAGTCTTTCCGTAACACTTCTGATTTCCGGGCACAGGTCAGCGCAACCCCTAAGGTGGCGGCAGACGACATGGTACCTACGGCAGTTAAGTAAGCCGGACCATAATGTTTAAACACCTCGGCAGGATTTTTCCGCGAATAGATCCCGGCAATTCCATAAAGCACACCCATCCAGATATAGTGACCGACTATTACAATTAAGATAACCGTAAGAAAGACCGGTAGCTGTTTACTGAGGGAGCCTTCATAGGCTAATCCGGCGAAGGTGGTGCCGATAAAAGGCGGCAAAATAGGAATGATAAATTTAGCGACAATTTGCAATACAATCTGTTGAAATTCATTCAATAGCTTTTCACTGGTGGACGAATTGGTCCAGCTGACCGCCAAGCCAATAAAGATGGAAAATACTAACGCGCTCATTACCGACATGATCGGCGGAATATCCAGCTTGAAAACTAATTCCGGCAGTGCCCTTAAACCAGAAACATTTGAGTCGATATTAAGATGAGGAATGATTCCATATCCGGATACAGTCGACAATAACGCCGCACCAACGGAAGACGCATAGGCCAGAATTAAAGCCAGTCCCAGCATTTTTGAGGCGTTGCTTTTAAATTTGGTAATTGACGGCGCAATAAAGCCGATAATGATCAACGGGATGCAAAAGAAGATAATCTGCCCTAGGACATACTTGACAGTTACCAATACGGACATGACTCCCTTGTTACAATAAAGACCGACTACTGCGCCAAGGATTACAGCCATTAGCAACTGAAAGATTAGGCTTTGAAAAAGTTTTTTCATGATAGTCCTCCTTGTAAAAGATAGCATTAGAGTTCACATTGGGACGTTTTTCCGATCAATCTCACTCTTCAGAAAATCTCCGAATCATTCCTCGTTAACCACCTCTTTTCCAAGTTCTATTTTAACAAAGAAAAGGTCTCCGGATAAGGGGTTAACTCGCTCTTCGTGGGCTGTAGAAAAGCAATTTTCAATCCAAAGCGCTTAAAGGACGCTTTTTTTCTTGTCCAACATCATTTGCAGGATCATTTCATCCAACACCGCCGAACCTTTGTTACCCAATTCCGCAAAGTTATTGATGGTTGTTTCTACGTCTTCCGCCACAATTCCGTCAGTAGCGGCTACCCGTAACCCCTTCAGTGCCATCCGGGAAGCCTGGATAGCTGCATTGGTACAAGTAGAAACCTTCAGCGCGCAGTCGGCTTTGGCGCCATCGCATAACATTCCGGTAACATTACCGATCATGTTCTGGATGGTATATTTAACCTGAGTCAGATCCCCTCCTAGTAAATAAGTAATTCCGCAAGCAGCGCCGGTAGCGGCTACAGTGGCACCGCAGAGTGCGGATAACCTTCCTAGTTTCGCTTTAATATAAATCGCAATCAAATTACTGAGGGTAACCGCTCGGATCAGCCGATCCATGCTAATACCTAATTTTTCGGCCACTGCTACTACCGGAACTGTGGCAGTGATTCCTTGATTGCCACTTCCTGAATTGGAAACTACGGCCATATCAGCCCCGGCCATTCTCACATCTACAGCGGCTGCCGCATGTTTCATTGCGGTTAGAGCGATATCATCGTTAATTATTCCCCTGTTGCAATCATCATTAATGATCTTTCCAACTTTAAGCCCATAGTCCTTAGTCAAACCCTCTTGAGACGCAGCCGAATTAAGCGCAATGCTCTGTTTAATGATGGTCAAATCGTCTTTTACCAAGTCAAGCTCTTGGCAAAAACGGTAAATGGTTTCTACATTTAAGGTAGCGGTGATTTGTTCCGGCGGCACGGTCGTTTCCACATTATCGCAGCTGTTTTGAACATCCTTGGTATAGATAGTTTCGCCGTTTACCTGGATTAAAGTGACATTGGTATGATCGCCGGAGATTACCACCCGAGCGTTTTTAGTCGCCCCGTAGACCGTCACATCAATGTATAATTTTTCAGGCACTCGGGCGTTATCAATGTGTACTTGGCCTGATTCTACTAATTGCCGGGCTCTTTCTTTCACTGCCTCGGATAGATGGTCAATTACCTGCAATTGTTTTTCAGGTTTACCGCCTACCGCACCTAAGGCCGCGGCATAGTCCATTCCGGTAAAAGTAGTCCCGGGGATGCCCGCTGCCATTGCATTTTTGATAATATTACTACTTGCCAAAACTTTGATGCTGGTAACTTCTTCTGCTAATTTGGCGCTAGCCAGCGCCGCCGCTAACGCCACCGCTCCGGGCTCGGTGCATCCTGTCGCTAGTTTCATCTCGCTATTCATAATTTTAATGATTAGAGCTTTATCCATGGTTCTCATCCTTTCGGCCTATTATTAAAAATGCTCTTCTATCCTTAACCATCATTAAAATTAAAATTGTTATTAAAATTATTCGTAATTAGGGTTCATAGGCAATCACATCGATTTCCACCAAAGCATCTTTCGGCAACCGCCCTACTTCAACTGCGGCTCGGGCGGGATAATTACTATTAAAAAATGAGTTATAGACCTCATTCATAGCTGCAAAATCATTCATATCCGCTAAATAGATATTTGCTTTCACCACATGCTCCAAACTCAACCCTGCCTCAGTCAGAATAGCAGCGATATTTTTTAAGGATTGAGCGGTTTGACGCTTAATATCTTGCGCAACCATGGTATTGGTAACCGGATCAATCGGTAATTGGCCGGAAACAAATAGAAAGTTTCCAACTTTGACAGCTTGTGAATATGGTCCAATAGCCTTTGGCGCCTGTGGTGTGTTAATGATTTTCGGTATCTCCATCTTCCACTACTCCTTTTGTTTTGCTAAATTTTCTTTTCAAAATTTTATGATAAATTATTATCATAATAATTTATTTTTATTATAGCATAAACTCTTTGTTAATTCAATCTCAATGAATCAGGTTTATAATGCCTTAATTGTCAAAGTAAGGAAAACACTTATTAAGTTATCCTTGGGAAAAATGAGCGTAAAATACAATCCGGAAAATCTTACCCCATTTTCGGTGAAATCAGCTGTCAGCCATTCATCAATAATTTTAGCTTTGTAGGGATCAAGTTTACTTTTACGTTTTTGTTTATGAGAAGCTATATTGAAATCTTGCTTTTCAGAATATTTTTTACCGTTTCAAAAGAGTGACCGGTTTCTTTTGCGATTCCTCTTAAAGATTGGCCTTTTCTATCCTGTAAATATCTGCTATGATTGATCTCGTTCCTTCTTGAGCATTGATTGGAAATTACCAAGTTGGTAGAACCGAAGCCAGCGGCCCACCCCCTTATGAAGGAACCTGGAGTCGCCGCCTGCAAAAAAATTGAAGGCGTAATGGAGGCGATAGCCTTGGATTATAGTTCTAATTTAAGTAAATTTTTAAGGAAGAGTCACTATGGAGATTCAACCAATTTTGGGCAAAGTTACCATCACTCTTAGTAGGGCAAGCGGTGTTGTCAGTGTGGTGTTGGGTGGTTTCAGAGCAAGGGGTACCAATTGTCCGGATTTCGATATTGATCTATGAAATTGAACTGCTAATAAATTACTTTATTCTCTTGACCTTAGTAAAACTAATAACCGCTAGAAAGGAGTTGTTGTTTTATGTATAAAGGGAGTGACTTGGAGCTTGTGGGTATTGGGGAGGTGTATGTGGAGTAGAGTAGACATAAACCTCCCAAAGGCGGTTACCGCAAAAACCTGAGGAGGTTATCCAGTGAAGCAAATCGATTTAAATAATTTAGGGCTTACCGAACGGCTCAGTGAGGAAGCTCAAAAATATCAAGGTTATTATATCGGACGAGTTTCTTCTCAAGCTAAAGACTTATATCGGGTAATCACGGCAGCAGGAGAGTTAACTGCGGCAGTTTCCGGGAAATTTCGCCACCTGGCGAGTACTCCTTTCGATTACCCGGCGGTGGGCGATTTTGTGCTGGTAGATCGGACGGATAATAGTAACGGGAACGGCATTATCCACCATGTATTGACCAGAAAAAGCTGTTTTACGCGCAAAGCGGCGGGGTCTAACGATCCCCAGGTTGTCGCCGCCAATATTGATCAGGTTTTTATCTGCATGGCGCTGAATAATGATTTTAACCCACGCCGACTCGAGCGCTACTTGGCGATTGCCTGGGATAGCGGGGCGATACCTGTTGTGGTGTTGACCAAAGCGGATCTCTGCAAGGATATTGAAGCTAAGGTTGACATGTTAGCTCCGTTAACGGTGGGGGTAGATGTGCTGATTACCAGCAGTATCTCCGGTGACGGGTATGCGGCGGTGCAAAGCCGGATTACAAAAGGTCAGACCGTTGCCTTTATCGGCTCATCCGGAGTTGGAAAATCAACTTTAATAAATCGATTGCTGGGCGAAGCGCGCTTGGCTACCCAGGAAATCAGAAATGATGATAAAGGCCGCCATACCACTACCCGGCGGGAGTTGCTCCTGATAGCGGGAGGGGGCGTGGTGATCGATACCCCGGGTATGCGTGAGCTTGGCGTAATCAGCGCGGACCTTTCAAAATCCTTCGCCGATATCGATGCACTGGCCGTTAACTGTCGCTTTCGCGACTGCACCCATGGGTCTGAACCCGGCTGCGCCGTGCAACAGGCGGTTAAAGATGGGTTTTTATCCTTAGAAAGATTAGCCAGCTTTAAGAAACTCCAAAAGGAAGCTAAGTACAATGACTTAAATTTCAAACAAATCGAGAAAGAAAAGATCAATACGATGTTTAAAGGTTACGGCGGAATGAAAAACGCGCGGAAGTTTATTAAAGAAAAAGCAAGAAAATAAGTTACAATGCTTATAGCGAGCCAATTATGGCGAGAAGGCGCAAGACGCGCCTTCTCCTTTTGGGAGGATTCTATAGTCGCTTACCATACCGGTCAGTAGCCTTATATCCGGTCTTTTTGAGCTTGTTTTTAGTTCTAATGTTAGTTATGACGGAAAAGCTTAATTGCCTTGTAAGAAGCAACAAAAGAGGGATATAGGACTTAAGGCACTTTATGGAAAATGATACTGCAAATTATTATGAAGTATAGTATACTACAGAGTTTGGGCAGGCTAGCGTCTGCCTCTAGCTATTAGGCCGGAATAGAATTTTGAAAAAATCATATAATAATTGTAACAATTGCACAGATTTTCAATCATGTTGGTGAAGTTGCGCCCTGAATATTTGCTTACATGACAACTTTCGCTGTCCCAAAAGATCAAAAGGCTAAATCTAAAAGCCACGGATCTAAATTAAATCAAGGAGCTGTGGAACGTTATGAATAATATCGCCGATTTACTGGTTATTGGCGCCGGGCCGGCAGGGCTGATGACTGCCAAAACCGCCGCCGAATTAGGCCTAAAAGTTACACTGATTGAAATGCAAAAAGATTTCAAAAAGTTACGCCGCGCCTGTTCTGCTCAATTTATTCTCGATGATGGCTATGAAAACGAGTTCATCAAAGTCGATGAGGGGAAAATATTCTTTACCAAGAATAAGTTTGCGGTTAACTATTCTGGCGCGTTAGTTGACGTCTATAATAAATATTATTACTCTCCCCAAGGACATCGCATTCATTTTGCCCACCCGGACCAAAGTCCCTTTGCCCAAAAATTTGATAAAACTAAACTGCTTAATGATTTACTTAGGGAGTGCGCCGCAGTGGGCGTGGACGTTAGAATGTCAACCTTGGCAGTGGGCGGATTAGATCGCGGCGACCACGTAAGTATCGACCTTAGAAACGAAGCTAAACATTATACGGTCAAGGCCAGGAAAGTGGTTATTGCTGAGGGCGCGAATGCCCATTTAACAGGGACCTTCGGTTTCAATCAAAACCGGACTCACTTTGCCACAGCCCACGTATTAAAATATATCCTTTCGGGAGTATCCGATATTCAACCCCACAGTTGGAATCTTTTTTATGGAAAGGCCTATTACTCCAATTCACCGGTAATTATCGGTCCCAGTTTATATGGGGATGAAACCTTTGAACTAACAATTTCCGGCAGCGCGACGTTAAAACCTGAATTGATTTATGAAAATGTTACCCAAAACAGTCCCCTAAAAAACCACTTTGCCAACGCTAAAATAGTCGATAAACAAGGCTGTGCGGTTAAAGCTTTCGCATCATTGAAGGTACCATATAGCGGTAATATTATTACCATTGGTGATAGCGCAGCCTTTGTTGAAGTTGAAGTCCAAGGAGCCTTAATGTGCGGCTATCGGGCAGCCAAGGCAATCCAAGAGGAACTCCAGGGAAACGCCGGTTTTGAAGACTATACCCGTTGGTGGAACGAATCCTTTGAATTTAACCGTGATGATTACCTACTGGTTTCCCAAGGATATGCCCTGGTGCCCACCTATTCCGATGATGAGCTTGATTATCTTTTTGCTCTTATTGAAGGGAAAACTTTAGAAGGCACTTACAGTCAATATAAAACTCCCAAGCTTATTTGGGATGCCATTTTAGCCAACAAAGCGCAAATTCAAAGAGAAAGACCACAGATATTCGCAAAAATCGCAAAGATGAATAGTATGACCCTGACAGCTACATTTAATAGTTAAAAGGAGTTGTTTCCGATGGACGATATCTTTGATCTGGCGATCGTTGGCGCCGGACCGGCAGGACTGCTGACTGCCAAAACCGCTGCCGAATTAGGCCTAAAAGTAATACTGATTGAAATGAAACCAGAGATCCAAAAGGTGAAGCGGGCCTGTTCGGCGCAGTTCGTTTTGGACGAAGGCTATGAAGGGGAGTCCCTTAAGATCCAGGATCACAAAATATTTTTTCCCAAGAACGGTTTCCAGATCACTTACACCGGGCGCCTGTTAAGTATTACCGATAACTACTATCACTCTCCTAGCGGCCATACAATTCATTTAGCCCATCCGGATCATCGTCCCTTTGCCCTTAAGTTTGATAAAGGGCAGCTCCTTCAAGACTTAGCGAATGAGTGTGAAAAATGCGGTGTAGTAATGAGCCTGGCAACCCTGGCCACAGGAGGAGCAGATCGCGGCGACCATGTCAGACTGGATATTAAACAAGAGGAAAATTCTGCGTCGCTTAAAGCAAGAAAGCTGGTGATTGCTGAAGGGGCCAATGCGCATCTAACCGGCATATTTGGTTTTAATGAAGGCAGAAAACTCTTTGGGAGACCTTTTGTAGTAAGTTATACGCTTGAAGGAACCACCGGCTTTGCGCCCCACAGCTGGAATCAATTTTACGGCAGCGCCTATCATCCCTTTGCCGAAATCATGGTCGGCTCAAGCCTGGTTGGTGATGATGCTGTTGAGTTGACGATTATGGGTCATAAAGATTTGTTACCGGACCAGGTTTTTGAACACCTGGTTAAAAACAGTCCCATGAGCAAACAGATAGCTAACGCCAGGGTGATCGCGAAAAAGGGTTGTTCGCTTCGATCTTATGCTCCGCTCCACAAACCATATTCAGGTAATGTCCTGGTAATCGGAGACTCTGCCGCTCATGTCGAAGTTATTGTTCAGGGGGCTTTAATGTGCGGATTTCATGCAGCTAACGCAGTAAAAGCCGAGCTGAACGGCAAGAATGGCTTTGAGCAGTATACTTGCTGGTGGAATCGGGCCTTTGATTTCAATCGCGCCGACGCCCTTGAATTCGTGCAACTCTACGGTACTCTGGCGATGCGACCCAAATACTCCGATGAGGAACTGGACTACCTCTTTTCCTTGCTCGCCGGTGAAGTCCTGTGTGGCAACTTCAGTCAGTTTGAAGTTCCGAAAACAGTTTGGAAGGCAATTTTAGCGCATCAGCAGCAAATTCAAAATGAAAGGCCGGAATTATTTGCGAAGATCCAGAATATCGCGGCGTTGCAGCGCGCCGGAAAACTGAATTGAGCCACGGTATTTTTAGTAGTGCTTCTCAAAAAGTTACCGATTAAAGCCGCTTCCGGCAGCTAAAGGAGATCTGATAATTAATGAATAAGGTCGAAAATGATCATATTTTTGATGTCAATCAGAAAGCCATTGAAAAAGAGATCAATGTTGGTATGGAGATCCTGACTTCCGTTTATAAGCTTAACGCAGTCGCTACCGAAGAATTTGCCCATCTGACGATCCAAAACATAGCCTATCATATTAAGCAATATGCGATTGTTGGTGTTGGCAATCTTCTGGTCATGGACTCGAAAGATTCACCTGTTCTGCAAATGGTTTCGTTTGTGATCACACCCTATTATAAGAACTTGCCGCTATTTTCCACTGACTATTTATATATTCAGCAAAAACGCAGTTTTTTGATTGAGTATTATGATTTGGTAAAGGAAAAAGACCGGCTGTACACCTCCTATATTGATAGATTCAGGGCCATTAAAGATCAACATCGCTCTTTGCCCGATCTGGAGCTGAAAAAATGCTGGTATGATCCGCTGCGCTCTGTCTGTACCGCGAAAAACACTTCAGTTGCGCAGGATGAAGAGATCTTGGCGCTGTTTACAGAGAACCTAAAACTATTTATTGAAATGGAGCAGGCATCCGGACCGCTTTCCCCAAATGATCAAGAGGCCAAATGGCGCATTACCCAGGAGTATATCGATGGGCTGGTTGATACCGGCGGTGTTTCTACAGATGTATTCAAAGCGGTTCTCGGTCCGGAAAAAACCAAAGATTTCTTTCATAAAGTCTTCTTTGGTACGGCAAGATTTAAATAAAGATTGGCTGGTTTTTCTACTTTAATAAAAATAACAAATTTAGCACAATATAAAAACCCCTCCGAATGGTATAATTAAGTTGCAAACCAAACATGCCATAAGGAGGGTTTTTTATGCTTAACTGAGTTTTATCTTGAATAAAAACAAGTATTGGAGGAAAAACATTGAAGTTTATTTCCTGGAATATTGATTCTTTAAATGCAACATTAAGAGGAGATTCAGCACGTGCTTTGTTATCTCAAAAGGTATTAAATTCGCTTAGCGAACATAACCCGGAAATTATTGCCCTACAGGAAACCAAGTTAGCACCTGACGGTCCTACTAAAAAGCATTTCGAAATTTTGAGGGATAAGTTTCCCGATTATGAAATTGTTTGGAATAGTTCGGTAGAACCGGCGCGCAAGAGTTATGCCGGTACCATGTTTTTATATAAGAATGATTTAAAACCGGTGGTTACTTTTCCGGCAATTGGAGCACCAGGCACCATGGATGCTGAAGGCCGCATCATCACCTTAGAATTCGATCATTTCTACTTAACACAGGTTTATACGCCGAATGCCGGGGACAATCTGAATCGTTTGGCAGAACGTCAAATTTGGGACATAAAATATGCTGATTATCTAGTCAGTCTGGATAATCAGAAGCCGGTCATTGCAACAGGAGATTTTAACGTAGCACATCAAGAAATAGATTTGGCCCATCCGAATAGTAACCATCGTTCAGCCGGCTTTACTGATGAGGAGCGTCAAGGTTTCACTAATCTATTGGCAAAAGGATTTACAGATACATTTCGTTATATTCACGGGGATGTGACCGGCAGGTATACTTGGTGGGCGCAGCGTGCTAAAACAAGTAAAATTAATAATTCGGGGTGGCGAATTGATTACTGGCTGGTGAGTGACAGGATTGCCGATAAAGTAATTAAATCGGAAATGATTGATTCAGGTCCCAGACAAGACCACACGCCGATATTACTCGAAATAGATTTATAGTTGCTGCTCCTCCTTTCTCGTAAGCATCGCTTACGATTTTTCTTTAATATTTAAGTCATTATACGTACCAATTTGGATATTCTTCCTTTACATGTCTTTAATTACCAAAAATGTTGCTATTGCTAAAGTAACGAAGACCATCATATATGAAAAAAACCCTGCTATTATTTGTGAAAATCCATTTGTAATCGAATAACGTAGTTCGGCATTTTCGGAATGACTATTAACAATCATAAAATCAGTGTTTATTCTATTTTCAATATTATAGTTTTTGATAACTTCGTACCCGGAAAAATATTTTTAATCTTTTCAGTGAATAAGAACAAGCCAACAGACTGCGTTTTTTTTGTTTCTTCCAGTTTTTCTGCAAGATTTTGGGAGACAGAAGTGTAATCAAGCTTAGTAGTCTGAATAAAACTAAGAACATTAGTAAAATATTCACTCTTAATTAATGGAATGTCATTGATAAATATCGATAAATAAGTTGCGGTATTTTCATTAGCGAGAATCCGGTGGCGTTTATAGATAATTTTAGTCATCAAATCGTTTTAAATGCTTCATGACAAAAGCTAATGATGTATTAGCTATGGTAACGAAGGTTATTACAATCACTGTCAGTAGTAATGTTGCCTTGGATTTAAAAATATATTTAGTCATGAGACCACCTTTTACCATATTATGTAAAGGTATATTTTACTTTATTACAAGAGTATCCTTCCAGAGGAGCGGAAAGATGGAAATCGGAAAAAGGCTCGCCATGTTACAAAACACAGAATAGCAGTTTAAATAAATATAATTTTTTAATTAATTGAGAGAATATGGTTAAAGATAAAGAGAGCCTTATGTGAAAGCCGGAGGTTGAGAAGATGGTATTATATTTTTCGGGGACGGGGAATACCGAATATATAGCCAAATTAATTGCTGATGGATTAGATGATGAATGCGTCAATTTGTTCGAGCGAATCAGGAGTAATGACAAATCCCCTTTGTATTCCGAAAAAACCTATGTAATTTGTGCGCCTATCTATGTTTGCCAAATGCCTTTGTTTTTGACTAAGTATTTAAAGTCAATCACATTTAACGGAAACAATAAAGTGTATTTCGTTTTTACCAGTGGTGGTTATTGCGGCAGCGCAAAGGTTCAGGCCAAATTATTCGCCATCCGCAAGAAATTAAAATGTTTGGGCTGTGTCGAATTTGTCATGCCCAGAAATTATGTTGCCAATACCAGGTATGCCATGGATGATGAAAAAACCATCCGCGCCAAAATTGCAGCAGCCACCGGCAAAGTAAAACAGGTGGTTGAGGACATTAAGAATGAAAAGAAGCTGAAATCCAGTCATGTCTGGCTTTTTGAAACCTTGATTATTGCCCCTTTTGCACCGCTTTGGACCAAATATAAGCTGGTTGCCAAGGATTTTTACGCTACGGATCAATGTGTCGGGTGCCGGGTATGCGAAAAGGTTTGCCCCTTCAATAACATTAAAGTTGTTAATCAAAAACCGAAGTGGGGGGCAAGCTGTACCCATTGTATGGCTTGCATTGCAAAATGTCCGAAAAAAGCCATCGAATATGGCAATGTGACCCAGGGGAAAAGAAGGTATCTTTTGAAAGATTATGTTTCCGGGAAGAGAAGGGATTAATGGCAGGTGCCGGCAGTACAATTAGTTGATTATTTATAGAAAGAGATTGTATAACTGAAGATATCAACTGAAAGTTACACCATCATGACCAAAACAAACAGGAAGTAACAGAACAGTTGAAATTTCACACATCTAGCCGTGTTTTTTATCATACCTACCTAATGGTCGATATTATCGAGAAAATTTTTTATTAATCCGGAATTGTAGAATTATGCGAAACGGGATATTTTAGCGTATAATAGATTGTGAACGCGGAGGTACTTATCTAATATAATGATAATAAATGAACCGTTGAAGGAAAAGGAGATAGAGGATTTTTATGTTTTTGATGATTTGATTATCCTTCTTTCTTGAAAGTAGACTGTTGTCAACCCCCGGTAGCGTAAAAAACCCGGGGGGTCGACAACATTGGTAAAATCATGATAATATTGAGTTAGCAGGTTTTATTCAATAACAGTCCGGGAATGAAGAAAATTAACAAAAAAGCTCGGACTATAAAACTGCAGTTCAAACGGGTTTTTAGTCTACCTATAAGGAATTGAAACTATCGGTGTATCTATTGCCAACATGGAGATCCGACGTTTTTAGTCTACCTATAAGGAATTGAAACGGATCATTTCTTGCATTGCTGTCATGGGAAAAGTAAGTTTTTAGTCTACCTATAAGGAATTGAAACTCGAATTGGAAAATATGCAAAAGGCTTTAGGGGATGGTTTTTAGTCTACCTATAAGGAATTGAAACAAAAGGTAAATGGTGAAATGTCGTTTGAGCATTACGGTTTTTTGTCTACCTATAAGGAATTGAAACCCAGTACATATCGCATTTTGTTGAGCTTCCCTGAGTTTGTTTTTAGTCTACCTATGAGGAATTGAAACCATAGCATTTTTAGTCCCCCACCAAAGAAAGGTGTGTGTTTTTAGTCTACCTATGAGGAATTGCGACATTGGCCTGTCTCATCAGATCCAGTAGGCCCTAATGTGATTCTTTCGTTTTCTAGTCCAACTGATGGCACAGGCTATACGGCCATGGCTTGGCTGATGTCTAACGCCGGAGTGAGCAGATTGACAAAGATCAGGTGCAGCCGGGTT
>DATCLA010000034.1:0-6609 GCA_036564195.1 Bacillota bacterium
GTTTGGAACGGGTTACCCAACGTTCCCAGAAAGACCGAAGCGGAGTCGACCGGATTGAGGCACGGGGAGTACTGTTTCAGCAGCGCGTCCGTGAGGGCTTTCTGGAGTTGGCTAAAGCGGAACCACGAATTATCTTAATCAAAACTGCCGGGCGGACGATTACCGCTGTCCATCAGGAAATAATTTCGCATCTTTCAAAGTCTAGCCGGTTTTGAGAAAGTTCTTAAATGTTCCAGTAAGAGGTACCTGTCGATTAAGGTTTGCGGAAGATCCGGAGGTTACACTCTAAAAAAAGAATGGGGAGGGTGAAGATGCGTTTGGTTATTGCGATGGTCCAGGATCAGGATGTGCCAAAACTGTTGGAGGTATTGATGGAAAACAATTATTCCGCCACCAAACTTGCTAGTACCGGAGGTTTTCTGCGGCAGGGCAACACTACATTGTTAATCGGAGTCGATCAAGAAAAGGTTGGTGAAGTAATGGAATTGATTAAAAAGACTTGCCAGACCCGGAAACAGCTGGTTAACCCGATGGTGTCAGTAGGCCGTTCCATGAACAGTTACATTCCGGATCCCGTCGAAGTTCCGGTAGGTGGGGCAACCATCTTTGTCGTTGATGTAGTTGATTTTGCTAAAGTTTAAATGAGGGACGTAAATTGAAGGTCAATCCATTTGATTTGACGGTTAATCATCGGGAGCCACAAGTGGCTGGCCGTTTCTCTGAAATTGCACCTGAAGAGGAAACTTTTAAAACGGTTTTTAAAAACACAACTTTAGAAACACATAAACAAATCTGCACCGCACTTTTAGAAAAGATCGATGCCCAAAGTGCTGCGCTCAAGCGAAGCCCGACTCCGGACGGGATTAAGCGTTACCGCCAATTGGTTAAGGAATTTATGAAGGAAGCCTTGAACGATGCCTATCACCTTGATACTAAGGCAAAATGGGATCGGATGGGTAACCGGAGAGAGTTTGTAATTGTTAAAAAGATTAATCAGGCCTTGGAAGAGTTAATCGATTCGGTAGTTGGGCAATCTCAAGAACAGTTGAATTTAATTGCCAAATTGGATGAGATCCGGGGATTGTTAATTGATTTGTATTGCTAATAATCTAAACTAAATCAGCTAAATACGGAGGTAAGCCCTTGAACAGGATTCATGTGATTGGTCATAAAGAGCCAATGCAGGCATTAACTTCGGAATTAAAGACGGGAAAGGTTGGACATGCCTACTTATTTGTCGGACCGGAGCATGTTGGTAAAAAAACCATTGCCCGTTTTTTAGCCAATCGGCTGCTCTGTCAGAAACCTGTTAATATTGCAGTTGATTGTGAATGCGACTCCTGTCGGCGGTTTCATAAAGGAGTCCATCCTGACTTTCATACAGTTACACCTATTGGGAACGCGATTAAAATCGAACAATTACGGGAATTGCAACGTCAGGCTCATTTAAGCCCGGTGCTCGGACATAATAAAATCTTTTTCTTTCCGGAAGCTGAGAAGCTTACTGAAGCGGCGGGAAATAGTTTCCTGAAAATTTTAGAGGAAGCCCCTCCGCGAGTGATCTTTTTATTTACAGCAGTCCGGGCTGACTATATTTTACCGACCATCCGTTCGCGTTGCCAGGTTTATAATCTTTTTCCGGTACCGGTTGCAGAGATGGTGGCGGGTTTAATCGATTTGGGTTATTCTGAGGAAGAGGCCCGGCGCGCGGCAGTGACGAGTCAAGGATTGCCGGGTTTGGTACTGCTGTCCTCTACCGAAACTCCGGACAATTTTCCGGTCTTTGCGGATCTGCAGCAACTGGATTTGTTAAGGCTGCTTAAATTAGCTACGGAACTGGAAGCACTGGAACGGCCACTCTTCCTCAAGTTGTTGCAACAGTGGCAAACCGAGGTTCGGATGAAGTTGTCCCAACTCAGGCAGGGAGTAGAAACCTCCACCCAGAACCTGGCCACAATAATTCGGATTATTGAAAAATTAGCGGAGATGGTGCGGATGGTAGAGCAGAATGTCAATACCCGTTTAATCTTGGAGGACTTTTTTATATATTTAAAGCTAGAAGAGGATTTTTAGTCCCTGAAATACCACGCTGTAAAGCGGGTTTGTTGAAAGGAATTGATTTGATGAACTACAATGTAGTGGGAATCCGGTTTAAACGGGCCGGTAAAATTTATTATTTTGATCCCAACGGAATTGAAGTTAAACCCGGCAATTTTGTGATTGTGGAAACTGCCCGGGGGTTGGAGTTTGGCCAGGTTATGATTGGACCCAGGGAAGTTCCGGAAGATCAGATAACTCTGCCGTTAAAAAATGTGCTGCGCGTGGCAACTCCCCAGGATCATGCCCAGGTTGCCGAAAATAAGGAGAAAGAACAGAAAGCCTTACTCATCTGTGAAGAGAAGGTTAACAATCATAAACTAGATATGAAACTGGTGGATGTGGAATACACCTTTGACCGGAGTAAGATCATTTTCTATTTTACCGCTGACGGTCGGGTGGACTTTAGAGAACTGGTGAAGGATTTGGCGGCGGTCTTTCGTACCCGGATTGAGTTACGGCAAATTGGGGTACGGGATGAAGCCAAAATGTTGGGAGGCTTAGGTCCGTGCGGTCGGCCGTTATGTTGTGCCACTTTTTTAGGGGATTTCGAACCGGTTTCGATTAAGATGGCCAAGGAACAGAATCTGTCCCTAAATCCGGTTAAAATCTCCGGAATTTGTTCCCGATTAATGTGTTGCCTGAAATTTGAATCTTCCTCTTACCGGGATGTCAAAGCCCCGGATCTGCCGTTAGTAGGCAGTAAGATTCGTTATGAAGACCGGGAAGGTAAAATTCTGTCCAATAATCAGATGAAGGAAACGGTGTTTGTAGAATTTAGTAACGGCGAGAAAAAGGAGATTCCACTTTCTGAGATTGATGAGATTATCCTGGATGAGAAAACTAAGGAACCCCAGGATGAAAAGGCCAATCCCGACGGTAACAATCCTTCGTAAAAGGAGCTTGACAAATATTGACCACTCCCTTATAATCAGTTCTAATACAGTAAACTAAAGGCGATGAAGAGGTCTAAGTAAGGTGAAAAGGTTTGAAGAGAACCGGTGGTAGGTGCAAACCGGGAACCGGACATCTGAAACTCCCCTCGGAGCTGCCAGCCCAAAAAGAGAACCGGGTTCTTTTGAGTAGGTAAAGCCGGTGGACTAAGCAAGTCCTGCCCGTTACAGCATCAACGTCTGTCCCTAATCTGCGTGATTAGGGCGGAGGTTTGAGGCTGTTGCCGTAAGGTAATGGTAAAGCAGGGTGGTACCACGAGTTTAAAATCCTCGTCCCGTGTAGGGATAGAGGGTTTTTTATTTACCATAAATGGCAATACGAATGATTATAAAGTGGTTTTTTATAATTGCATTTAGAATACATAGATGATGTCTAGTCCGGATTAGTTTATCAATATATTATATGGTGTTAAGGAGGAGGAATTGGAATGCGAATGATTAGAATTTTTGACACGACTTTGCGCGACGGGGAACAGTCGGCCGGAATTAACTTAAATGTCGGCGAGAAATTACAGATTGCCAGGCAACTGGCACGCTTGAACGTTGATATTATTGAAGCCGGGTTTGCCATTGCTTCTCCCGGAGATTATGCGGCAATTCAGGCCATTGCTAAAGAGTTAAAGGGAGTGACCGTGGGTTCCCTGGCCCGCGCCGTAAAAGCGGATATTGATCGGGCCTGGGAAGCGGTGCAACCGGCAGAGCAACCGCTGATTCATACTTTTATCGCAACTTCAGAAATACATATGAAATATAAGTTGAACAAAACCGCGGATCAGGTACTCAGCATGGCGGTTGAGGCGGTTAAATATGCCAAAAGTCTCTGCCCTAATGTGGAATTTTCCGCGGAAGATGCCACCCGGAGTGATTGGGATTTTCTCTGCCGGATCTTTGGAGAGGTAATTAAGGCGGGGGCTACCATTATCAATGTTCCGGACACCGTCGGTTATGCAATACCGGCGGAATTTGGCAGAATGATTCGCTATCTCAAAGAGAATACCCCCGGAATCGAACGGGTCCACTTGTCGGTACATTGCCATAATGATCTGGGCTTAGCAGTGGCCAATTCATTGGCGGCAGTGGAAAACGGAGCAAATCAAGTGGAGTGTACCATTAACGGTCTGGGGGAGCGTGCCGGTAATGCAGCATTGGAAGAGGTAGTAATGGCACTTAAGACCCGCGGGGAACTGTTGGGGGCGGAAACCCGGATCCATACTGAACAGATTCATCGTTCGAGTACTCTGGTTTCCACTTTGACCGGTAAACCGGTGCAGCACAACAAAGCTATTGTCGGTGCCAACGCTTTTGCCCATGAGGCAGGGATCCATCAGGACGGAATCTTAAAGAACCGGATGACCTATGAGATCATGACTCCGGAATCAGTAGGACTAAGTCAAAGCCAGTTGGTGTTGGGTAAACACTCCGGTCGTCATGCAGTGAAAAACCGCCTGGAAGAACTGGGCTATACTCTCAGCGAGACTGATATAGAACTGACTTATCAACGTTTCATCGAATTGGCAGATAAAAAGAAAGAAGTCACCGATTCGGACCTGGAAGCCTTAGTCCATGACCGTTTTCAGACGGTTGAGGACAGGTATACCCTGGATTACCTGCATGTGAGTACCGGAAACTCTACTATTCCTACAGCCACAGTCCGCTTAAAGAAAAATGGTGAATTAATCCAGGAGGCTTCCTGTGGTGACGGCCCGATCGATGCCATTTATAAAGCGATCGACCGGATTACCGGCCTTTCGGTCCAACTGGCGGAGTATAACATTAAAGCGGTAACCTCCGGCCAGGATGCCTTAGGTGAAGTAATGGTGAAAGTAAGGGAGAACGGTCACGCCTATGTAGGCCGGGGGATCTCCACCGACATTATCGAAGCCAGTACTTTGGCCTATCTCCATGCGGTGAATAAGATTGCCCAGTCCAAGCAGTGAGAGCGAGAAAAGACCAGGCAGCAAAGGCTGGTCTTAAATATCACTTCAGTTCAACCTCTTGTCCGGGATTTTCCTTTAAGAATGTTGTGATTTTAATTGGGTCCAACCCTTCCCCCCCAAAGGATAGTAGGGGTGAGATTTCAATCCGGCGGTCCTTTAGTAATCCGGTGGGGACACCGGCAGCCTGCAGCCAGTTGCGGTGCAGGCTAAACAGCAGATGACGTGCTGTTTCTGGACTGTCGGCTCCGGTTTTGTTTTTAACCGGCGCAAACTCTTCCTCTCGCTTCACCTGTAAAGCCGCCATATCAGTTAACAAGGGAAAGATATCAAACAGAAAGAGCTCGAACTTATAAGCGTTAGGCTGGTCCGGATTAACCGGACGGCCTTCCCCATCAATCGTAGCAATTTTTTTATGCGCTACATGAAAGGGCAGGCCGGTAGCAGCGTAGTCCTCTAGAAAATCACGCCGGAAGAGATGAATCAGGATGTTGGCGTTACCATAAAGCAGTCTTCCTTGAGAATCACGTTGCCTGGTCAACTCTTCGGGAAATTCAGTATATTCAATGATTGCCGGACGGCCGTTACGGTAACACAGCACACCGACACGTTCTTCCGGGGCAGCTTTCGGTACTACTTTACTGGCGGAAAGATAGCGATTGGCGGCAGTAAACCCGATAAAGCCGGGATCACAGACTCTGACCAGCGCGTTATCGATACCGTATAAAAATACCCATTCCACGCCGCGTTTTTTCATATCAGTCAGGGCACCGGAACGGTGTAAAGCCAGAAAACAGCCGCCGTTGCCGTTAGGTCCCAGACTGATCCGGCCCGGTGCGGCCAGGAGAATTTTGCCCGCAGCATTGATAACCGGTAATTGGTCTTGTTGGAAAAAGAAAAGGTTAGCTTCAGGATAACCGAAGTAGTGGTTTTCACGGAAGAAACCGGTGGTTGCGGCATGGTTTTCCGGGCTGGTCATGATATACCAGGGAATCGTGGTACCGGTTTGACGGGCTAAATTCAACAAGCGTTCTGCCTGCAATTGAAAGAGGGATTTTTGGGAAGGCAGTCCGAGGTTGAAAGTTCCTTTGGGCCCGGAATGGCCCAGTCGGGTTCCTTGCCCGCCGGCTACCAACACAGCAGCTACTTTACATTTATCGATCAGTTTCAATCCTAAATCACGGTACTGTTGGCGAGTTTTCGGATCCAAATCGTCCCAAATTTGGGGGATTAACGGTTCGAGCCGTTCCTCCCGAAAGTGGTTGGCCGGATTCAGAACCAGCCGGTGATATAAGGATTCAATTAATTTGAAGTCTAAATTCAGGATTGTATCAAGTAAGTCTGCCTGTTCGGAAGGGTTAAGGATATGGTAAAACTTTAATAAGTGTTCTTGCCCGAACTTTGTTGTCAACAAACGGGCTTGCTCAAGTTTGGTATGCAATTTAGGTTCCTGCCTCTTCAATTTTCTGTTTATGTTCGCCGCAAGTAGTTAAGTTCCTTTTCGGAAAGAATAAAATCAAAATAGTATCCCCAGTGAATGATAACCCCTTAGCGTTAGACTTATTTGAGCGCATTTGATAAACCCCCGATTCTTTCTTTTAACACAAGATAACAATATATTGATC
>DATCLA010000035.1:0-4452 GCA_036564195.1 Bacillota bacterium
CCCTACTACTGCTGTTAAAACCAGATCAACTTCCGGAAGGGTAGCAATGCCGATTAACCCTTCAATCCCGGCGGAAACACTAACTTTTTGACCCGCAACTCTGGAGCGTAACTCATGGTAAAGGGCGGGGTTACCCACCACTAAGTGTTGTACTTGAAATACATCGGCTTGAGCAATTAAACTTTCCAAGTTGGAACCGGCAGCCAGAGCCGTCACTTCAAACGCCTCGGGAAACTGTTGGATCACTTCCAGCGCTTGACGCCCAATGGAACCGGTTGAACCTAAAATTGCAATACGTTTCTTCATTGTTCACCTGATAAAGCAAATTTCATCATTTTAAAATCCTACCCTTTTATCAGCGATGAATTCGGTCTTAACCAGCAGACGATAACCGCCCTGTAACGCAATGATAAAGAAAGGGCCCAGGAAAAAGCCGATTATACCAAAGAATTTCATCCCCAGATAGGCAACGAGTAAGGTAGCCAACGGATGGAGATTTAAATTACTGCCAATGATTTTAAATTCAGCCACTTGCCGGATTAAGAGGGTTAAAAAATAACTGCTTAACACCCCGATTACTGCCGGATAGTTTCCCCGCAGCAAGCAGCCGACGCTCACTGGTAGATAGATTAAACCCGGTCCCAAAACCGGAATCAGATCTAAAATTCCCGCCAAAAATCCATAAACCGGCGCCCCGGCGACTCCGATTAAACTTAAACTACCGGTAGTAACTACCATCGTGATTAAGACCAGACTGAGCTCTAAACGAATCAACCGGGTCAATTCGGCCATTGCTTTATCCTTCAGCCGTTCTACCGGTCCTTGCCACGACGACGGTAACCAATTATAGATTAACCGGCTCAAAAACAATTTATCACGACTGAAAAAATAAGCCGAAGCCGCCCCCAAAAAAATAGTAAAAAACAATTGGTGAAGCCGGGGTAAAAAATTAATTACCCTTGATAATAATGAACCGGAGAGTTGACTGATTAATTCCGGGTTAAAGTAAAGTTTGGTAAAAATACGGTCAATTTCAGGAAAAACCGGCTTCAGCCATTGCAATGCTCTTGTAGTCAAGTGATAAAAACGCCTGGACCACCAGGGAATATTCGCGATCAGGTTCTGCAACTCCTGGTAAACAATAGTAACAGTAATGCCGGTTAAAAAAATCAGATTCACCACTACTAAACTCAAGACCGCAGCCGTAGCCAAATTCCGTTTGAGATGCAGTTTAGTTTCTAAGAAAACCACCAGTGGTTCAATAAGACAAGCAAAAAATATACCTAATAAGAACGGGGCCAGCAACGGAAAGAGATACTTCAGCCCCACCATCATACTAATACCTAAAACGGTAAGGATAGCCACTATTTTGAGCCGACGGTTCAATCTAACGACCCCGCTTCAAAAACTGTCATCCTAATTAATTCATAACGTAGGTAGCCAAATAATAGACCACCGGAGCCGCCATCAGTAAACTGTCAAACCGGTCCAGCACTCCGCCGTGGCCCGGTAAAAATGCGCCCGAATCTTTAACTCCGGCGTTGCGTTTAATGATTGACTCAATTAAGTCGCCGAACTGGCCGGCCAAAACCACAATCACACCCAGGAACACCATTAATAAAAGGGGTTTCCGGTTCACTTTTCCCAAAACAACAGCCGCGAGAATTCCGCCGATTAAGCCGGCCACTGAGCCTTCAATACTTTTTTTAGGACTAATCCGGGGTAAAAGTTTATGTTTCCCAAATTTAGTCCCGATGAAAAAGGCGGAAGTATCATTACACCAAGTGACCAAAACCGTAAAGAGGAGATAAAATAAGCCGTTGGAGCCGGGAATAAACCTTAGCAATAACATATATGCAAACATAAAGCCAATATAGACTGTTCCAAAAAGATTTACTGCCACATTCACTAAACCCTGATCGGGAGTACCCCGCAGCAATTCATTGGCAAAAATCGTAATCAAAGTAACCAACAGCGTAATAGTTAAAATCCGTTCACTGTGCCGCAACGGATTGCCGGGAAACCACTGCGGACGGCTGGCGAAAATATAAATCAGTCCTAACAAAACTAAAGAAAAAAAGAGCATTACCTGACTTTGAGGCCGCATTCCCTGACGTTTCAGCAAAACGGCGTATTCCTTTATTCCAAACCAAATGAGGATCCCGATTGCCAATGTATAGGCGAGACCGCCCCAAAAAATAATACCCAGTAACAAGGCGCCCCCTAAAATCCCAGATATTATTCTTTTGTACATTCGGCCGAATCTCCCTTCTTAATTCCTCCGAAACGCCGCTCCTTCCGGCTGTAATACTCAAACGCCTCACGCAATGCTGCTTCTCCAAAATCAGGCCAGTAAAGGTCGGAAAAATAGAATTCGGTATAGGCCATTTGCCAGAGTAAGAAATTACTGATCCGTACCTCTTTACCGGGTTTAACCAGTAAGTCGGGATCGGGTTGCCCGGTAGTAAATAGATAACTGTTAAAAACTTCCGTTGTCAGCCGCTCCGGATCTAAGCTACCATCTTTGGCAGCCCGGGCAATTTGCTGACAAGCGTTGAGAATTTCGGCACGACCGCCGTAATTAATGGCTAAATTTAGTACTAAAGCTTGGTTATTAGCTGTCTTCGCCTCGCTTTCATCCATCAACCGGACTAAATTGGGATTTAGTCCGGTGCGAAAACCGATGAATTTAACCCTTACATCCTGGCGGTGCAGCTCATCAACTTCCCTGGTTAAGGCATCTTCGAACAGACGCATTAAAAAACTGACTTCTTCTTGAGGCCGGGACCAGTTTTCCGTCGAAAAAGCATACAGGGTAAGATATTTAACGCCAACTTCTAAGCAGAGTTTCACGGCATCGCGAATCCGTTCCAATCCCGCTTGGTGTCCCGCGGTTCGCGGCAATCCCCGCTCGGTTGCCCAACGGCCATTGCCATCCATGATGATTGCTACATGCCGGGGAATTTTTTTTAAAGGCGTTACTTCCGTATTTGACTTTGTTTTGGCATCTGGCTTGTACCAAGTAAAAATATTACCCATTTGATAAATAACCCCCTTATCCGGAAAGGGGGCAGAAGTTTAAACTTCCATAATCTCCTTCTCTTTTTGTCCCAGTAATCGATCAATCTCAGCAATATATTTATCGGTCAGCTTTTGAATCTCATCTAAAGCCCGTTTGCCTTCATCTTCGGAAATCCGGCCGTTCTTCTCCATAGCCTTTGCCTTTTCATTGGCATCACGGCGCAGGTTCCGGATGGCCACCCGTTTTTCCTCCGCTTCTTTTTTAACTACTTTAACCAATTCCTTCCGCCGTTCTTCGGTTAACTGGGGGACCGGTAGGCGAATGGTTCCGCCATCATTAACCGGATTCAGACCCAGATCCGCTTTTTGGATTGCTTTTTCAATGGCGCTCACAGCTGCTTTATCCCAAGGTTGGATGACAATCATTCGCGCTTCCGGCACCGAAATGCTTGCCAGCTGTTTCAATGGTGTTGGTGTACCGTAATATTCCACCATCACCCGGTCAAGAATCCCGGCGTTGGCCCTACCGGTCCGGACTGCGGCCAACTCTCTTTTAGTGGCTTCAATCGTAGCTTTCATTTGATTTTCAGTCTCATTAATCAGATCCTTAACCACATTAATCCTCTCCTCTCACAATGGTTCCTACTTTCTCGCCCATGACAATCCGGCGGATATTACCTGGTTCATTCAGGTTAAATACCACTATCGGAATCTTTGTCTCCATGCAAAGGGAAGTCGCAGTTGAATCCATCACCTGCAGTCTTTGTTTTAAAACATCCATAAAATCGAGGTTTTCAAACCGGGTTGCCCGGGGGTCCTTTTGGGGATCGGCATTGTAAACACCGTCAACTTTAGTAGCCTTTAAAATGATCTCTGCTTCAATTTCCGCCGCGCGCAATGCGGCGGTGGTATCCGTAGTGAAATAGGGATTACCGGTTCCGGCCGCAAAAATGACCACGCGGTGCTTCTCCAGATGCCTGGTAGCCCGCCGTTTAATGTAAGGTTCAGCGATTTGACGCATCTCAATCGCTGTCTGGACCCGGGTCGGAATTCCGTGTTTTTCAAAAGCATCTTGCAAAGCCAGGGCGTTAATTACCGTCGCCAGCATTCCCATATAGTCGGCAGTGGAACGGTCAATTCCGGAATGGCTGCCTATGGCTCCCCGCCAAAAATTACCGCCTCCAATCACTACTGCAACCTGAACTCCCAAGTCCATCACTTCTTTAGTTTGACGGGCAATCGAATTAACAATCTCCAAATCAATTCCAAAACCTTTTTCTCCGGCTAACGCCTCACCACTTAGCTTTAAGACAATCCGGTGATATTGCGGAGTCGCCATTTCTTTAAAAACCTCCGATTTCGCTAATATATTTTCGCGGATTTCCTTCTAATTCCTGCTCTATCAATTTTAAAAATCTTCTAAATAATGAA
>DATCLA010000036.1:0-16430 GCA_036564195.1 Bacillota bacterium
CATTATGATTTTTCAAAATGTCGGGCAGTTAATCTTAGAATGAATATGCTAGTGAGACCAAATGGAGATACTTTTTTGTGCACCGTCTCACCATGCTGCGATTCAAATAAAATAGGGAATGTATTTGAACAACAGATTGAATCATTTTGGAACGGGCTAAAAATGGTTAGTTTTCATTTGAAGATATTCAGAACCTAAACATACCGGAAGATGCCGGAAGGCTAATCAGATCGGTTTTTAATATAAGCCTTTAAAATTACTTTCAAATTTCATTAAAAAATGAGTATCCGTCTCCTCAAATACTGTAAATCCCAGTTTATGATAGAGTTTTCTTGCCCTTTCATTAACTTTTAAAACATTTAACTGTATTTCCAAGTTGAAGACATTACCGAAGCCCTCTGGGCAGTAAAGTCTCACCGGGAACTATCGGCGAGATGAACAAGAAAGTCTCTTCTCATATCGAGGTTTGGCGTAATCGGCAATTGACCGGAGAATACCCCTATGTTAATCTTGATGGAATTTGGTTAAAACGCAACTGGGGTGGCGATTATCAAAATGTATCGATATTGGTTGCGATTGCCGTCGGCTAAGATGGATTCCGTGAAATTATCGGTGCCGCTGAAGGCAGCAAAGAAGATAAAGCAAGCTGGTTGAATTTTCTACGATACCTTAAATAACGTGGCCTTTCCGGAACCCAACTATTTGTGGATGATAAATGTCTTGGTTTGATTGAAACATTATCGGAAGTTTTTCCGGAAGCCAAGTATCAACGTTGTGTCGTCCACTTTTACCGAAATGTTTTTTCATAAATACCAACTGGTAAAGTAAAAGAAGTAGCAGCAATGCTCAAAGCGATCCATGCTCAAGAAGACCTTGCCAGTGCTCGTGAAAAAGCAACTGCAGTTGCGAATAAACTAAGAGCGATGAAGTTAGCAAAAGCAGCCGAAAAAGTCGAAAGCAGCATTGAAGAAACGCTTACATACATGCATTTTCCCCGAGAACATTGGATCAAAATCCGAACTAACAATGGACTGGAACGCTTAAATCGGGAAATACGGCGTCGCACTCGGGTTGTCGGCAGCTTCCCAGACGGTCATTCAGCTTTGATGCTAGTATGTGCGCGATTACGCCATGTGGCCGGATGATTAAAACACCACTTACGTCGCCCTTTACAAATGTGCGCAAAATTCTTGACACTACCTAAAAACCCCTCCTTTTTGGTGTTTTATTTCGGAACTTAATTGCACCATTTCGGAGGGGCTTTTATTTATCTTGAATCTTAACTCTTTTTGTTGTTAATCAAAATCTGTAATGCGTTTGTCAATGTTTTTGTAGCGGAACTTCGCCATCTCGTTTAGTCTTAACACTTCTTCCTCGGTCCCGGTAAAAGGGCACCGCAGGCAATAGTATTCTTCCTTGTCCTTATCATAAAACATATCGACATCGATCTCCCGGACAAAACAAGCGGGACAGCGGTAGTTCAGTTTGCCTTTACGACCTTGAGACATGTTACCAGCTCCTCGTTTTCTTTTAGATTTTTAGTCAGTCCCAGTGTGTACATGGGCGAAAATGCATAGCCTTCCCGGATGTAGCCATCGACTTGATCTCCTACCGGGAACACCTCTATTTTGGTTTCCACTTGCGGCACAAGCGCTTCCAGTTTGGTAACTCCCGACATGCTTTCTTCCCGGCATTTATATTGATAATCAAGCTCTTTGACGCCCTCTGCGCCAGTGCATTTCAAAATAATCCCGCTTAAGTCCTCGGGATATTCGGTGGTTCCGTAACAGGCGGTTATGTATTCATTCAAATGTACTTCCGCCCCCGGTTTACTCATGGATGTAATTTTCCGGGAAATTTTGATTTCTCCGGTTCCTTCGGTAAAGGTAAAGGTGGAGACCAGGGTCACGGTCAGGTCCTGGAATTCAATTTTCACCGGATCGAGGGTCAGAATCCGGTCTTCTCCCACCTGGCTAAATTTAGCCTTGGTGCGGCAGAGACAGAGGTCAACTTCTTCGCTGCCATAGCTGACTTTACAACTCTTAATGGAACCTTCCCCGGCATAATGGGTAAAATAGCCAGCCCGGTAAAAAGCCTGAATCAGATAAGGATAGGAGCAATCCCAGATATGCTTGGTGCCGATCCCGACCGGCCGGACCAGCTTGGCAACATACGGGCGCAGATCGATGAGAGCACCACCCTGGTTCATATCCACACAAGTGCGCATATAGGGATCGAGATACCAAAAGATTTGTTTGTTGGAACCGCACAGAATATCCTTCCATAAAGCACAGGTGGGTTGAGTGTAGGAACGGTTTTCCCGGAACCAATCGGCAAACTCGGCCATGGTTAAATCCTCGGCCTGCCCGTTCTTTTTCAGTTCACCATAATAGGCCATACAATCGCTATAGCTTTTCTCCAGCAATGAATAAGGTGCTTCCCAGCGGCCCTGTTTGCTCATCCAGCCGGGGCCGACAAAGACCATATTATAACTGAAGCCGTTGTTGTACTTGGCTAAAGCCCGGTATTGATCAATCAGGTTGTATAGATAGGGATACTCTCCGTCTTTATAGACCATGCCCCGCAGCACGTTTTGGGGGTGGGTCCCGTAAAAGGATCCCGGACCGTCAAATACCGCCAGCAAGTCCCGGGAAAGATGGGGAATCGCCACAATCCCACTGTCATCCTCTTCTCCCGAAGCCGGGCAGTGACTGTTGTACTTTGAGGGGATCCAGGCGCTCCACGGGCCGCCGTCATTAAATGTGTACCAGGAGTTATTGGCATTCCAGTATGCTTTAGGTCCCTCTTCCCAACAGGTGGCTACCGCACATTTAACCGAAGGATATCTCTCCTTGATATAGTTAATCAGCTCGGCATCCATATAATAGGAACCGGTAGATGCCGGATAAAAGCCGAACACTTCATAAAACTTCTCAAATACATCCTGGACAATGGCTTTTTTGTCTTCCATGGAAAAATGCCAGATACAAAAGTCCTTGGTTTTATATTTTTCGCGAAACTCCTTACAAGGCAGGCCTAACAAAGTTGTCCCGATTTCATCACCGTAAATTCGGTGGTGCTCTTTGGCCAAGGCAATGGCTTCCTCATTAAAAAGGCTGGAATAAGTCATTTGAATTGTAGTCTTTAAACCGTTTTCATGGGCCAGGCGCTGTTGGGTTTTGAAGATATCTAATGATGCCGTAATCACCGCTTGCCGGGTAATATCCTCCTTTTGCCCCTGAGCCGCTTCTTTTTCCAGATATTCCGGGACCATTTCCGGACGGTGAATAATGTTAACAATAAACTTCTCCATCTAAATCCTCCTGTTGAAATCATTTAATCAAAAAAGCATCCATAGCTTCAGTAGGCCTTCCGTCATTTCCCCAAGCCCCCATTCGATAAGGGTCACCGATTGGCCAATCTCCGTAACATTGGGGTTCCCAGTAAAAGACGCCCAGTCCTTTGCCGCCGGGAACCGAATTGACCTTCCGCATTAAGTCGATTAAAAAGGTTTTGCAGGTTGCCGCCGCGGTATATTCCATACCTGCTTCGCAAATCATTACCGGTTTTCCATATTTGTTTACCATATCGCTTATATTGTTCAGACATTGTGAATTATAGCTGGACCAATTGCCGGGGGATGGATACAGGGACATCCCGATTACATCAAACTCAGCGTCCTTTGCAATCAGACCACCAATGTTCCATTTGTATAATCCATTATCATAACCCTTTGAAAGATGGACAATGACTAAGCTCTCCGGAAAGACCGATTTCACAGCCCGCGAACCAGCAGTAACCAACTGGGCATATTCTGCAAAATGTTTGTTTAAATCCGTCAGGTCTAATCCACCATCACTTATATACTTATTACTTGCATTATCCCAATGGCCAAATAACATTCCGGCATCAGTCTCATTGCCGACCTGCACCCATTTGGGAGTAATTCCTTCGCCTTTAAGCGCAGTAAGAACCATAACCGTATGCTCTTTCAGACGCTGGCAGAGTCCGGCAATGGTAGTCTCGGTCAACCAGTCCTTCGGCTTGTATTGTTTGCCCGGATCCGCCCAACTGTCGCTGTAATGGAAATCAATCATCAGGTCCATGCCCGCTTCCTTGGCCCGCTTCGCCTTGGCCACCACATCCGCTGTGCCATTCCAGCCACCATCCGGATCAACCCAAGCCCTGAGGCGAATTGCATTGATGCCATGGTCCTTTAAAATATCAAACAAGTCGGCTTCTACCCCTTGGTCATTATAAAACTTGTATCCAGTTGCCTCCATCTGGGTTAACCAACTCACATCGGCGCCCTTGGCAAATCCGCTGGCCAGGGGGATGTCGGTAACGGGAGCGGTACTGCCGGAGCCTTTGGACCCACCGCACCCGGAAACAACCGCCAACATCAGGGTTAGGATTAAAGTTAAAACCAATCTTGGTAATTTGTTGCGTATCATAATGCACCTCCACCGACGCTACTCATACAAAAAGGCTTCCATGGCTTCCGTAGGCCTGCCGTCAGTCTCCCAAGCCCCCATTTTATAGTCATCTTCTCCCCAGTCATAACCTTCCGGTTCCCAGTAAAAAACTCCTAAGCCATAACCGGACGGAAGCGAATTAACCTTTTTAATCATATCAATGAGAAATTCTTTACAGGAAGCGGCCATGGTATATTCCATCCCTACTTCACACAACATCACCGGTTTGTGGTAACGTGACACCATATCTTTCATATTATTCAAACATTGTTCGGCATAAACCGACCAATGGGCGGCCGGCAGATAAGTAGTCGGATACAGCGACATCCCGATCACATCAAATTGTGCGCCATGTTGAATCAGACCGCCGATATTACAACGGAATAAGGTATTGTCGTAACCGTTGGAAACATGGACAATGACCAGGCTTTCAGGGAAAACATCCTTAACTCCCTTGTAGCCACGGTTAATAAATTGGGCATATTGACCCAGGTGTTTGGGAAAGCGCCCCTCCTCCCAGAGCAGACCGTTATCGGTTTCATTACCTACCTGCACCCATTTGGGATAAAGATTCGCTTCCTTTAAGGCAGCGCAAACCTCATAGGTATGCTGATAAACATCTTCATACAATTGTTCCAGAGTATGGCCGGACCAAGCAGCCGGTTTGTACTGTTTTCCCGGGTCCGCCCAGTTATCGCTGTAATGAAAATCAATCATCAAGTCCATTCCCGCATCTTTCGCACGCTGGGCCTTGGCAATCACATCTTTCAAACCGTTCCATCCGTTCTTGGGGTTAACCCACACCCGTAAACGGATGGCATTAATGCCGTAACTTTTTAAGATTTGAAATAAATCGGTTTCAACACCCTCTCTGTTGTAAAACTTTCTTCCTGCGGCCTCCATCTCCGTCACCCAACTTACGTCGGCACCTTTAGCAAAATTTTTAGCCAACGGGATATAGCCGAAGTTCCGATCAGCACCGGAATTGCCGCTATCGGAAACTACCATCCCCAAACACCCCCATATAATAAAAGTGATAAATGAACTAAACCAAATTGATTAATTAATTTGTGAAAAATGACCGGTTATACGGTCATTTTTCACTACAAACCATTATTGATTGAAGTGTCGTACGCCTTTACTTCACCGATTCCAGAAACTCTTTAGTTTGTTTTTGCAAATCAGCTAAAACCTTCCTGGCTCCTGCAGCTTCCATCTTTTGTTTCAAGGTTTCAAAGGCTTGATCAATATCCTTCACTGCACCGATCATAATGGGGTTCAAATATTGAATGATGGTCTGATTAAGGTTGGCAGCTTCAGTTTTAAAGCCATCGGTATTCGGAGCGAAAGCCGCAAACGGATTGGGCCTTAGCCATTGTTTTAAGTTTTCCCGTACTTCCAGGTATTAATCACTCCAACTGGCTAACGGTTTAAATTGATCTTTATTGGTAAACCAAAAACCGGCAGCATCAGGCGGATAGGTATTTTTATCAGCAGTAACTCCATCAGGTAAGGCAACTTTATCATCTTTGATAACATAGTTCTTGCCTTCGATACCGAAATAAACCAGATAGTTATAAGACGGGTCTTCCATAATCAAGTCCAAAGCCATCATAGCTCGTTCTGGATTCTTGCTCCGGGCAGCAACGGCAACGCCCTTATTGATATAAGGATCAGCCGGAAAACCTCCGTTTCATTTTATATTTCAAAAAAAGTAAAACTAGATTTTTCAAGATAATAAGCCGGTAGACCCTTTTTATGGTTCAATTACAATGTCATCAATATAATAAGTACCTTCGTTGGTAAATTCGATGCTGATACTGTTTACATTACCAAGATTAACAGAACTGTAATTGGATAAAGGCATTGATATCTTCTTCCACTCATTGGGGGTAAAGTACTGAGTACTATTCTGTGACCAGGCAGAACCCTCACCACTACTGTTATCATAGATTTTGACAGTAACGCCTCTCCAGTTGTCCGCTACCGGAACAGCGTAGACCCAAAATGAAATGTAATTATTTGAAGCTTGGTTAAAATTGACTGCCCAATTATCGTTCTTAGCGTAAATTTTGCAACCGGCCGAATCATTATTGGTACCTGTAACAATTTTCAAGGCATAACCACTACGGACGTATGTATTTGAACGTTCCAAAGTTGCATTCCAATGCCAGCCACCCCAATCAGTGTTAAATCCCGGTTTGCTTTGATCTTCAAAATCTTGATACATGATCCCGACAAATGGAGATGGCGACGGTAATGGTGACGATGACGGAGAAGATATTTTCGTTCTGCCGCAACCGGCTATTGCAACGGCGACCACCAAGGCTAAGATAATAAGAAGATCCCTTTTCATTAAATTCACTCCTTATCTTTAATTAAGAATTACCTGTCTGAACACTTTAATCAAACAGCGGATAGTGAATATATTCAGGAACCAGTTCAGAATTTAACTTGCAAACGCAACCGGTCGCGATCATTATAGTTTCCGGTATTAGCTACCCGGGTATATTGCAGAGTGGTGTTGTATCCGAAATAATAGGAAATGCTGAATCCATAGGGCGGGTTATCGGCCCAGTTATGTTCTTTTCCTGTTGTATCAGTATAGTCAACATATTCATAGTTTTTATCTTTGTCGGGTGTGAGAACCGTATATTCAGCCGAGAACCACCATCTTCCCAATGAAGCAGAGAAGCCGACGATTCCAAAATTATCGGTTTGATCTTCAAATGCTTCCGGATCCCAATCCTTGTTGCCGTCCATAACCTGGTTAACTCCGATATATGCCGCATATACCCTGAATTTATCGTTAATTTTATAACCTGCGTCAATCATATATTCAGCCGCCGGTTTAACCTTGTCCCAAACACATTCTCCAACATGAAGATAGGTAAGGTTGGTATCAAATTTACCAGCCGCATAGCTGCCTCTTAACAGAAAATTGTCTCTGCCGTCATCGCCCATAACGCCTTTATATTTTGAACTTTGTGGGTCATCATTATTACTTTTATAAAAATTCCCGCCGGTATTATGGAAATAACCGCCTTGGAGTTTGAAAGAATCTCCCAGGGGAACGGTCCCCAGCAGTTGCACCGCAGCCGGTTTGAGACCGCCGCTAAAGAGCCCTTTCTTGACGAAATCACCCATTACATTCAAGGAAGCGTCCAACGGGTAATCATCATAACCGACTTTAAGGGTTTTGCCACCAAAATTGAAGGTTACATAGCCGGCATCGATCTGGAAATTATGTTCGGTGCCATTGGTATCCAGCCAGAAGTTTAAATCACCGGATACCAAGTCATTGATGTCCAAATGGTTATACAATCCAGCTTCAAATTGGGTATAACGGGAATCTTCCCCAGTCCAGTGATGACCATGATAGTTGAAATCCAATTCTCCGGTAGTCTCGATATCAATGGCCAGCGTCAGGGCTGCCATACCCAGAGTCAATAAAACACTTAATCCCAAAATCAACAGCTTTTTCATTTCACAAACTCCCTCCATTATATTTTTGAATGCTTCTCCTGTTGTAACAGCTTAATGTGGTCAAACTTTTGCTTTATGTTTCATTCCTCCTTTGCCCGGAGAACCGGCTGTAAAATCCGAAACTATCCGCACTCCGGAAAATTTGGTAAATTTGAAATTCCGCTCATTTAATTTGAAAAGCCTTTAACGAGTCCAAGGCATAGCCTTCATAATTGAAGAGAATCTGGTTTTCCCAGGCGTTTTTGGATTGGGGATCATTGGGATCCCAACCGGCGCCTTGCACCGGCAGCCACGCGCCTTCCCAGTAGAACACGCCCAGGCCCCGACCATCGGGAACATGTTTGACAATGTTGAAAATATCCTGAAGATACTGCTTTTGACCGGCAATGGTCGGCACGTAACCGGAGTTTTTCAGTTGTTCATCCTTGGCCATAATATTCTCCAGTCCGTCACCATCATTTAGGCAAAACGGAAAAGCGGTTTCGACCACAATCAGGTCTTTCTTATATTTATTGGCCAAGTTGCACAGATTGCGATACAGGTCGGTCGGTGTACCGTGCCAGGCGATATAATACGACAAAGCGATAATGTCAAAGTCAGTCGCACCATTGGCGATTAAATTATCAAAGAACCAGGTATAGACATTGTTATCGCCGCCTTTATCCAGGTGGATCGCGATTTTAATCTTTTTGCCGACAGGAGTAGCATCTTTGACTGCCTTGATACCGCTATTGATTAACCTGGCAAGTTTGTTAAAACTGGCAAGGGTGGTCAACTTCCCGTCAGGGAACAACATCCCGCTGGTGATTTCGTTGCCGATCTGGACCATATCCGGCAAAGTACCCTGTTTGTTCAGGGCGGTGATAATCTCTTTGGTATAGTCGTAAACCGCCCGGTTCAATCCTTCGAAGTCCAAGTCCTTCCAGGCAGCCGGTTTGTACTGTTTGCCCGGGTCGGCCCAGGTATCGGAATAGTGGAAGTCCAGCAGGAAACCCATCCCGGCCTTTTTGATCCGTTTGGCCATGGCTAAAGTACTTGCTTTACCGCAGATCCCGTTCTTCGGGTTGTTCCAGATCCTTAACCGGATATAATTTACCCCGTTGGCTTTTAAGATTTTGAACAAATCTTCCGGTTCACCGTCATGGTTATAGAATTTGCCGCCACCCGCTTCCACCTGAGGCAACGTTGAAATATCCATTCCTTTGATCGCCAAAGTTGATTCCGGTGCGATAAACTTAACCGGTTTTGCTTCGTCATATTTTACTCCCGGGTAAAGGGCAAAATCATCCAGATTAATCCAATAGTTGGCTTTGGCATCAGTATTAATGCCGATAGTGCAATTACCATTGGTCACCTTGATATTGGGGATCCGTACCCGGGTCCACTTGGAATTGGTCGGTAAGGTTTCTTTGATCGTTTCACCGCCAAAATCTTTAACTTCAACAAAACAATTTTTTTGACCGCCACCGTTGGCATACCAAAATTCCAAAGTGTAGGTATTCTTTTTCAAATTTTTAATGGACTGATAGGTATAAACCTGGTAATCACGGTCTTTCCAGTGCGTCAGTTTATATTGGCCCGAATGGGTCCCCTGATTTTCCCGTTTAGCGGCATCTATATCCCGGGCTGATACGTGCTGCCAACCGGTGGCCTTTTCATTTTCGCCTTCTTCAAAACCGGCGTTGATCACTGCCACATTCTGCGGTCCTTTTTCCTGTCTGGCCTCTGCTACAACCTGCATATCCTGCTGATTGTACAGTAAAAAGTCATCTAGGTTAATCCAGTAGCCACCCTTAGCTTGGGTATAGATGCCAACGGTGCATTTTCCGGAGGTTATTTTGATGTCTTTAACTTCCTTTTTAATCCATGAACCGCTGCGTTCGATGGGAATCTTTATCGGTTCGCCCCCGAAATCTTTTAATTCCACATAACAATCAATGGCACCGTCGCCATTGGCATACCAAAATTCAAAATTATAGACGCCTTCCGGGAGTTTGGTCACAGTCTGATAGGTATAGACTGTAAAATCTTTTGCTTTCCAGTGTGTCAGTTTGGTTTTACCCGAATGAGTCCACCCAGATTCCGTAAAATCGGCGTCTTTGTCCTTTTCCGAGATAGTCGACCATTTGATTACTCTTTGATTTTTGATCCCGCTTTTATCCATTTCAAAGCCGGGATTTTGGATCTTGTTCGGATCGGTGTTCTGTTTGGCTTTGGCACCAAAAGAGGCCGTGCTGCACAGTAAAAATAAACAACCCATCAAAACCAAAGATAAATGCTTGACTTTCATAAACCCAACTCTCCTTTCATCTTTAACCTACAATTGTCATCCTTTGACTGAACCAAGGGTAATCCCGCTGACAAAGTATTTTGGCACAAAGGGATAGACCAACACGATCGGGCCGGTGGCAATCACGGTCATGGCCAGTTTCAGCGATTCTTTCGGTAAATTAAATACCGCTATATTGTTAATCATGTTGGAAGCAATATTAGTGCTGGAGAGAATCTGATACAGCACATATTGCAACGGCCATAAATTTTCCCGTTCCACAAACATCATGGGAGTCCACCAATCGTTCCAATAGCCCAAAGCAGTAAACATCCCAATGGATGCCAGCGCCGGTTTGAAAAGGGGTAAAACCACCCGGAGAAAAATCTCGAAATCACCGGCTCCGTCGATTTTGGCCGCTTCAATCAGTTCTTCCGGAATAGAACCGCGCAGGAAATTACGGAGGATCAGAATATAATCACATTAAACATCGGGACCAGCAATAAAACCTGAAAAGTGTTTTAAGATGCAGGTACTGTGTGACAATAAAAGGATGCCAGTCCGCCATTAAACAGCGTCGTGAAATAGAGAAAGAAAGCCAGAGAGTTAAGGTATTCAAAGTTCTTCAATCCGTTCCAGGGACTAAAAAACAAACCGTCCCGGTAATTGAAGTCCTTAAATGCAACTACTATTCCGGACATCGGCAAATAAGCAAAGATCAGGTAATACACGGCAACCGGAAGAAACATGAGGTATAATACCTTATTTTTGGATAATTCATGCCAGAGTCCGGTTTTTTCCCCTTGCTCTATCACAATACCTCCATTAAACCGAATCAATTTCAATTCACTCTTTGTTTTCATTGTATCCCGGTCATTTGGAGAAGAAAACGGGGCAATCTTACGATATGCTTGGTTATTATATCTTTTTGTTACATTATGTTCATCATTTTGTAACCGAAATTAATCTTTAAATACTGAAATACTGGCGACCAGCTTATCGACCATTACTAATTGTTCTTTGGCCAACCTGCTTACTTCTGCGGCAATTGCTGCCTGTTCCTGAGCTGAAGCCGTTACTTCCTGGGCTGAGGCAGCGGTTTCTTCCGATACTGTGCTGATACTGGAGATGGAAACAAGGGTCTCTTCTTTGACATTATTCATCTTCCGGATCGACTCATACACGTCGGCATTACACGTTACAATAGTCTCCAGGGCCTTGATAATCGCATCATAAGACTGCTGGGCCTGTTGCACCGCTAACAATTGTTCTTCGACAATAACATATGCCCGTTCGGCAGTTTTATTGGAGATACGAGTCCGTTCCAGAATCCGATTGATGTTGGCTTCAATCATCTGAGCAGCATTTTGAGATTTTACAGCCAGCTTGTTTACTTCTTCCGCAACCACTGCAAACCCCAACCCGTACTGACCGGCCCGGGCTGCTTCGATAGAAGCGTTTAATGCCAACAGATTGGTCTGCTCGGCTATATAACCGATCATTTCCGTAATATTACGGATCTCCTCTACGCTGGAATTAAGTTCGTTAAGATCTTTAGTAAAAGCTTTGGTAATATCGCCGGTCTCTTTGGCTTTATCCATTAAGCGGTCCGCTACCTTCTTCGAATCCAGGCTTTGTTGGATTGCCACACTGCTGATCTCTTCCATTTCGTGGGACTTAGCCACTACGGTCTCAATTTGCTTAGCCAGCTCTCCCATTTTCCGGGCAGTTTTTTCAGTCTCGACAGTTTGATCTGCAGTCCCTTTACTGATTTCCTGGGTCACTATGGAAATAGCTTCAGCAGTCCGGGCTGATTGGTGGGAGTTGGTTTCCAATAATTGACTGTGTATAAAAATATCCACGCCAAATAGCATCTTGATCATGACCCTCATTAAATCTATGTTCTGTTAATAATGTTCCGCCGTGCGCAAATGTAAGCGTTGCATTAATCGTAAAATTTAAACTCGCCACAGTAGCTCCCCAAACTATATTTCCAGCTTCATTCCTGTTATATAGCAAGCCATCGAACAAATATAAATTATTTTCACTTAGATTCTGCTTTTAATCCATTAGAGCACCTGTTTGCGATTGTTTATATACATAAGCTAATATGTTGTCACCATTTTTTAAACCTGAAGTTGCATTTTCCACCATTACCGGAATTTTTGATGTAAATTTTGTATCAATACCATTCCAACAGGAAATACATCACCTAAAGCTTCAACAAAACCCAGACATTTGTCGCTAATAAATAGTTGCGTTTCCTTTAGGCCTCGCTGTTTGAGGCGAAAGAAGTTCAACCAACTTGCTTTATCTTCGTTGCTTCCTTCCACTGCGCCAAGTATTTCTAGAAACTTTGAACTCCACGTCTAACATGGATTTCTTATATAAACGAAAACAATACCAACCCCCCGATTGATTGGTATTGTTTTTTGCTTTACTAAAACCAAATTTAATAGATATGCTTACAACTTTGATACTCCTGCACCATATTTAAGGCTTCGCCGAATCTTTGGAAATGAACAATCTCCCGTTGCCTTAGGAAGTTAAGTGTATCTTTCAGGTCAGGGTCATCCGTTAAATCAATCAGCCACTGGTAAGTGGCCCGAGCCTTCTGTTCCGCCGCCATATCTTCATGCAAGTCCGCCACCGGATCGCCTTTGGCTTGGATATATTTAGCGCTCCAGGGATTACCGTTGGCGTCGACATAAAACAAGGCTTTATCATGGTCGGCATAGTGTCCGCCCAAATCCACCTGTTGCAACTCCTCCGGAGTAGCGTTCTTCATCAGCTTATAAACTAAAGTGGCAATTATTTCCAGGTGAGCCAATTCTTCGGTGCCAATATCGTTAAGAATTGCCTTAGTAGCTCCCGTAGGCATGGTATAACGTTGGTTTAGATAACGTAATGCTGCCGCCAGCTCACCATCCGGTCCTCCATATTGGGTAATCAAATATTTGGCCATTTTTAAATCAGCCTTGCCAACCTTCGCCGGATACTGTAACTTCTTTTCATAGATCCACATTGACCTTGCTCCTCCTAGTAATCAATTTCCCAGGGCCACGGTTCCTCAATCCAACGCCAGGTAGAATGGTGTACCGCATCCATGGGAGTCAGCGGCCCATAACAACGGGAATAGTTCTGCCGTAAGTTTTCCACTTGTTTTACTGTCTGTTGAAAATCCTGAAAAGCACGTTGGTCAGTGGGATGGGTATCCAGATACAGATTGAAGTCTACAGCAGTAAACTCTAAAGCTTGAAGCTGTTTGAGCATTTCGATTTGATCCTGGTACATTTTAATTCCTCCCCTCATATTCCCATCCGTAATAAGGACGGTATAACTCCGGGAAGATGGTTCCTAACTGTAAGGCTTTCAGCGGTTCCCAGCGTTGCATGTATACTTGGATTGGGACATACGCCTGAGCCAGCCGTAAACATACAGGCATTACTTCATCCATAGTACTTCCTCCTTCGGGCTTTAATCACTGTAGTTTATTCTCCCTTAGGCCTTTATCGTACCAGGACTTCGGCATGTTTTATAAGGTTAGTCAAGGGCTGATACTAATCTTTCCGGTAAACCACCCTTGTCCTTTGTAATTCTGACGCCATATACAAAAAAACAGGACTCCGATTAGTCCTGTTAACCATTACTCTTCTTCTTTTTATGTTTTATCTTAATTTCCTCCGGCATAATAATCTCAGTGATTTCAATCGCATTATAATCGGCATCTCCTAAACAGCGGCAACAGTTGTCGCAGATCTTGTTAGCGTCTAAATCGCAGATTTGACACTCGCCGCATTCATTACACATTTTCCCCGGTTCTAAGATACATTCTCCCATTCCGTTCAGCCTCGTTTCTCAATTAATCAGGTTCGGTAAAGCCATCCTTTGAGCATCCTTTATCTACAAGGAAGGATCTTACCCCAAGCTACCGAAATATAACAAAGGAGGGGTCTTATGCTTTTTGCCGTTTCAGTTAAAGTAAGTTTAGGAAAAAGCCAGCGCCGGCTGGACTTAATTGTGGAGGCCACTGACGCGCAAGCAGTCGAAGCTCAAGCCATCAAACAAGCCCGACGGCTCTATAATCCCGGAAAAAAGGCGGTCTATACCGTCATCCGGAGCGTTAGTGAAACCGAAGCCTTGGAAGTGCTGCAATCCTGCAACGCTCAGAACCTAAAACCGACCTTGCCTTCCCAGGAGTGATCCGCCCGGTCATAACTGATCGTTGGTGAAAAACAACAATCTGTTTTAGTCAGGCTGTAGACTTGGTGATACCATTCGGATTCATCCAGGTTATAACTGCCGTTCATACTGAATCTCAAATCCGCACCGATTGGAATGCTAATTTCGTAAAGTAAATTATCCCCGACCCCAAAGTCTTCCATCAGATCCCCATAATCCCCATCGGTAAGGGACTTAATTCTTAAATAACTTAGTTTTACATTCGAGTACGGCTTGTAATCTACCTGGACCCCGAAATAAGTACCGCCAAACTCCTGGGTTTCAAAAGCTTTGGCTTTCCGGGATAAAACGCCAATCTGCCAGGCTCCGATAGCGGTATCCCAAAATTTCCGGGTAATTTTTACCCCCAGTTGCCGCTCTTTTGAATCGGAAAAATCCCGATAGCCATCGGCAGTTACTCTTAAATTACTGGTTTCATAGGTAAAGACGTCAGCCAGATGCCACCAGCCGTCCAGGTTGTAAAGGAGATCAAATTGATTTTTGGAACGGTCCCAGCTGGTTGTATACTCCATTCCCAAAGTGGACTCGTCACCCCGACTGGATAAATCGCCTTTAAAAGTCCATTCACTAATAGCCGAACCGGACAACGGGAAATTAAACCGCAGCTTTAACCCATCTTCGTTTTGATAGCCGGGTACCAGCTCCGGTAGGTTTTGATTAGTATTAAAACTCAAAAGCGGCAAATAAAATACGGGAATTCCATAAACCTTAACCACAACATGTTTGAGTTGCACTTTTTGGCCAATAATCTTAACCCGGTTGGCTCTTAAAACATAATCCGGGTTGGCTTTCGGGCAACGGGTGATTTCAACCTTTGCAACTACAGAGCTTTCCGGAGTTAACTCCAGGCCTTCGCCCTGAAGATGGAAATCTTTAGGGTTTCCCTTTAAAGTTGCGGTAAACGAGGCTAAACTGCCACTGGAAGTAAAAACGTTATAGGTCAAATGTTCAGTCCGGTATTCACCCCGTTGATTTGTTAACCGGACATTACCGGAAGCTTCAACTATTCCGGTATTTCCATAATACACCAACTCATCGGCGGTAATTTGCACCTTGCCTCGGGTTAATTTAACTTCCCTAGCAGCGGTGGTAATATTTTGTTCCAGATCATAATCAACTCCCCCGGCCGCTTCTATCAGGATTTGTTCATCAAGTACGGCAGCTGAAACCGGAGTGACCTTACCGGCCAGCATCAAAATGAGTACTAGCGACAGCTGTGCAAGCTTAAATTGTCTAATTGAATTCTACTCCTCTCTTGGTTCATGATTACTTGAAACTCCGATCTTACCGGTGCATGGTATAAATCCGGACCGGTGCTTTTACCTGGAGATAAAACTCGGTACCGACCGGAATCGTTTTTTCCCTTCCTTTAACCGCCATTCCAATTAAAATACCTTCCGGACCCAAGATTAACATTCCGGCGGTACTGGCGCCCACCGCCAATTGACGGGAGCGGTTTAGGTCTGCGGCTTTAGTGCCCAGAAACAGTTCCAACGGAGTATAGTCCAAGGTGCGCATCGCTCCAAAATCCAGCATTAACCGGGCATCGATCCCCAGATTACGCGGCCGAGTTACTTTAGTGATCCGCCCGTACCCTACCGCACCTTTGGGCATGATAATCAGATCATTATGATTAACTACCGTTTCCACTACCATGAACCGGAAATTATCACCAGCCTTGCTTTTGGTGGAGCTGATCTCATCCAGGATCTTTACTTTTACTAAAGTCCCTTCAGGAACGCTAATCCAGTGACCTTTAATGGTCCCTTCCGCAAAAACCTGGGAGACCATCTTCTCCACCCGGCTGGCAATTGAACCGGCATAAACCTTTCCGAAAAGGGTTTTTTCTAGCCGTTCCACCCTTTCCACCATTGATTCGGCAAAAACCTGCCGGAAAATAACCCATTCTAAAGCCTGAATCTTATAATTAACTGAATTATCATAGGGTTGGTTGATAT
>DATCLA010000037.1:0-17365 GCA_036564195.1 Bacillota bacterium
CCAGCAGTGTCTTAAGTATAGACCGGAAGGGAATAAGCGCAGAAATTATGAAAACGGCTTACTTTATAACTAAATAGGGAGATAGGAGGTATTTTCTGTTGACAAAGTATGTGTATTTGTTTAGTGAAGGTAATGCGACAATGCGTAATCTGCTGGGCGGCAAGGGGGCAAACCTGGCTGAGATGACCGGCTTGGGGTTACCGGTCCCGCGTGGATTTACGGTTACTACCGAGGCGTGTACCCGTTACTATCAGGATGGTAAAGTTATTGCTCCGGAGATTGAAGCAGAAATATATGAAACTTTGACTAAGGTCGAAGCGATTGTCGGCAAGAAATTTGGCGATCCGGCCAACCCCTTCCTGGTTTCGGTCCGTTCCGGAGCCAGAGCATCGATGCCCGGGATGATGGATACCATTTTAAACCTGGGACTTAATGACACAGTGGTTGAAGGGTTAGCTAAATTAACCGGTAATCCCCGTTTTGCCTATGACAGTTACCGCCGCTTTATCCAAATGTTCAGCGACGTTGTGATGGAAGTGGAAAAAAGTAAATTTGAAAAGATTCTGGATACGGTCAAGGAAGAAAACGGCGCCCAATATGATACGGATTTAACCGCTGATAACCTGAAGGAAGTAGTAAAACGTTATAAGGAACTCTACCAGCAAGAAAAAGGCGAGCCTTTCCCACAGGAGCCTAAGGTTCAGTTATTGGAAGCGATTAAGGCCGTCTTCCGTTCTTGGGATAATCCCCGGGCCATTGTTTACCGCCGCCTCAATGATATTCCAAGCGATTGGGGTACCGCAGTTAATGTCCAGGAGATGGTCTACGGTAATATGGGCAATGACTCCGGTACCGGAGTAGCGTTTACCCGTAATCCGTCCACCGGTGAAAAGAAGCTGTACGGCGAATTTTTAATGAATGCCCAAGGCGAAGATGTGGTGGCGGGAATCCGGACCCCGCAATCAATCGAACAATTGCGGGAAGTCATGCCTGAAGTCTATAATCAGTTTGCCAAGATTGCCGAAACCTTAGAAAAGCATTATCGTGACATGCAGGATATGGAGTTTACCATTGAACGCGGGAAACTCTTCATGCTGCAGACCCGCAACGGAAAAAGGACAGCGGCTGCTGCTTTAAAGATTGCGGTTGACCTGGTCAGCGAAGGGATGGCCACTAAAGCCGAGGCAATAACCAAGGTTGACCCGAAACAGTTGGACGCGCTCTTACACCCAACCTTTGAACCGAAGGCCTTAAAGGCAGCCAAACCAATCGCCAAAGGATTACCGGCTTCACCGGGCGCAGCCACAGGAAAAATCTATTTTGAAGCCGAACAGGCAGTGGCGGCAGCGAAGAACGGGGAGAAGAACCTAATTTTAGTCCGGCTGGAAACCTCGCCGGAAGATATTGAAGGAATGCATGTGTCCAAGGGAATCCTGACCGGAAGAGGTGGGATGACCTCCCACGCCGCGGTAGTAGCTAGGGGCATGGGGACCTGTTGTGTGGCTGGCTGCAATGAAATTCAGATTAATGAGGCGGAAAAGTACTTTATCGATAAGAACGGTAAGAAATACCGGGAAGGCGATTGGATTTCTCTTGACGGTTCCACCGGTAATGTTTACGGTGAACAGTTACCAACCGTAGCACCGGAGATGACCGGTGACTTTGCAACATTGATGGGTTGGGCGGACGAACTGCGGACCCTTAAAGTGAGAGCTAACGCCGATACTCCGAAGGACGCCGCAGTGGCGTTGAAGTTTGGGGCAGAAGGAATCGGCCTGTGCCGTACGGAGCACATGTTCTTTGAACCGGACCGGATTCCGGCAATGCGGGAGATGATTGTGGCCCGGACGGAAGAGCAACGCCGGAAAGCCTTGGAAAAACTGCTACCGATGCAACGCAGTGACTTTGAAGGGATCTTTACCGCGATGGAAGGTAATCCGGTAACAATCCGGCTCTTAGATCCGCCGCTGCACGAATTCTTACCGCAAACGGATGAAGATATTGCGGCCTTGGCTAAAGAGATGGGCTTGGGCTTTGAGGAATTGAAAGGGATCATTGCCGGTTTGCATGAGTTTAATCCAATGATGGGGCACAGAGGCTGCCGTCTGGCGGTTACCTATCCGGAAATTGCCGAGATGCAAACCAGGGCGATTATTGAAGCGGCTATTAATGTCAATCAAAAAGGGATGAAAGTAGTTCCGGAAATTATGATTCCCTTGGTTGGCGAAGTAAAAGAGCTGAAGTACGTTAAAGAGGTTATCGTTAAGACCGCCGATGCCGTGATTAAAAAAGCCGGTGTAACACTGGATTATAAAGTCGGTACCATGATTGAAATCCCCCGGGCGGCCTTAACAGCAGATGAAATCGCCAAAGAAGCGGAGTTTTTCTCCTTCGGGACCAACGACTTAACGCAGATGACCTTCGGGTTCAGCCGGGACGATGCCGGGAAGTTCTTGGAGGAATATTATAATAAGAAGATCTATGAGTCGGATCCTTTTGCCCGGCTTGATCAGACCGGAGTAGGTAGGTTGGTGGAGATGGCGGTTAAACTTGGCAAACAGACCCGTCCCGATATCAAACTCGGGATCTGTGGCGAGCATGGCGGAGATCCGTCTTCGGTGGAATTCTGCCACCGGGTAGGTTTAAGTTATGTCTCTTGTTCACCTTTCCGGGTACCGATTGCCCGGTTAGCTGCTGCTCAAGCTGCGGTGAAAAAAGAAGGGGATTTAGGCCAGAAATAATTGCCTTGAAACACGAAAAGACAAGCGGAGTTACAAAATTACCGCTTGTCTTTTTTTTTTGCGCCCAGCATGGAGCATAACTTAGTGGTGCAACTCCGCGGTTATCAGATTTTAGCCCGTTCCGGCAGTTTAAATTATTTGGCAAAAATCGTGCTCCATCATCATGAACGTTGGGACGGACGCGGCTATCCTGCCGGATTAAAAGGTGAGGACATTCCCTTAAGTTCATGAATTATCGCGGTTTGTGACGCCATTGATGCCATGACATCCCTACGACCTTACCGGAAACCCCTTATGCAAGCGGAGTGTTTCCGGAAGTTGTATCAAAGTTGGGGCAAACAATTTGATCCCGCTATTTTAAAAGTGATGGTGGAATCGCGATTCTCGGTTTTTGGAAATGCTATGGTTGTGGCTGAAAGGTTGATTTTATGAACCTCAGCTGCTCCAATTTAGCCCCAGATTAATTATGAGGGCAATGAGGTTTATGATGAGACCATCTTCAAATAGTTTTAATAGTTGGTATCTCCAAAAAATCGGGAATTACCAACCATCCGATTATTTATTATCAATCATTGCTTACCATTCAGCTCCGGTCTTGGAAGGGGAGAAACCAGCCGTATTATTGACTTTAGGTAATGCGGGAAACCGAAAGTTGAATGAGGTATGGCTAAAAAATCGGGAACAGCTGCCCGCTGCGGGGAACTTTCGCTATTTTGAATTACTGCGCATCCCGGAACGGACAGTGGTACTTTTTTATCATCCGGGCTTGCTTCAAGAAGTGTTATGGGAGGAGTCCGCTGCGGACTATTTAAGATCCTGTGGCTACCGGAAAGAACTGACTGTGGAGACTGCCTTAGCCGACTTGAAAACCAGATATCGGACTGGGTGCCCTCATGAAATCGGGATCTTTCTCGGAATCCCTTTACCGGACGTTCTGGGTTTTATTGCTAATCGGGGGAAAAAGGCCCTGGCAAACGGTTATTGGAAAGTATATCATGACCCTGCCCCTAAATTAGCTTTATTCTCCCGTTATCAGCAAGCCAAAGATGGTTTTGTCAGATTCATGATGGCGGGTAAGGGACCGCAAGATTATCTATGGCACAAAATAGCGGTAATTACTGAACAGCCGGAGAGGCTGAAAAATAACAGTGACGTCGTAATTGATTAATTTTTGAGGAGGTGTCCGGATGAAAGCATGGGTGATCATGTCAGGAGTAATCGCTTTTTTAGTAGGAATAACCATTTGGAGCGTTTTACGGGCGATTCGTAACGGCTCCGGTTGCGGACCGTGCTGCGGGGGATACGCTTTAAAAAAACCGGACTCATCGGCTGGTGGAGGGGATGGATTTGTTCCGGTAAATAAATGAGAGCGATTTTGAGAGGTTGGATGGAAATTAAAGTAGAGGAGGATTCAGAATGAAAAATATCGTGGTTGTTTATTGGATTGGTACGGGCAATACCCGAAAAAACTTCCGATAATGTTTCAATCAAGCCCAGACATTTATCACCCACAAATAGTTGGGTTCCGGAAAGGCCACGTTCTTTAAGGTATCGTAGTTAACTTCTCCGGCTTTAGTTAGCAATTTGCGATTGTAATATCCAGCTCGCGTGTCTTTGCGGGCTTCATAAGGGAGTCACCTTTAGTATTTTTTGTACGGTAACTTAAATCTACCACTTGAGGTCTCCCTTTACAATTGTGCGAAAAATATTATACGTTATTATTATTTGTAATAGTTGAAGGCTTTTTGGCCGGATTATTACAATCATTGAAGAATATAAAAAGTTGACCGGATTTGTTCCTATTCACTGATATATATTTACTTTTTCCTCGAATTTAAAATAAAAATAATGTAATTATTAAGAGATCTACCTTGCTCTTTGGCTTCGGCTTCTAATTGTCGTTTAAGTTCTTTAGGAATAGTTAGGTTGATTCTGGTATTGATATTTTCATTTATTGGCATTATATCACCTCATATGTATTTTGCCAAAAACAACACCACCGTGATATAATTTTTTTGCATTTACTACACCACCGTGGTGTGATAAGTTAATAGTTAAGACTAGAAACTTATAGTTGAAAACAATCTTGTTGGTTAAAAACCGGTATCATATCAATAGAAATAACATCCAATAACATTGCACTTTCAAAAGATACAAACAATTAAAGATTTAACAATTATAAATTGTTAATTATACGATGTAAACTTACACTTTTAATTAGGGAGGTTCATATGCTTTCCTACAAATCCACCGGCATCAAAAAACTGATCTTTGAACGTATCTGCCAAATCGATCAAGAAATAGTCGAAGCTGATCCCGAATACAAAAAATTAGGGGAGCGCCCCAGTGAACTGCTGAAGCTGCTCGCTGCCAAACTGTCCCCGGAGGATCAGGAGTTGTTAAATGAGTACGACGATAAAAATTTTGAACAAATTATCCGCAGGGACGAACTCTACTACAGCCGGGGATTGATGGAAGGGATCATCCTCTGTTATTGGGTATTAGCGGTAGGCAGGGGCGAGCGGGATATTGATGTTTGAGAATTAAAGGAATGATGGTATTAATGAATGCCGATAGGAGGCGCAGCCCGCCCTCCTACACCTCCAGGGCAAAGGGGTTTAGCCGGAAACCCTTTGAACCTACCGGCCAGAGGAAACCCCTAGGTCCATTTATCCCCGGCCGTCCCTGGCCGGGGTACTTGTTAAAAGGATTAATGGTCATAGCCTTTCGGTTGAATCGATTTTAATTGATCGACCCAAGATAATGTAACATATTAAGGTCTAAGAAACTAATTGCCTAGCGTTTGGCTTGTTTACTTTATAATCCTGATCGGACCTTTTTTCCTCCGGGGTGCGGTATATTGGTCCAACATTTCCTGCTGCAATACCCTCGGAGGATTATATTATTCTCTGATTTTCAGATTGACAAAATTTGATATGACGCATATACTAATTACATATTAAATAATTTTGATATGAGGTAATTGCTTGGATAATATATTTGAGAAACATGCAAAAGTCTTCAAAGCCTTTTGTGACCCAAAACGCCTGCAGATACTTGAGTTATTGCGGGGCGGTGAAAAATGCGCTTGTGAATTGTTGGAACAATTGGACTTGGGGCAGTCAGGGCTTTCTTACCATATGAAGATTTTGGTTGAGTCGGGTATTGTGGAGAGCCGGCAGGAAGGCAAATGGACCTATTACAAAATCAGCGCAAAGGGCAGTGAATATGCAATTGCTCTACTAAAGGAACTAACCACACCAAACACGGTTACGGAAGAAAATAGTTGTTGCGAAAGATAAAGGCCATCCGTTTGATGGCTTTTAACAAGCTAAATATATCAAAAGTTTTTGATATGATTGTCCATTTTTAGAAAGTGGGTTATCTGATGCAAACATTAAAAGTGATCTGGGATTTTTTCCAGAATCAAATTCTCGGCATTAAGTGGCTCAATGACTTGATTGGAAACGGATTATCTTTTTTGGGGCTGGATACCTCCAATCGTTGGATAGGGAGCATTCATTTTTTTATTTATGACGTAATTAAGATTGTAGTTCTATTATGCTTCTTAATCTTTGTTATCAGCTATATCCAAAGCTATTTCCCTCCGGAACGAAGCAAGAAGATATTGGGACGGTCCCACGGTATCGGGGCGAACTCTGTCGCTGCTTTGCTGGGAACGGTAACGCCGTTTTGTTCTTGCTCCTCCGTTCCGTTATTCATAGGCTTTACATCCGCAGGTCTGCCGCTGGGAGTTACCTTTTCTTTCTTGATTTCCTCGCCAATGGTTGACCTGGGTTCTCTTATACTGTTAATGAGCATATTTGGAGTTAAAGTCGCTATTTTATATGTAATCTTCGGTTTGATAATTGCCGTGCTCGGTGGCATTCTAATCGAGAGAATGCACATGGAGAAGCAGGTTGAGAGCTTTATCTTGACGGTCGAAAGTGTTGATATCGAGTCACCGGATCTGATGAAAAAAGATCGGCTAATTTATGCGAAGGAGCAGACATTATCTACCTTTGGAAAAGTTTTCCCATACATCTTAATCGGCGTCGGAATCGGCGCGATTATTCACAACTGGATACCTGAGGCATGGGTGGTATCCTTGCTGGGAAGCAACAACCCCTTCGGCGTAATTTTAGCCACACTAATAGGCGCACCAATGTATGCCGATATCTTTGGCACAATTCCTATAGCGGAAGCATTGCTTTTCAAAGGCGCTCAGTTAGGTACGGTGCTGTCTTTTATGATGGCTGTCACCACACTGTCTTTGCCGTCCATTATAATGCTTCGCAAGGCAGTTAAGCCAAAGCTGCTGGCGCTATTCATCGTCATATGTATACTTGGAATTATAATTGTCGGGTATTTATTCAACGCTTTACAGGCGCTGATAATTTAGGAGGGAAGAAATTATGGCACAGACCTGTTGTCCTGTTAATAAGAAGATTATTGTTGAGTATCTCTATCTTGATCTTCAGACTTGTGAGCGCTGCATCGGGACAGACCGCATTTTAGACGAGGTGATGCAAACACTGACCCCCGCATTAAAGCTGGCCGGTTTCACGGTCGAGTATCAGAAAATCGAAATGAAGACGGCGGAAATTGCAAAGCAGTATAGCTTCCTTTCCTCGCCAACCATTCGCGTGAACGGTCGGGACATCTGCCAATCGGTTGCAGAGAACAGCTGCAGTTGCTGTACCGATATCAGCGGCGCCGCTGTGGACTGCCGGGTGTTTGAGTATAACGGAGAGACTTTCGAGGTCCCACCCAAGGAAATGCTGGCCGAAGCAATCCTCAGAACCGTATTTGGGCAGGCTGAAGCCGGTTGTTCCGGCGAAGGCTATGAATTGCCGGAAAATTTGAGGAACTTTTTCGATGGCAAGAAAAGTAAGTCCAGCTGTTCTTGTGGAAGTAACTGCTGCTGATGGATGAGAAAGCGCTCTGATCTTGCTGGTTGGATTTTATATGCTTTAGCTTGGATTCCAATAATGATAAAAAGGAGATATTTATTATGACATTGTTTGGAAAGAAACACAAAAATGACAAAACCGCCTCCTGTTGCTCCGGAGGCAGCTGCGATTGCGGAAGTATGGCAAAGGCAGAGAGGGCGAAGGCGGGAGGCGCAAGCGTTAAGGTACTTGGCAGCGGCTGCGCCAAATGTAATCAACTTGAAGCGGCGACAAAAGCGGCGCTTGAACAATTAGGCATGGACGCGACGATTGATCATGTGACCGACTTTTCACAGATCGCGGCTTACGGCGTGATGACTACTCCCGCGCTGGTTATAGACGGTAAAGTAGTTTCTTACGGTAAGGTGCTTAAGACTGATGAGGTCGTGGAGATACTCAAGAAGGTGAGGGGATAAGTGTATGGAAAAAAGTAAAAACACCGGAATTGGTTTTTTGAAAGGTATCTGACGTTAAGGGGGAGTGCTTGATGCCTTTTAGCAAAGTGTTCGCCGACTATAGTGAACAATTGCCTGGTTTAAGAAAAATGGCTAAGGAGTTTATCGAGACTGCCAGCTCCCTTAATAGTCAGGAATGGATTGCTCTCCTTGCTCAGGTTGCCGTGAAAGCAGGTAAGGAAACTGTCCGGACCAAAGTTCAGGCTATAAATGACGGGGTCAGGTTTAGCACGGGAAGTCTGGCAGCGCTATTCTAAGAAAGGCATAAGCGTTTCATTGCAGAGGGATACCATCAGGCTGATCGGCACTATTCGACAAATCCCGGTCCAACTGCGAAGTACAATAATCAGTTTCTTACTGTTACCGCTTCGGACCTTGACGGGACGGACAAAGGAAATACCATGATTTAAATCCATGACTTCACCTTCAAGCCGTTCCTCGTTGACGTCAAGTATCACGATCTCCGAGACCAAACCGTTAATCATCAGGCTGTAATATTTTCTCTATTCCATTCCTTGCGGATTTAGGGATAAAGCTGGTGATTTCGAAATATAAATATGAATTGAATAGATTTTTCCCATTAATTAATGTTATTCATTTTTATTACTTTTTCACCCAGTACTGTCAGGGCTGAAAAAAAAGCTGCGATGGAACCATAGGAAGTAATTACTCCAAGCGTTCGTTTAAGACTTAATGATCTATTCTCCGAAAATTCTCTTGGTCTTACCCGTTTACCATCGGGTCTAACAAAACCTTCAGACCTTTGAACGCCTCTTTCCCGAATACCTCCGTGCCTTTCACCCTTGGGCGGTATCCCACCCTTTGGATTGGTCAAAGCAATGAACGGTCTATTGAGCCACCTTGTAAAATTGCTGGTAGTAATATTGTATCCGCCATAAATTAGTATTAGGGCAAGACAAATGATCCCAAGCGGCTTGGCAATAGCAGGCGGAAACTTCAAAATTTTTGCGAATATGTTCTTGATGAAAGACCAATGGAGCCCAATATGGATACCAACCAGTATGATAGCGATTGCTGCAGCAAAGAAGTGACCAAACTTCCAAAAGACGCCGGCTCCGGATATCCGGGTAAAAATTACTTTGGAGATCATAATGCCGCTTATGATAATAAAACTCATAGTTATAAGAAGCAAAACATCAACAATATATCCGATCCTGGTCTTGGCTGGCAGCGATTTGTCGAATAATTTTTTACTAACCCCCACAATCCACTTCCAGTTAAGCCCGATGTGAATCAGAAAAAGCCCCCATACAATTAAACCACCCAGCTCATGAAAGCTCATACTGATAGCGTTTTTTTTATACAGCAAGAACAACAGGAAAAACATAATTATATCCAAGCTGATCTTCACAATGTTTTTTTTCATTGGTAGATCCCCCCTAATTAGTATATACCTTGTAAATTTTGATTATCAAGTGGTAATTGGGTGTCAGCTTTATGAAAATTAGCGGATCTCCAATGCCAACTCATGCTTTTCAGCGTCTTATTGATAGTATTTTGATTGGTAATTTAAATATACACAGCCGATTAACGAGGGAATCTAAATCCATTTTCCCTTGGCCCAACCGGTAAACCAAATCCAGGTCGGCCAAAGATCTGATCCATCCGGGCTTTCAACTCCAAATCAATCTGGAGACGTGATTTTCTTAGCGGAGCTGCAGTAGTTCGTTTGTTTCAGCACTACAATACTGATTATGAATTAACTGTCCGCTAGTCTGCCTTAGTCTGGTCTGTTAGGCACATCTTTAATCTCACCGTCCCGGTATAATAACCGATCCACTTTTGTACTTCGACCAGGTAACCTTCTGAATCATAATAGGTATATGATTCCAGAAACTTGGCCGATTTTTTGTATAAAACACCGGTATAATTTTGGTCATTGTATTGATAAGTTAAATGGTTAATCTTGGCGGGCTTCTCAAAAACATGTCCAAAAATGTTAAAAGTCTCAACTAATTCGCCGGCAGAATTATATTTCCCATAAACGTCACATTTTACTGCATAATTACATAGATACTTTGTCGGCGGTAATAGTCTTGCCTGAGCACGGTTTTTTTTGGCGGGACTTAAGGAACTCTTTTTACCACTCCAAACATTGTACCAATTGTTATTAAAGGCATTTCTCCATTTTAAGGTGATGGTCTTACCGTCCTTGGATAAACTGATTTCGACTTCCCCTCGTTTTTCGCTATTTTTATCCGGATCCGCTTCACTCCAGACTCCAATCACTTTATTATTAATAACTTTACCGTATATTTCCCCTTTTTTATAACTGCCTAAGCGATCGCCTCTTTTTTGATAAGTACCGCTTATGTCTGCTCCATTTTGGACTATTTTTAAATAATCAAATTCATAAATTTCCCAAATTCCTGCAAACGAACGAATAGTTTGATCCATTTTAAAATCAAAAGTAATGAAGATAAATATTGCAACTAGGAGCGTTATTGGGACCATCAAGAATTTTAAATATTTGTGAGTGCTTAACCTTTTCCCTGGAATTGGGTGTTCAGCCCTTACAGCCGCAAACGCCCCGGGATCAGCCCCATCCCAAGCCTCGATTTTACTTTTACACATTTCCGCAACTATGGGCCTGAATATTGAAACTTCTTCCGCGACGCAAGGCAGGTTTTCGGATTTGATTTTGGCAACGGTGGAATTGTTTTCTGGCTTATCCAAAAAGTATACAACCGTAAACAATGCCTGCAATAACTCTTTCGTTGCTTGGTTTTGGAGTAAATTAATTTTTGTAATATGGGATAACTGACTGCTGTTAATATAAACAATAAGTTCCCTGTGTAAAATATCCAACAAATCCTGATAACCGCATTCAACCAACGCATCGACTTTTTTACATAAGGCAATGACAATTTCATCATAGTTTTTCTGGGTGGGCCTGGCAACACTTTTTACCCATTTACTGACGATGGATGGATCCACCGGATACTCTGTGTCCATTAAATCCAATAGATCTTTATAGCGAAGTTTTAAAGCCTTTAAAGTAATTTTCAAAAGAGCACCGAAGCGAATCGGTTCATTACTCATCTGAAACTCACCCTGGTAAATATGATAATTTCGATTTCATTTTGCATTCAACTGGAATTCAACTCCAATTCCTCGACTCTAGTCCGATTGTTGGGTAGGATCAAGGTGCAACGCGAAGTAGATACAGCAAAAGGAAATAATTGTATATTTTAGAAGGGTAACATTTTATCCTTCTAAATATAGAAAAATCACTCTGGGACAAGGGGGGTAAATTCTCAAATTAAAATAGGACAATGGAAATTCTTTTGAATTCTAAAATTTAAGGGGGGGCTTTTAGATGAGAAAATTAATAATTACATTATTATCATTAGTAATGATTGCTCTACTGGCAACTATTGCATTCGGTTATGGTAGCTTTGATCCACGTGTTTACTATGGATATAACAATGTGCGTTATAAGATTGATAACAGTAGCTACGAAGTCCAAGTATATATGATGAATCCTTATACAGAGTCAATTGCTTGTGTTGTGGACTCAAGCAGAAAAAATCTAGAGAACTTCACACTTAAAGATAAAAAAATTATCGCCGCAACTAACGGCAGTGCATTTGATGATGAGCATTCTTTTCTGGGTATTTATTGGAAAAAAGAAGGTTCTGAAACCTGGTTACATGGCAGTAAGGTATCTGGTCCTAATGATTCTAAAATTGATGCGGCGCTTAGGAGCGACTCTCATTTCTTCCCCAGTTTTTGCATAAAAACTGATGGGTCTGCCAATATAAGATGGTTTAATAACTGTAACGAGCTAAATGTTGCCGTAAAGTATTGCGATTATATTGTGCCGGTATGTCATCCCTTGGTATATGAAGGTGATTCGGTCTTTGAAAGTATCAAAACTGATACTTATGATAATAGATTTAAAATTGCACCGTCCTGGGACGAGCTTAAAAAAGCTGCCAAGGAAAAGAAGGGGAAACTCGACGGTTATCGATTTAACGATTTTATTTTAGAATTTTCCGCAACGGTTAAAAAGCATCGGACCCTGTTGGGCCATAAAAGAAATGGAGCATATATATTGGTTACCACCGATCCGATGAATTTAAGAGATGCTGCCAAACTCATGGTTGACCTCGATTGTGACTTTGCTGTTAACTTAGATGGCGGCAAATCTAAGCAAATGCGCTACAATGGAAAAAGGGTGTCATCTTTACCTGACTGGCCGGTGATTAATAAAATTGGATCGGCAATTGTAATATACGAGAAATAAGAATTCAGCGGATCCCTTAGTAGCCAAAGGATAATGCGGAAACAAAGGAACATTAATTAACCATAAAATGAGCCAAAACAGTTTGATTGCTGGATTGGCTCATTTTTGTAAATGTCTTTAAGGTATCAACTTTAAGGTATCAATCGGAAGAGTTTAAAAGGTTCCTTACGGCAGTTAGAAGTCTTTTGGGTGGTTTGGACTTTGAATAGTGTTATCGGATACTTATACACAAAGAAAGCAGGCTGGGTGGATTTAGGTCACGCACGGCTGGATAATGCCCGCGAACTTTGGAAACAGTTCCAGCGTGATAATGATGAACGCTCGTAAACCCGAAAAACCGGCTTGCTAATCCAATTTAAATCACAATAGCCACCCAAAAAGTATTATTTTTTTAACATTTATTGGTGGAATAGGAGTATAATTAAAACGCAATTGTAATTGTGTTAATAGGGGAGGCCGCGCATGTTTTCAAAGATTTTTTCAACCGGCCGTGAGACATTGGTTAAACTGATCGCCAGTTGCAAACGGTTTCCGGAACCGCTGTCAGCAGCGGTGGCCATGGTGGTCCTGCTTATTTGTCTCAGTCATTTCGACTTGAAAGATGCAATCCAAAATAACCTGGTCAAAATGGCAATGGTTTTGGCCCTCGGAATTCCGGTGTTTTTAATCGTCAGACTCTTGTTTGAAAGGGTGCCCAACCTGAAGTTAGGGCTGAAAACCGTAATTTATCTTTGTGCCTTAGGTGGGTTAATTCTTTATTATTGCTATGGGATTGAAGATTTCCGGATGGTTTCAATGACCCGGTATTGCGCCATTACCATCGCCGCCCATCTGACCTGGATCTTCATTCCCTATTTTTATAAGCGCGAAAATTTCGAACTTTATTGTGTCCGGCTTTTAACCAATCTGACAATTACTTATTTTTACGCCTCGGTGTTATATATAGGTTTGGCAGCCACCGTTTTTACCATTAACTCTCTTTTTGGCGCAGCGTTGGGAGAAAAGATATATTTGGATTTGTGGTTAATCGTGGCCGGAATCTTTGCGCCTGCCTACTTTTTAGCGGAAATTCCAAGCATTCAAGTTGAATTTCAAGTTGAGCGTTATCCCAAAGTTTTAAAAATTCTTTTTCTGTACATCATTATCCCCTTGATTATTATTTATGCCGCAATTCTATATGCTTATTTCGCTAAGATTATTATCATCGGACGCTGGCCTAAAGGAATTGTTTCGCACTTGGTGCTTTGGTACGGACTGGTTTGCAGCAGTGTTTTCTTTTTCCTTAATCCGCTTCGTACTGCAGTTAAGTGGCTCGACAAGTTGCTGCGGCTATTTCCCATCATTTTGTTGCCCTTATTGGCGATGATGTTTGTTGCGATGGGGATCCGGATTCAAGCTTATGGCATAACGGAAAACCGTTATTTTGTACTGGTTGCCGGGGTATGGCTCACCGGCTGGATACTTTATCAACTGCTGAAACCAAAAACCAACAATCTGCTGCTTCCGTTGTCTTTGGCAATAATAGCGATCTTGACCGTTAGTGGTCCGTGGAGCGCTTATTCCGTTTCCAAGGCAGATCAGTATCACCGCTTTGTCACAATTCTTAAAAAATATAACATGATTCAGGCGAATCGAATCGTCAAACCGAAGCGCCCAATTTCAACGCAAGAACAGGTCAAAATCGTCTCAATCCTAAGGTATTTTAAGGCGAATCATAGTTTTCGTGATTTGAAATTGCTGCCGGCAAACTTTAAACTGAGTCAAACGTCACAGGTCTTCGGATTTAAAATTGATGAGGATACTTACATGGACCGGTACGGCAAATCTTACTTCAACTATAATATTAAGAACAGTCAAATTCCTAATCGCTTGTATGATATTGGAGAGTTCGATTACTTTATTAACAATTTGCAGGATGACACTGTCCAAACCAGTAAAGGATTGACAGTAGAATATAATTCACGTACGAGGGAATTACAGATCAAGCGGCGGGATCAGGAGATTTACCGGCAGAAAGTATTGGATCTGATCAAGCCGTTATTTGAAGACAAGACCCCAGCGCCAACCAAAGCCATTACTTATGTGGCAGAAAATGAGCAGGTCAAAGTATTTTATGTTTTCAATTCAATTTCTGGGAGGAAAGACCAGACTACGGAAGAAATGGAATTCTGGGGACTGGATTTTAACCTTTTTATCAAACTGAAAGCAAAGGTTGATTAGATTTCCTTAACCTTACCAATGCGCGGTTGTCAACTGCAAATCAGCAGTTCCGAACTGCGGGCAAGGGGTTTCGAACTCCAAGTCCGCAGTTTTCAAGGGCATAAAAGAAGTTCAAAACTAACAACGAGCTGTTCCTCAACTCCAAAGGAGCAGTTCCGGACAGCAGGCAAGCAGCTGGGAACTCCATGCGAGCAGTTCTGAGATCCGAGTAAGCAGTTCCGAACCGATCATTTACAGTTCCAAACCGAGCCGATGTTCGGTTCCCACCGGCAAATCGGCAGTTCCGAACTGCACACGGGCAGTTTCAAGCTCCAAGCGTGCGGTTGGGAACTCCAAGCCTGCAGCTTTTCAACTCCAAATCGCTGGTTCCGAACTCCAAGAATGCGGTTGGGAACTCCAAGCAGAGAACGTCTTAAATTTTGTGTAAATGGCAAAAATAACTAAAAGGAGATGACCATTTATGCAAGATTTAAAAGATTTAACAATTAAAGACCTAGCAAAACAATGCCGAACCATGGACGATGTTTCCGACAAACTCAAGGAAATATTCAAAGACACCCTCCAAGAAATATTTGAAGTCGAAATGAACGAGCATCTTGGTTATGAAAAGCACAGTTCCAAAGGGGATAAATCAGGCAATAGCCGAAATGGTTATAGCGAAAAAACAATTAAAACAAGGTTTGGCGAAGTAACCCTTGATAAACCCCGAGACCGTAATGGCGAGTTTGAACCGCAAATCATCAAAAAATACGAAAGAACCTCAAATCAATTAGAAGACCAGATTTTAGCCATGTATGCCAAAGGTATGTCAACCAGGGATATTGAAGACCATATGCGTGATATATACGGAATCGAAGTATCTTCTACCATGGTTAGCGTGATTACAGATAAGATATTGCCGACCATTGCTGAATGGCAATCACGACCGCTTGAACGAGTTTATCCGATCGTTTTTTTAGACGCAATCCATTTTAAAGTACGCAAAGAGAACCGAATTATTAATAAAGCGGCTTACAGCGTCTTAGGGATCAATATTGCCGGTGAAAAAGATATTTTAGGCATCTGGATCGGTGAAGCTGAAAGCGCTAGCTTTTGGCTAGGAGTATGTAACGACCTTAAAAATAGAGGTGTCCAAGATATCTTAATAGCGTGTACGGATAACCTTACTGGTTTCTCAGAAGCTATTAATACTTGTTTCCCACAAACCGAGGTTCAGCTCTGTATTATTCATCAAATCCGTAACTCTTTAAAATATATCTCGTATAAAGAGAGACCGGAACTAATGGTTGATTTAAAAAAGGTTTATCAAGCTTTAACCATAGAAGAGGCAGAACTAGCATTTGAAGAATTTAAAGATAAATGGGGTAAAAAACATCCGGTTATTATTCGGAGTTGGGAAAACAACTGGATTGAACTTACAGCCTATTTCAAATATCCATACCAAATCCGGAGAATAATATATACAACTAATACTATTGAAGGTTACCATCGACAACTGCGAAAAGTGACTAAAACCAAGACAGCCTACCCTACTGATGAGTCACTTATAAAGATAATATACTTAGCTACAACTGATATATCAAAGAACTGGGTTAGGCCGATTGTTGACTGGCCTAACTGTATGTCACAATTTGCAATTTACTTCAATGAAAGGTTGAAACCGGAACTCGCGATTTAGAGTTTATCGCTTTGGTTCTCCCGGGATAGCAAAAAGGATAGGGATTAATTACTATCCGCTATCCTGGCAAAACTTAATCTGGCGCTCGGGTTGCTCTCCAGCATTGCCCTATCCTCCAGATGAATAAGAGCCAGATATAGGATTCCCCGTTAATTTAAAAATTAACGTAAGAAAAACCATTTACACAAAATTATTTACATTCCCTCCAAGCAAGCGGTTCCTAACTCCAAGCAAGCAGTTTTTAACCCCGCGCATGCAGATACAAACTCCCAGTCGGCAGTCCTGCTACTCCAAAAAGGCAGTTTTGATCTCCGTGTAATCCGTCTATTCCCAGTTTTAATAATGGTTATCCCGGCAAACACCGTCAATAATAGGGCCAAATTAGGATCCACTCCTTATTCTATCTTTCTCCTCCGGCGGAGAAACGCATTGTGGCGCTTCGAAGCTTTTGGGGCGTGCGTTTTTGGACGACTTTGGCAAGGCTTTCGTTTCTCCCGATGCCGGAAGAAAGCAGGAAAATAATGGTTAGAACGGAAATAAATACCTAATTTTCTTGGTGGAATATTTTATTTCCCGGAATGAATCTTTTATTTATTTGGCGGAATATTTTTTGATTTGAGATTTACATTATTCAAGCTTTGTTATAAAAATTGTTAATTAATGGTCTATATGGTAAAATGTTATTGTTCGGCCAGAGGGAAAATGAAAGGACGTTGCAAAAAGGATCAGATTATTAAGCTGTAGGGAATATTATTACTTACGAATAAATGGACAGGTATTGATAGTTATCTGCCATTGGCGTTTGAAAGGAAGTTCTAAATGAAAAAGATAATTTTGGTCATATGTTTTTCTGTTGGTATTTTACTATTGAAAATTCATGTAGTGATGGCTTTTGAGGGCTTTTATACTCTTGGTGATCAAAATATTGAGTTTAGATTAGCAAAGAAAATAGATGGTTTTTCCTCCAACAAGGATTGGCAAATTAAAAAAGATATAAAAGGTAATAAATTTTTCATTTCTGATGAAATTTGTATAAACAAAGCTGATGT
>DATCLA010000038.1:0-3743 GCA_036564195.1 Bacillota bacterium
GCATCAATATTGCAAACAGCACCCCTCTGATCCTTGCCCGCATTCAATCACCTCTCGAGTTGTGTTAGATTCTTACTATTATTCGTTTTCTTGATAGAATTTAATTGTCCTGCTATATTTTTACATTTTTTATTTTATTTGTAATTCCTCATGAAGACAAAAAAACTTACCGGATTTTTTAAAAGTTAATTTTAGCAACATTACACCTTCTGCGTCTACCAATCTTTACCGACTGCCTGGATAGTTACTCGATGATCAGCGCCCGCATACAATGAGATGATTTTATAACAGGAAGTGATAATGATGGAAATCTATGTGGTCCAACCCGGTGATACCCTCGTGCGGATTGCCCAAAGGTTCGGCGTAACGGTTGAGGCCTTACAACAATTGAACCAATTTCCCGACCCCAGTCGGCTGGTAGTCGGCCAGGCAATTCTGATTCCTACTAATGCACGCGAAGCTTTACGGTATACCGTAGCTCCCGGTGATACTCTGTACTTACTGGCACAACTCTTCAATACCTCGATTCAGGCAATTGCCAGTGCCAATAATATTGCCGATCCTAACCGGATCCAGGCAGGGATGGTCCTGGTCATCCCCGGCTGGTCGCAACAGGCTTACACCGTCCGCTCCGGTGATACCCTTTATCAGATCGCGGCCCGCTATGGAGTTAGCGTCAGCCAGATTGTTAGAGTCAATCGGATCTCTGATCCGTCCTTAATCTATCCGGGCCAAGTCTTAAGCATCCCCCAGCCGCTCACGGCCCCCGTCCCGCGACTCATTGAAACTTTTGCCTATTTTCAATTATTAAACTTAAGCGGCTTGGAACGTTCCCTGACACAAATAAGTGCCTATATAACTTATGGCGGTATCTTCCAATATCCGGTTAACCCAGACGGGACGATTGTCATTTCTCCCAATACCGAACGGGCTGTCAATATTTTAAAAAATTTCCAAATCCGCCCCATGCCGGTAATCTCTAACTGGTCAGCAAATATCGGTTTTGACTCGGACTTAGCCCGGACCATCCTGGGCAACAACACAATCCGCCAAAACCTCATCGCCAACACTTTAAACCTGCTGCAACAGTACGGCATGGCCGGTATCAATGTTGACTTTGAAAATATGTACCCGGAAGACCGGGCCCTGTTCACCAACTTCATCCGGGAGTTAGCCGCCGCGCTTAACCCCCAAGGCTACCTGGTAACCCTGGCCGTAGCTCCCAAATACGCCGATCTGCCCACCGCCTCCTGGGTGGGAACGTTCGACTACGCTGCTTTGGGAGCAGCCGCCAACTTTATCTTTCTGATGACCTATGAGTGGGGCTGGGTCGGGGGCCCGCCAATGGCCATCGCCCCAATCAATCAAGTCCGCCGGGTGATCCAATATGCGGTCTCCCAAATCCCGCCGGAAAAACTGATTCAAGGAGTACCGCTCTATGCCTATAACTGGACGCTGCCGGACACTCCCCAAAACCAGGCGACTACCTTAACTATTCCCGCAGTCTACGACCTGGCCTACAATTACGGCGCAGCCATTAATTACGACTCGGTGGCCCAATCGCCCTGGTTCCGCTATACCGATACAGCCGGAGTCCAGCATGAAGTCTGGTTTGAAGACGCCCGGTCCGTGACAGCTAAGTATCAGTTAGCCCGGGAATTCAACCTGCGCGGCGTCGGCTATTGGGGCTATGTCAATGAGCCTTATGGCTTTCCCCAAAATTGGCCGGTGTTAACGGAGTATTTTGAGGTGGTGAAGTTAGGCTCCTGATCCGTCAGGCAATTATGTGAAAAGACTCTACCCTGAAGCAGCTCTTTTGGCATTTGTGATTAGTTTTAGCCCCAATCGGTTTCCCCGCGGTAGCAGCGGCAACGACCCAAGCTTATTTCAAAAACGGCCGCGGCGAGACAGGAGTAATTTTCCTCATATAACAGCGATAAAAAGTATTAATAATGCTTTGTAAAGAAACATCCCGCCGGTTATTGGTATGGGAACAGATATAGATTTCGGAATATTCAATTTTCCCGTTACGATTAACATCTTGCTTGTCCGAGACATAGACGGAATGGGAGTAGCCGTCATACCAAAACTGAAGAACATCGCCAATGTTAATTGACTCAGCCGGAGTCGCGGTGTACAGTCGCTGGTCCGAATAAGCAGCGGTACCCTGCGGGCCGGCTGTCTTGGAACTGATCAGGTAATCCCAGAACTTACCGGCATTCTCCCAATTAGGCATGCCCCCGCCGGTCCCGGCATGCCAGACATTTGGAACCATCCTGATCTTATTAGCGATATTGTTTTGATTCTGAGTGGTCGCACCATCGACATAACCGCCATAACCTGCCCAGATACACTGGGAGACAAAGTTAGTGCAGTCCACTTCATAGCTTCTGCCGTACTCATCAGTACGATAAGCAGTATAAAAAAGACGTTCATTAACGGGGGCAGTGGCATACTTCCGGGCATATTTAGCACCATTGGCAGGGTTATAGGGATAATTAGTATAAGTGACAAAGACCGACTGTGTAGTAAAGTTGTTGTCGGAAATACCGCCGTTCCCGGACTGGCTAACCGGTTCACCTTGCAAATAAACACTGTTTTGCCGCATCATCTGAAAATTACTCCGCATTAACTGTCCGGTGCGGCGGATTGCCTCAGACCGTTTTAAGGAGGGATTTTGAGTCATAGTTTGTTGAACCTGATCTTTAAAAACTTTAAATCCCAGTAAGTCCGTATCAATTTGAGTGATTTGCCAACGGGTGCCCTCCGGCTTTAAAGTAAAGTGGTAATTCAGGCCGTGGATCGCGGAGCGCATACCCGCCGGGGCGTTTTTGTAATAGAAGTCCAGATCCAACTGGAGGTCAACTTCAGCTTGGTCTGCATTAATGACCAGGTTTCGATAGTCAATCCGGTATTGATAGGAGGCAATCCCGGTATTAAACAACCGCTGCTCCTCAACAACCGTAGCCCGGTAGGCCTCATTTAATTGAATGTTGTCATTATCCGCCAACAGCCGGTTGAGATCGACTAAACTGAGATTACGTTGGGAATCAAAATATCCTTTAAAATATTGGTCAATTGTCTCCCGAACGCGGGCATTATTGTTGACGGCACCGCGTTGGATCAGAATCGGACCGATTTTCTTTTGTTGGTCATCGTCGTGAAAAGTGAGTGAGGTGGCAGTCGCCGGCAAAGAACGCAAGTCGAAATAGTAAGCACCTGTTTTAGTGGCGCCGTTAGTCAAAACACTGTCCGTATAAGCAATCCCCTCTCCTTGGTAATGGGGGTAGGTATTACCCAAGTTATCCCGGAAATACATCTTGGTATTATTTTGGTCGGACTTTTTCTCAACCACCTGGTTGGAATTAACCCGCGCCGACCAGCTGAAGTTGCATTTTAACTTCAAATCGTCGCTAAGATCCACACTTTTTAAGAGAACGGTAACCTGATTGCCATCAGTTATTGCAGTATAGTATCGATTGATCGGATAGTTTCCCGGGTGATCGATATTAATGACAGGATTGTCATCACCCCCGCCTCCATTGCCGGTGTTGCTGCCGCCCCCGCCTCCGCCGCCGCAACCGGTGATGGTTAAAAGAACTACTCCCAAAATCACAATTAGCATCCTTTTGTTCATTTTCTTGACCTCCATGCAAATTTGCTATTTGTGTATTTACCAATATTTTCTACATTTATTGGTTTTTTCCTGCTAAATTTTGGGAATATTTATATTTAGTTATAAT
>DATCLA010000039.1:0-1929 GCA_036564195.1 Bacillota bacterium
ATTAAAATTATACAGATCATTCATAATCCATGTCAAGCAAATATCCTTTGAAATCAATTTCCTCCCCCAATCCAATAAAAATGCTTTAAACCGCTAAAATATTACCTTGACGCAAAGAAATATCTATTTGATAAATTTTTGTAATATTTTCCGAAGCAGCAAAAAGCGTTGCTGCCTAAAATCATCTCCATATTCTCAAATATATTATTTATTATTTTAAACACACGGAAATCAAGTCAACCAAAGCTGCCTTGCCCAGCGACAACAGTAATATAAGTATCACTCCTTTGTCAAAACTCAAAAAAAAGCAGCCCAAATGAGCCGCATTTGATCGAACTTAAACTGCAGGATTCACCCTCTCGTCCTTAATTATTCGTGGTTTACCGCAAAACTCCTCTTTAAACCCGTTACTGTCATCATTTACCGGATTGTTAATTCAACCCCTGAATCGAATCCAGCAGATCATTGATCAGATCCTCATCCACTTCCACCATCGGCTCTTGCTTGGCGACTGCTGCCGGTTTCGCCGGGGATTGGGATACCTCTCCCTGGTAGGCAACGGTATTGTTCAGCTGTAATTCAGCCAGGATTTGCTTTACTTCCGACCCGAACAGTTCCCCTGATTCATAACGCCGGGCCACACTGACCAAATAACGGACTAAGTCTGCCATTTTCATGGTTTTCAGTTTTTCCCGGAGGTAGGCGACATTCTCCGTTCCGGCAGAACGTTCGGATACTTTCCCAAAGACGGTGATCTCAATTCCTTTATGTGCTCTTGACATAGTCTACTCCTGCTTCTCAGTTTTTTGATAAGTCCGGGCAAATTTCTGCATCTTCAGGTAGCCTTTCACATTTGCCAGTTGCGGTTCTTCGACAGTTTCAACGGGAATTCCGGAAAACTTCGCCCGAAACGCCTGCACAAATGAGGGTGATTGGGCTCCGCCGCCGCAAAGTAAGATTAACTGCAATAAATCCAATTGTTCGGTCCAGCGTTCCGCCAAACGTTGCGCTACTTCCGCACCCACTGCCGCAAAGGCTTCTTCGCAGAGATTGCGAATCTGAAGCGGGTTATACCCTCGACCTTTCCAGAAAAGGCTCTCCGTCTTTTGGGGCTGGTTGCAATACTCAAAGTACTTTTCTTCGATCATTTTTTCGGGGCAACCATCCAATTCCTTCGCTACCATCGCATAAGCCCGGGACATGCCATAGTCAAAAACCTCCTCCGTCCCGGGAATCGGTTTTAATCCCACTGCAATAAAACAGTCGTTAGTCTTCGAACCCACATCCACCAGTCCGTAGCGTTTACGCTTCAACCGGTCCGCATCCTCACTGGGGATTATCCGGCCTGCCCCATCCATCAGCATAAACTTGTCATAAAACGCCCCGATTCCCTGCAACCGGCAGGTTACGTTATAGATCTTCACTAGGATTTCACGGGATTTTCCATTTTTCCCCGCCATCGCGTAGCGGTATTCTTTACGGTAATGGTTTTCAACCTCTTCCCGATAATTACGAAAAGATTCCAGACTCAACCCCACAATCAGGTTACCAATATCGATCCGTGAGGCCACCGGGTACAGGTAGGCCAGGGCTGCCAAAAGTTTAACTGTTTCCGCTTCTTCACGGAACTTATCAGCTTTAAAACTCTGCTTAGCTCCCTTAGGATTCATGGTAACGGCCAGCCGACCGATGGCATAGCGCTTGTTGTTATAATCGACCATCAGCTCATTGATGGAAACTCCGTCTTTCTCCAGGTCCGCCTGGCCCAGCAAAATTGAGTTTTTCGGGACAATACAATCATAGGAAGGAAAAACCAAAGTACCGTAGACTTCCCGAACCAAGTTATTACTTTCGACTTCAGCAATCTTGGCAAACAGTTTGTTCTCCCCAAATCCGTTATCCCAAGCCAGCTCTTCCAGTAAAATATGT
>DATCLA010000040.1:0-1684 GCA_036564195.1 Bacillota bacterium
ACCGTAGGGGGGATAGCGTTTTCTTTTCAAAAGGAGGGGTAGAGTATTTTGCATATAAAGATAGTACTGGTAGTGGGGGCACCGGGACAGTAACGAGCGTGGATTTATCTATGCCATCTGCCTTCAGCGTTTCCGGCAACCCGATTACTACAAATGGTACGATTAGTGTTTCCGGGGCAGGAACAACGCTGCAATATGTACGTGGTAATGGCACTTTGGCTACAATGGATACTTCTGCCATACCTTCTTTTTATTTGAAAACAAGGAGTTTGTTTTCCGGGACTTCGCCATTGCAATATAATAGTACAACAGGCGCATTTAGCATTTTAGATGCCACAACTACCCAGAAAGGGGTAGCTAGTTTTAATGCTGCTGATTTCGATGTGAGTAGCGCGGCTGTCTCTTTAGCCGATGTAGTTACAGCCGGTAGCTGCATTAATTGTGATATTACGTTTGACAGTAAGGGACGTGCCGTTGCATTTTCAAATGGTGCAGGGGCATCTGGAATTACATCCTTAAATGGGCTTACGGCTGCGGTTCAGGTGTTTGCATTTGGTTCATCTGGGACTACTCCTAATTTTTCTTCCTCAGCAGGTACCCATACATTAAATATACCTCTGGCTAATCAAAGTGGTGTGACTAGCGGGACAATTACAAAAACCGAATATGATATATTCACTAATAAATTATCAGGGATACAAAATGTTGGAAGTGGACATAGGTTAGTAGTACCGCCAAGTGGTACAACTGGTAATGTAAGGAGTATATATGATGGATATGGAATTGTATGGGACAGTACCTCCAATAGCGATGGACTAACTGCAAATGTTGATAGTACTAGAGGTACCGGAGTACCAACCTATCATTATGTAGATAGTTTAGCCGCAGAAGGAGCAGTAGAGTGGGGTAATATAATGGGTACACTAAGCGATCAAACTGACCTTCAAAGCGCTTTAGATGCAAAACTGAACATATCTGACACATCAACCATGTTAAGTCCGTATGTAAATCAGGTAGGGTATGGTCTATTCAAGACAGGACAATTTACAAGGGTAGATTCTACAAGGTCTACAGGAGTTCCTAGTTATTATTATGTTGATAGTTCCAGAAATTCAACATGGTCTTTAAGGGGGAACGCTGGCACCAATACCACCGATAACTTTATCGGTACTACGGACAATGTAGGATTGATCGTTAAAACGAATAACGTAGCCAGAATAAGGGTTAACAGCAATGGCAATCCGTTCACAGTGCACGAACAGGGGCTGCATCTTTATGACACCGATTTAGGTAACGGCGGCATATCTATGTATAGCGGCTCGCCCGTTCGCAATGAAATTCGTTTTGGTCAGTTCGGTACGATAAGAAGCACTTCCAACGTGAGCAATCCAAGTGTCACACCGATCACCATCTCTCCCGGAAACATATCTTCTACCAGTGGCACAACAAACGCCTTGGTTATAGGCGGCCAAGCAATACCCTTATCGGGTAACGGCTCGTTAAACATGGTTGCTTTGCAGCCGAACATTGACCAGAATTTTGGAGCGGCTACCGGTATAACCAGAACGTTGTTGATAAACCCAACACTAATTAATGCGGTAGATCATAGAGCGCTGGAAGTAGCAGTAGGCAAATCTGTTTTTAATGACAGCGTATTCGTTAAATTAACGCCTGCCGGTGATTC
>DATCLA010000041.1:0-22764 GCA_036564195.1 Bacillota bacterium
CTCTATCTTCATATGAAAGATTTAACGCATCGGCTAATGCATATTGTGTTTTTTTATCTGGTGGTATTTTCTTTCCATTAATTATTTCGCCAAGATATACTGCCGAAATGTTAGCAATACGCGCCAGTTTTGTGTTAGATAGCCTGGCTTCTTCTTTTTTCTTTGATAGAAAACTTGCAAAGGTTTCATCAGCCACATTATCACCTCCATATGTAAACTCTAAGCGTAATGTTATAAGCATTTAGTTAATTGCTTATAGTTTATATATTACCATTAAAACTGCTACAAATCAACAATAATATCATCTATCCTATTTCCTCAACCCCCAATAAAAGGGGTGGTTATCTAATCTGGTAACTCAACTATAAACTTTCAAGGTTATTGATATGTTCCCACAAACAATAAAAATAAGGGTCTCCTGACATTGCCACATCTAGCAAAACAGCTTGGAGAAAAAAATTAAATGTCTGGAAACCCTTTATTTACATGCTTTTCAGTTTTTTATTACTCAACTCTTGACATCAATGTTACGCACTCAACATGATACGTCTGGGGAAACAGATCAACCGGTTGAATCTCCCTTACCCAGTAGCCCAATTCCGTCAGTAGCTTCAAGTCCCGTGCCAAAGTGCTGGGATTACAACTAACATAAATAATCCGGCTGACCTCGTTAGCCGCAAAGCTCTCCAGTACTGAACGCTCACAGCCGGAACGGGGCGGGTCGACTACGCCGACATCAAAACGGATACCCTGTTTAACCAATTCCGGCAAGACTTTTTCCGTTTCACCCACCCGAAACTCCGTATTAGTTAATTGATTTAAATTGGCATTCTCCTTGGCATCCCGGATGGCCTCTGGAACTACTTCGATCCCATAAACCTTCTGTGCTTTACGGGCTAAAAATAAAGTTAGGCTCCCCACCCCGCAATAAGCATCCATTACTGTTTCCGCTCCGTCCAGTCCGGCATAGGCAACCGCTTTTCCATATAACACCGACGTTTGATAGGGATTAACCTGAAAGAAAGAACGGGGGGAGATCTTAAAACGCAATCCGTCCAATTCGTCTATAATCGTTTCCTTCCCCCAAATCAAGCGGGTTTGCCGGCCCAGAATCACATTTCCCCGGGTGGTATTGATATTCTGCATAATACTTTTAATCTCCGGAAACTGTGCTGCCAATTTCCCCGCAAGATCCTGTACCTGAGGAAAAACAGCCCCGTTGGTAACCAAAACCACCATTACTTCCCCAGTGCCAAAACCTTTACGAATCAAGACATGGCGAAGCAGACCGGTGCCGGTCTGTTCATTATAGACAGAGACTCCATACGCCTGGATTAAGCTTTGAATTTGGCCTGCCATCCAGTTCATATCTTCCGGCTGCAACAGGCATCCGGACAACGGGACAATCCGGTGGGTCCCCTGCCGATAAAACCCCAGTTTTACTTGACCATCCTCAGTCATTCCTATGGGGTACTGCACTTTATTCCGGTAGAACCAGGGTTGATCCATCCCCAGTACCGGGTGGACTGTAACTCCGGTCAAACCGCCGATTCGCTCCAGTGCGTCTACTACCCGCTGCCGTTTCAGTGCCAATTGGGCAGGGTAATTCATCTGTTGTAGCTGGCAGCCACCGCACTCCTGGTAAACCGGACAAGGCGCCGCAACCCGTTCCGGAACTGGCCGTACCACTGCAACCAAAGCCCCCCGGGCAAAATTCTTTTTGACCTCGGTGATTTTCACCCGAACCGTCTCACCTTGTAGCGCACCGGTGACAAATACGGTAAAGTCGCGGTAACGGCCTACCCCTTCACCCTTATGACCGTAGCCGGTAATTGGTATTTCAACTAATTGACCTTGATTGACCGGCGTATTCAAAGTTTGTTTATTTTTCAACATCTCTTTTTTCGGTGTCCTCAATTATGATTCCATCTAAGCCTTTTCATTATAATCAATAGCCCGGATTTCCACAACTGACAGTGCAGCAGGGTTTTACCTTTGTTTTTAGAACTTGCCTTGGTTACTATAAAAAATCCGCCCAATTGAAAGGAACGGATTAATTTTTTCAGCCATCGTCATTGACCCCTATTTCAAACCCCTCAAACATTCCTACTACAGCTTTTCACGATATGGTTTAAAATCCCGATACTTTACCTAATCGCCCAACTTTTTCAATTACTTAACGCTTTCTCCATTACATAATCATCCATTACGAAGCCGTTTCCAATATCCGTGACCTGAGCATGAACAATTTTAAAGCCTTTCTTCTCATAGACGGCAATGGAATTTTTATTGTTACGGTTTACAGTAAGCCAGATCGCTTTTAACCCCCGGCTGGCGCACAATCCATCTAAAAAATCAAAGGTTTTACTGGCATAGCCCTGACCCCGGTACTCCTTTAAGATGTACAGTTTACTAAGGAACAACTTACCTGCTTCGGCTTTAATCCCTGTATATCCCATCTTAACTCCGTCCCGGCTGATAAAATAATATTCGTACCCTTGGTTTTCGATTTGGTCGGTGAGCGCCGGTACAGACTGAAATTTATTTAACATATAATTAATCTGTTCCGGGGTGATGATACGGACAAAATATTCCTTCCAGATCAGCTTAGCCAGACCGGCTAATGCAGTAACTTCCGCTTCGGTTTTAACCGGTAAAAATTCTAGGGCCATGATACTCATCCTTTCACCATATAATTGCCTAGACACCTATCACACCTGATTAACGATTATATTATACCTGTTTTTTACCCTCAAAACTACCCCTGTCCGTCGGCCAACCAAATTAAGTTACGCACCAAAGCAAATCCGCCAATACTTCAAGGTACTTCTTAAGGAATGCCTAACCAACATTTAACGACGTTCAGTTTAGGGCTCTTCTCCCCAACGTTTGAGCAAATTATGTTCCAAACCGAACTGGTCAATGATCTTGCCTACATGATGATTGACCAGATCCATAAGGCTCTGCGGCTTAATGTAAAAAGCCGGCATTGGCGGAGCAATTACTACACCGAGCCTGGCCAGTTTCAACATATTTTCCAGATGAATCGGACTCAAAGGAGTTTCCCGCGGGACCAGAATCAATTTCCGTTGTTCCTTGATAGTTACATCTGCGGCCCGTTCCAATAAATTATCACTATAGCCGTTAGCGATCCCCGCCAATGTTTTCATGCTGCAAGGGACAACTACCATCCCTACGGTTAAAAACGAACCGCTGGCAACCGGAGCAGTCAGATCCTGATTATCATATTTACGTGCCACCAAACTTTCAATGTAAGATAATTCGTAATCGGTCTCAAGTTCAAGGTTTTTAATCGCCCAGTCGCTCAAGATCAAGTGAGTTTCCACACCCAGGGTCTGTAATGCTTCCAATAAGCGGATTCCATAAATACTACCCGAGGCACCCGTTAAACCTACGATCACTCGTTTCTTCATTCTTTTTCCTCATTTAACTCTTATTTGCGGAAATTGCATAATTACATTAATTAATCCTTCGGCCACAATATATAGTGACTAGCTCGGATGCAGCTATAATATATTATGAGCCAAAGCTTAAATCAGGAATTATGCAATTCTTTAATTTCAGTACTATTTTAACAGGATAACCTTAAAAAACACAAAACATCTTCACAAAAAAGATGTTTTGTGTTCTGCTTATTGTTTACTTATTCGGCCTTAAAGTATTTGTCCAGGTTGATTTCGTTCAAACCTTCGTTATAATTGATCCGTTTAAACTTACTGTCCAGGGGCCGGGTAGCATCAATAGCGATTTTGGTGACGACTCCGTTGCGACTGGCGGGATCAATGGGGCTCCCTTTAGCGTTGGGAATAATAAAGCATTTGTTGGTGTCAATATTCAAATTGACCGCCCTTAAAACCTCGGAGTCATTAAAGATATCAACATCCTCATCCACAATGATCACATGGCGGACAAAAGGATCAGCCGAAAAGACTGCGGCAGCGCCGTTGGCAGCTTCACCTTCGACAAACTTTTTAATCGCTACATAACAGGTAGTCCGGCAGCAACCACTCGGCGGCATATAAACGTCCCGTACTCCCGGGCAAGCGACTTTGACCTGGTTATAGATCTGTCCCAGACGGGCTAATCCTCCCAACAGTTGGTGCTCGGTAGCACCGGAACAAAGGTCGTAGTAAATGGGGTTTTTCCGCATGGTGATTGTGGTGATGGTCACTACCGGGTAGTTCATCTGTTCACCATATAAGGTATGCCATTCGCCGAAAGGTCCTTCCGGATCCCGCTCTTCCCAGCCGATATAGCCTTCTAGGCAAATCTCGCCATCTGCCGGGACTTCCAGGTCCACTGTCTTACATTTGACAATCTCCATGGCTTCACCGAAAAGGCCCCCCATTACCTCATACTCATCGGTGTCGATCCCACAAAAACTGAGGCTCCCGATATAAAAAGCGGGATGAGCGCCAATGGTTACGGCAATCGGCATATTCTGCTTTCTGGCGCAGTATTTTTTATAAATGTAAAAAACATGACTGGCTTCGGCCAAATGAACACCAAGCTTATTTCGGCCTTTTAATTGAAAACGGTACATTCCGGCATTACGAATTCCGGTCTCGGGGTCCTTGACCGTCGTCACCCCAGCGGTAATATAAGGCCCTACATCGCCGCTATTATGGTGAATAATCGGTAATTTGGTCAAGTCAACCTGGTCGCCGGTATAGACAACTTCCTGAATCGGCCCGGAATTTACTAATTTGGGATGAATCAACTGTTTCTCCCGTTCCCGGTAAACCCGATTTAAATCAACCTCAGTAGTGTCCAAGGCGATTGCCAGCCTTTTCCGGTTGCCGAATAAGTTGGTCACTAGTGGATAATCGCTACCCTGGACCTTTTTAAACAGGATTGCCGGCCGCTTGTTCTCCTTTTCCAGCTTATAAACAATCCGGGGTCCCTCAAATTTCGGGCTGATCGGAACCTCCGTAGTCAATAACTCACCCGGAGTTTGCGCTAACTGCTTGAGATAACTTCGTAAATCCTTCATCTGTCAGGCCTCCTTGGTCATATTAGCTGTGGGAGCTGAAGTTGGGCGGGCTTTTGGTTTGAAAATCTGATTCAACAAGAATGCGACTACAATCAAGGCCAGTCCGATCAGATCACTGATAACCTCTGGGAATAACAATAAAATTGCAGCCGCTCCCAACAACCACCGGGCAACCTTACCCCAATGAATAAACATAAAACCTTCCATCGCTCCAACCATAGCTAGAATCCCGATAGTCTCTGCGCCCACCGCGATCAAGACATCAGTGGTGTTTCCCTGCATAATCACTGCGGGAACGGCGATGAACATGAACGGAATGATATAAGCGGGCAACCCGAAGCGGAAAGCCAGCCAACCGGTTTTATTCGGATCAGAGTTAGCAAGCGCCGCCGCACAATACGCCGCAATCGCCACCGGAGGCGTAATTGCCCCAACGCAGGAAAAGATAAAGATGAACATATGGGCGGCAATTGGAGTTGCGCCTAACTGGGTCAAAACCGGGACTAAAATCGTTACCAGGATAATATAAACCGCAGTCGGCGGCATGGCGCACCCCAGTAAGATCGCGATTAGCGCTGACCAAAAAGCAGCCAAATAAAGGTTACCATGGGAAAAAGCGATTAATGTATAAGAGAGTTTCGCTCCCAACCCGGTGATTAGAAAGGTTCCGACAATGATCCCAGCAGCCGCACAGGTAATCACAATCTGTACCGACTGTTTCGAACCGTTTTCAAGCGCCGCCAAGATCTGCTTCTTACTGGGCCGGGTCAGTTTCCGCAAAAAACTGGTGACTATTGTCAATATTGTCGCCCAAAAAGCCGACCGCATCGGAGTCCACCCCAAAATAATTACAGCGATTAAAAAGATAATCGGGATTCCCAAGTGGCCTCTTTCCCTCATTACTTTTCTAAACGACGGCAATTGCTCCTGAGGCAGTCCGACTAAACCTCCTTTCACCGCGCGCGCGTCTACTACAAACATTAAAGCCAGGTAATACAGTAATGCTGGGACAATAGCGGCAACACAAATTGCACTGTAAGTTTTCTCCAAATACTGGGCCATAATAAAGGCGCCTGCACCCATAATCGGAGGTGTAAACATTCCACCGGTGGAAGCCACTGCCTCAATGGCTCCGGCCTCATAATCCTTATAACCGACTTTTTTCATTAAAGGAATGGTAAAGGTACCGACTGTAGCAACATTGGCTGCCGGAGACCCGGAGATCATCCCCATCAAGCCACTGCCGATAATGGCTGTTTTGGCTGGTCCGCCACGGAACCGTCCGGCAATGGAGTAGGCTAAGTCCACAAACCATTGGCCGCCACCAAAAGCTTCCAAAAAAGCCCCGAAAATTATAAAGACAATAATAAAGGTGGCTGCTACATCCATTGGTACTCCGTAGATGCCATCGGTGCTCATAAAGAAAAAGTTAACCAAACGCGACCAGGATTCACCGCGATGGGCCATAAATGCCGGAAAATATGGCCCGAATAAGGCATAGATAATGAAAAATACCGCTGTAAGTGTTAAAAATAATCCATTGGTGCGGCGGGTTGCTTCCAGCACCAAAAGAACCAGCAGACTCCCCATAATTACATCAATTACCGGAATTTCACCGACTTTCATCACCCGGTCTTGCCATACCATGAGCACATAAATATTAACCGCCATAATCGCCAAAGCTAAACAAGTGTTAAAAAAAATCGTTCCTTTTGATTCATCCTTTTTTTTCAGGCTGAAAAATGCCAGCGGGGACAAGAGAGCCATTAATAAGGCTCTCTGTGTCATGGCAGAAAACGTACCAAAACCCGCAGTGTACAGAAAAACAAGCGAAGTCAGAATCAGTAGTCCTGATATAACTTTATTTTGGATTTTGGCAACGTTTATACTCATTTCAATAACCCTTTCTCTTTAAAGAACTTCTTCGCACCGGGATGCCACGGGATCGGCATTCCTTTGGTCGCCGTTTCTATAGACAATTCTTTAGTTGAAGGATGGGAATTCCGAACTTTCTCAATATTTTCAAAGATGGCTTTGGTAATCCGGTAAACTAAGTCTGTGCTGAGGTCTTTTCTTACCACCACGATGTTGGGAATGTAAAAAGTGTTGACTGGTGCGTCTGTACCGTACATCTCTTTGGGAATTGTTTCTTTGGCATAGTAGGAATACTTTTTCAGCAATTTTTTCATCATATTATCTTCGATCGAAATAAACCGGATTGGTTTTTTCGCTGCTGTTAACTGAGTAATCGCTGCCGAAGGGATCGCCGCATGGACTAAAATAGCATCCAAGTTACCATCGACTAACGAATCGGAAGCCTGTTCATAGGAGGAATACACTGCCTTGAAATCTTTTTCGGAATATCCGTAAGCCTTAAATACCTCTAAGAAGGTGGTGATGGCTCCGCCTCCAGCCGGACCAAGGCCAACTTTTTTACCCTTCAAATCTTTAATTGATTTGATGGGCGAGTTTTTATTCACCACAATCTGAAATACACCTTTGGATAAACCGGAGAACATTCCCGTTACTTTGGGGAGCTTCGTTTTATACGGCGGTAATCCCTTTACCGCGTTATAAGACATGACGCTTTGTGAGATAGCAATATCAGCGCCGCCATTGTTAATTAAGGAATTGTTCTCGATTGCCCCGCCTGTGATCTGAGCGGTTGTCTAGATCCCCACTTTATTGGTGATAATATCGGCCATGGCAATTCCAATCGGATAATAAGCGCCGCCGGAGTTAGAACCAATCGCTTTTTCATTTAGATACCTCCATGTTTATTCTTATTTATTTTGAAAGGATCGAAAGATTACTTACTTATTATTTAGTACTCACCTCCTTTTCCGCTAAACTAGACCATCCACATATTTAGCCTTTATTCAACATTTTTCTGGTTTTTCTTGTATTCAACTGTCGATTTACATATTGTTAAGTATTTTATCAAACCCATATATTTCTACCGTAGATTTTCCTTGTTCAATCAGTTTTTTAATTTGAATTTCTTTTTGGTCCCGTTCCTGTCCGGCCTTGATCACTTCTTCAGCTCTGGCTGCGGGAATTACTACCACTCCGTCTTCGTCGGCGATGATCAGATCACCCGGATTTACCAGAATGCCGCCGCAAGTTATCGGCCGGTTAATCGAACCGAAACTCTTTTTTACAGTCGATCCGGGGCTGGTGTTCCGGGCAAAAACCGGGAAATTTAACTCCCGTAAAATCGGGATATCCCGGACAGCCCCGTCGATCACCAATCCGACCACTCCGCGCTTTCGGGCGGTCAAGGCCATGATCTCCCCAAACATACCGCCGGTTTCCTTATAGCCACCGGCATCCACCACAAGCAGATCTCCGGGTTGACTAATCTCAATTGCTTTATGCAGGGTAAGATTATCTCCCACTTGACAGCGGACAGTCAAAGCGACGCCAACGGCTTTTGCGCCCGGCCAAAACGGCTTAATTTCACTATTCATATTAAATTTACCCTTTAGTGATTCCAAAACGGTTGGCGTTGACAATTCCTTAAGTTTTGTAATTAATTCCTGGTTTGGCCTGACCAGATCGCCAATGTCTAGCATTAACCTCATCTCCTCAGCATTTATTTGCCAATCCACTCTTAGTGAAACAGCACTAAAGTTACCTGTGGATTTCCACTTTTCCTTGGGTTGCGTCCAGAATAAGATAATCTCCGGTTTTAATCTGGTTAATATCAATTCGGTCAATCATCGGTAAGTCGGCGACAATGGCGCCGATCACTACTACTGATTCGGCATCTATATTAATTATCCCCAAAGGGCCGACTCCGTTTTTGACGACATCATAAAGCATATAGGAACCACCGGTTGAACCTTTGGCGCAAGGAAATACCAAAATCTTACCTTTAAGGCATTGCCCTTCAAGTTCATGCCCGCGTTCAATGACCATACCGGTTTTAGGGTTGATACTGCCCATAAAAGAGATGGGGTCTTTAGTAACCAGTGCTTCTCCTGCTACTTTACCTTCAACAATTTTTCTGCCTTGTAATACTATTTTTTCCACCGTTCATCCCTCCCAACTACCTTGAAGTGCGGCTTGGATACAGTCTTCCAATTGGAACAGTCCGGTTTTAAGATTCCATAATCCTGGGGCATAATGAGCCAGTTTCCCGGAGTTGGTAAGCAAATTGCGGTAACCGCGATCCAGGGTAGGACAGAGGACCGGACAGGTATCGCAGACTATTTCAGCCCCAGCCCGTTCAATAATGGCGGTATATCCCATTTTATCCGCCAAGTATTTGACTTGTCGGGATGAACAGACCCAGACATCCGACTTTACCTTTTTGCCTTCCAGCATATTAGCGATGATTTGCATTTCCCTAATTGAAGTATGCGGACAACCAAAAACCACAAAGTCGACCGGACCGCTATAGTTAAATTTATCAGTGACCTGCCGGTATTCTTCCGGGCCAAATTTAAAACTTTCAAGCCGGTCGATAATGGCCGCTTCTGTCGGCGCTTCCGGTGTAACTCCGATAATATGATACAAGGCTACCGCACCGGAAGATGCCAAGGCAGCACTCAAAGCTTTAAGATTTTCAAGCGTCGGTCGACGTTTAATCCCGGAAAAAACCGGCACTTCCTTACCGGTAATCTTTCCGGCATAATAACCTAGCACCGCATAATCGCGATCGGTTTTCAATTCCATTTCGACTCGGAATAAATATTTGCCGCGCCGATTTTCAGTTAAATGGTAACCATACGCAGGTACTCTACCGGTTACTGCTGCTGCCAGCGCACTGGGACCGCCTTCTCGGTTAGTACGGGCCCCAATGACTGAGTTAACAAAGGCAATTGCCGAAGACTCACCCCAAGCTACATGTTCTCCGGCTAAAGGAATATTTCCGGCTAAATACGGCGTGCAGCTATTGGTGGCAAATGCGCCCATTTTGGCATAGGCTGCGGAAAGTTCCAACTGCTTTTGGGAAAATTCACATGGAAATCCAATTTTTTGCCAATTCTCTGAATCAATTCCGATCGTATTCAGGGTGACCGGCACTTTAAATCTTACCTGGGTGCTGGCATCCTTTACATAATTGAGACCGGCGTCACCGGTGACCCGGTAAGATACACCCGGCGTGTGCACATTGTTAATTTCGAGCATCTTTTCAGCCCCGTAAATTTCCCCCAATGCCACTAACACCTTCATACATTTTCTTACCATCTCACCGTATTCACCATTAAGCATCCGCTTTTCTTCATCTGTCAGATACATATACTTTCCCCCTAATTTCGGCAGTTTAAGGCGGTACTGCCATTACGCGCTATAAACAATAAATTTTTAGGTATTGAAATCGACCTTTTTAAAGAACGGTTGAACTATCAATAACCTTTATTTATTCTCCTTCCGATACGTTTGTAAGCTATGGTAATTCACTTTAGCTCTTGCTTCACGTAAAGTGTTACCATTTTCAATTTCTTTCTCAATCAAGGCCTCTTTGTCCGCAATCTCCTTGGCTACCCCCAGTACTGCTTCAGCTTTTTCTTGCGGGATGACAATTACACCGGTATCATCGCCCCGGATCAGATCACCGGGTTTAACCTGAACACCTGCGATAGCTACAGGAACATTGATTGCGTCCACTTCCACCCGATCTTTCCCGGTTACCATATAAACCCCTTTGGTGAAAATCGGATATTGCAACTTTTGGATAACCGGAACATCACGGCAGACCCCATCAATAATTGTCCCGGCCACTTTCATTTTTGATGCTGTCAAGGACATCAAATCTCCCCAGACCGTGCAGTAAGTCCGGCCGCCATTATCGATCACCACTACCTGCCCGGGTGCCACATCATCTAAGAAATCACCTACCGTCCCTTTAACCATTCCGCAGGGAATATAGTGCACAGTAAAGGCTGTTCCGCAGATGTCCGCCCCAGCAACTACCGGTCGAATCCCTTCCAAACCCCCTCGGATGCCCAGCCGGTCGAGAGCATCGGAAATACAACAAACATCCAATTTTTTAAATTCATTGATGATCTCCGTGGAAATCTGGTCATTTTTCGCCATTTAAAAGCCTCCCTTGCATTATCAACAGAAATTAACCATTTACTTTAACATTTTTTCATAACTATACTTTTGGTCGACTTCAATCATGCTGCGTCCGGCACGAATCTCCGCAATCATATTCTCTTCTTTTTGATAAAGAACTTCGGCTTTATCTAACACTTCAGCCAACTTTTCTTGGGGTATGACAACTACCCCGCTTTTATCGGCAACTATAACATCGCCAGGCCGTACTTGGACACCACCAAATTGAATCATCACATTAGTTGCTTCTTCCATAATCCGGCCTCTTGCGGTAGCTACTACGGAGCCACGGGCATAGACGGGAAAACCGATCTCGACGCAGTCGTCGACATCACGGCAGGCTCCATCGATAACTACCCCGGAAATTCCCTTTTGTTGAGCGCCATTAGCCAATATTCCTCCCCAACAAGATGTGTCCAGACGGCCACCATTATCGATTACGACCACATCTCCTGCAGCCGCCGCATCAATCGCCTTAACTCCCAAATGATGCTGGGCTTTGGTTAAACCGGCAGCAGTCATTTTAACCGTAACTGCCTGCCCGATCACTTTTTTCATAGTTGGCCAGATCGGCCGGATCCCATAGGTGGCCCCTTTTAACCCCAGTGCGTCCAGGGCATCAGCCACATTAGTAGTTGACAACTTTTCTAAACGTGGGCGATACTTTTCATCAAATTCTTTGCTCATTTTATCCCTCTTTTTCAGTTATTTTGCAACGTTTTCTTAGCATTGCCGAATTTGAATGTTACATTAATATTAATAAGATAACTCCACTTACTACAATCAGCGCACCGGTTACTACCCTCCAGTTAAGTACCTCTTTATTTCCCAGTAAAACGCGGCTTGCTAATATGGTGAAAAGAGCTTCGGAAGCACCGATGGAACTAGTAATGGAAATCGGAATTAATTGCAAAGATCCAAACAGACAGTAAAGAGCTAATGAGGTAAATATTCCGGCTAATAAATAACTTTTATTGATATTTTTCAGTGCAATTAGCAATTCTTTTCCTTTACCACAAGCCAATAGGATGAGCCCTGCACTGATTAAAGCCGCAAACGAACCTAAAGTTACACTCAGAAATGGATTAGGAATATATAACACTCCTAACTTACGGCAGATATTGCCTCCGGCAAAGAATAAACTAGCTAAAAGTCCCAAAATAATTCCTTTTACCGGTAAACTGCTCTTATTGCTTTTTTTAGTATTTGTTTCAGAAGCTGAGGCAGCAGTCACCGCCAACTGTCCTTTGGTCTTACTGGTTTCAATGGAGATAAAAGCCACTCCGGAAAGGATAATTAAAATTCCCAACCAAGCTTGACTGGAAGGCTTCTCATTTAACAAGAGTACTCCGCCTAAAATGGCGAAAAGTGGCGTTACTATTTTTAATATTCCCGCCCGGGAAGCCCCAATATAGGCAATGCTACAAAAGAGCGTCCACCGTCCGGTAAAACTATTGGAAATCCCGGCCAAAATATTATAAGCTAGTCCCGGTAAATTGAATGTAACTTTGCCTTGTCCGAAGCCAAAAGTTAATAAGAAAACCACATTCAAAATATTATTAACCACCAAAGTGAGAAACAGGCCGGAAAACTTATCAATCTTTCCTTCATTCATTCCTTTTCGTGCACAAACATTGGCAGTCCCCATAAAAACCGCGTTTAATAACGCGAGCAGTTCGCCCAAATTATCACCTTCTCAACTTGGTCCGTGTAAAATAGCTTTCCTCCCCAGTCTGTCTCAATGCTCAAAATATTTAACCAGCGGTTTATAAAGCTCCCCAGCTATAAAAGGTATCAGGCAGAGACTGATAACTATTTCCCAATCATTTAACCCCAAGGCAAAAGTATTAAAGATTGGTTGCAGAAATGGGACATAGAGTACCAACAGCAATAGGCCGAAAGATAGCAGCGAGGCTCCCACTAAAATTTTGTTACTGAATACACCCAGCTTAAAGATTGAGAAACGTTCCGATCTACCTGAGAACGCCCGAATCAGCTCAGCTAAGATTAAGGTGGTAAAAGCAATCGTCCGTGCCATATAAAGTCCTCTTTCGGTTATGGTTGCAACTCCACCGGAATATTTATGGAGCGACCAAGTATATGCAAATAAAACAGCCGCCGAAATTGCCACACTCTGGATTATAATACCAATAACCATTGGTTTATTCAAAATCGGTTCGCTTTTAGCCCGGGGTTTCTGTTTCATAATATCCGGGTCACCTTTTTCAGTCCCTAAGGCTAAGGCCGGGAAGCTGTCGGTCACCAGATTCAGCCATAAAAGTTGAATTGGTAGTAATGGTACAGGTAAATTTAATAAAATGCTGATAAAGACAACCAGGATTTCACCGACATTGCAAGATAAAAGGTAAAATACAAACTTCCTGATATTACTATAGATAATCCGGCCTTCCTCAACTGCGGCGACAATCGTTGCAAAATTATCATCCATCAGGATAATATCTGCAGTCCCTTTAGCCACATCCGTTCCGGTAATCCCCATGGAAACACCAATATCGGCCCGTTTCAGTGCCATGGCATCATTAACGCCGTCGCCGGTCATGGCCGCTACATGAGAACGTTGTTTAAGAGTATCGACAATTTTAACTTTATGTTCCGGTGAAACCCGGGCATAAACGCTGACTTGATCTACCTTCTCCAAGAGCGCCTCATCAGAGATTTTGTCTAATTCCGCTCCGGTCATAACCGCCTCTGGTCCAGCATCAATACCTAATTCCCGGGCAATCGCCATAGCGGTATCTTTATAGTCTCCGGTAATCATGACCGGTTTAATTCCCGCTTCCCGACAAACCTTAATCGCTTCAGCAGCTTCTTCACGTGCCGGGTCAATCATTCCCATCAGTCCGACAAAAGTCAGACCGGTTTCAATCGTCTCACTATTGATTATCTCCGGCAGTTTTTCATATTCCCGGTAGGTAAAGGCTAAGACCCTCAAGGCATTACTGGCAAATTCGGAATTGATCCGCATAATCTCCCGTTGTCGTTCCTCTGTCAACGGCTGGACGGTCCCATCAATAACCATACTAGTACACCGCTTTAAAATGGCATCCGGTGCCCCTTTGGTAAAGGAGATAATCTTTCCGGGTTGAAAGTTGCGATGAAAAGTAGTCATCATCTTACGCTCGGAATCAAAAGGTAATTCAGCAATTCTCGGATGGGCTTCGTTCATCTTAGCCTTTTCCATTCCGGCTTTGGCGCCGGCCACCACTAAAGCACCCTCCGTCGGATCGCCAATTACACTCCATTCATTGTCCACCGCATTTTTCTGTTCCAGAATGGCGTCACTACATAAGACACCGCTTGATAATAATAACCGTAAGTCATCATCAGCCGCAGCTTCAATTTTGTTACCCTGACGATAGATCTCACCACTAGGGTTATAACCGCTTCCGGTTATTTGATAGATGTTCCCACCAGTATAAGCTTTTACTACCGTCATCTCATTCTGAGTCAGAGTACCGGTTTTATCGGAACAGATGACAGTTACACATCCTAAAGTCTCCACTGCCAGTAATTTACGGACAATGGCATTTTTTTGAGCCATACGCTTCATACCGATGGCTAAAACGATCGTGACTACCGCCGGTAGTCCCTCCGGGATAGCGGCTACTGCTAAACTAACCGCGACTAAAAACATCTCCAACAAGTGGCCTTCACGGATAAACCCAATTACAAAGACTAAGATACAAATTAAGAGACAGGCGATACCTAGCCATTTCCCAAGCTGGTTCAGTCTTTGTTGCAATGGAGTAGTCTCATCGTCATACGACTGGATTACTTCGGCAATCTTACCGATCTCGGTATTAACATTGGTTTCGACTACTATCCCCTTACCCCGGCCATATGTAACGACCGTACTCATATAAGCCATATTCGTCCTGTCTCCAATGGGTGTTTCACCTTTAAAAACTTGATCGGCGTACTTTTCCGTTGGGACTGATTCTCCAGTCAAAGAGGCTTCTTCGATTTTTAAATTTACACTGTCAATTAATCGTAAATCAGCGGGAACACTATCACCGGCTTCAATTAAGACAATATCACCGGGGACCAAATTCCGCGCTGGGACTACCACAACATGCCCATCACGGTAGACACGGGCATTCGGTGCGGACATCTTTTTTAAAGCTTCCAGTGCCTTTTCGGCTTTACCTTCCTGAACCACTCCCAATACCGCATTGATGACCACAATCGCGATAATCACAATGGCATCTGAAAATTCACCTACTAAGCCTGAGACAATACTGGCCAAAATTAAAATAATTACTAAAAAATCTTTTAATTGTTTGACAACTTTTTGAAACAGTGTTTCCGGTTCTTTCTCTTTGAGTTCATTATAACCATACTGTTGATAGCGTTTTTCAACTTCAAGCGAGTTTAAACCTGTTTGAAGGTTAACGCCCAATTCCTCGGCAACTTGGCCGATTCCTTTCATATACCAGTTTCCATTCATCGGCTTCAACCTTTCTTTCCTTATAAACTCAATGCTAAGACTCAAAGACATCTAAGAATACCTAGGGCCATTCAGTAATCTCAACCTTAACTAAGCTTATTAGTACAATCAGGCAATTTTCTATTTACTGGTATTAACTGCTGGTTCTCCAGTAGGTCCTTTTTTAATAATTATGCGCCTCATCCATAATGGATCGGAATTAGGGTAATCTTCTCGATAATGAGTCCCCCGGCTTTCTTCCCTTTTGAGCATAGCCAGAGCTAAAATTCTTCCCACTAAGAGACGGTTCCGCATCATGGGACTCAGTGTTTCTTGTAAACTTTCCTCAATAAAATCGATGGTCCGTTGTAAACCTTGCGCCGTTCTGACAATGGTCATTTCCCGATAAAACAGATTTTCACTTTCCTGTCTTATTTCTTGTTCCCGCTTGCTTGGGACAATTACCGGGATTTCAATCTGCCCCCTGGAAAATTTCTCTTTATGTCCGCAACTTTGAGCATAGCGGGCCGCGGCAATTCCGGCTCGGTAGCCGAATACCTGGGTATCGGTTAAATTATTTCCACCCGGACGGTCTGAGCCATGGACTCCACCGGTAATTTCCCCGGCGGCAAAGAGACCGGGTACTCCGGTATAACCGTTTTCATCAATCATAATACCGCCATTGAAGTTTTGCACTACTAACCCCAGCTCAATCTGTTCTTTGGTCAGATCTAATCCGGCTTTGGATAAGGTTTCGTAAGTGATCGGTGCCCGTTCAATTAGAGTTTCCTTTTTTACATTAGTAACATCAAAATAAACTCCATCATTTTTAGTGCCGCGTCCCGCCATCAGCTCCTTAAAAATAGCAATATCTACATATTTGGCGTTAGTCCTTACTGAAAAAGGATATGACATAGCTTTGTCATCCAAAGCTTGTTCAGGGGTAACTTCGGCAGGACAATAACGGGCAAGAAATGCTTCACCTTGTGAATTGGTAAGGCGTGGTTTTAACCGCCACATATGGCTATGAATAATAAAATGAATATTGCGGTTGACAACTGCCGGCCCAACTTGGAAAAACTCCATATTTACAAATTTGGCACCGCAGGCATAGGCCATTGCCCATCCATCCCCCTCCAAAGTCGGCGGATTAATATTTTTACGAAAGATCCGGCCTGCACCGCCGGTCGCCAAAACTACTGCTGCGGTCTTAAAAATAATTTCCCGGCCGTCCATAATTCCCAACGCCCCGCATACCTCACCGTACTTATCCTGGATCAATTCAACAATCCTAACATTTTCAAAAACTTTTACACCTAAGGAATGGCCGGCCCGTTTTAAAACATTTACAATTTGCAGCCCGGTGGAACCGCCACAGGTCAATGAACGAGCCCGGGTACACCCCGAAAGTAGTCTCTGGATGGGTTTACCTGCTTTACAATCAAATTGCAGTCCTAATTCCATCAACTCTGAGAGCCGAGCGCAAGACTCGTCAGCAATAATCCGGCAGAGTTTGGGGTCTGCCAGCCCACCTCCGGTAGTTACAATATCATTATAAAAAATGTCTGGATTGTCGCCATCCGCCATATAATTGAAAGGAGCGTTTATTCCCAGACTTTCGGAAGCAATTAAAGTACTACTACCACTATGCCCGTATCTTCCAGCGACCGCCATTACAACTACAGCATCGGGATTGAATTTTTTGGCTTCATAAGCGGCGCGGCTACCTGCGGCTCCGCCTCCTACTACCAAAACGTCGCAGTTTATTTGCTCCATCTTTTACACTCCTGTTATATTTTGCTTGAGTAACGTACCAATGGACGTTACTCAAGCAATTAATGGGTTATTTGGTTTGGCTTTCAACAGTGAATTTTATAATTAAATGCTAAAAAGACTTAGGCGAAGTTCTCTTTGATCGTCTTCTTCCGGTTAACCATAATCTGGTAAATAATCACCCCAAGCAAAATCACCATTCCCACGATGTCTGCTATGTCACCTGCATAAAACAGCAACAACCCGGAGACCAACAACGCCCCGCGGCAAATCTTGTTAACCCTACCAAAAAGATATGCTCCGACACATCCGGATAAAGCCCAGACACCCAACACTGCCGTTATTGTAACCACAATAATATTCCAGGTAGAACCTTGCAGCAAAACTCCCATACCTTCCGGTGTGGTGGTAAACGCAAACGGTACCAAAAAGGCTGGCAAAGTATACTTGATCGTAACCAGCATGGTCTTGTAAGGGTTCCCGTTGGTAATCGCGGCAGCTGCAAAACACGCCAATGCAGTTGGAGGCGACACTTCAGACAAAACTGAATAATAGAATATAAACATATGGGCCGCAAGTTCCGGGACACCTAATTTAATTAAAGCTGGAGCTACCATTACCGCAGCAACAATATAGGAAGCAGTAACCGGAAGGGCTAAACCTAAAATCAGAAGAATAATTGCAGTAAGAATAAGCGTAATTATAAGATTTCCACTGGAGATAGCTAAAATAATTTGTGAAAATTTAAGCCCCAACCCAGTCAGGTTAAGTACTCCCACAATAATACCGGCACAAGCGCAAGTCGCAGCTACGCTCAACACTTGTTTAGTACCGGATGCCAAAGCATTAATCAGTTTTTTAGGATATAGAGCTTCAGCTTTGTTGAAGAAACTAACGCCAATGGCGATCAAAATGCTATAAAATACAGCATACATTGACGAAAATCCCATGGCCATCAAGACAACAATACTAATCAGTGATGCAAAATGAAACCAGTATTGTTTCAGCAACCCACGGAGATCCGTCTTTTCAATCTCCACGTCTTGCAATGCAAAATTCCTGGCATCACCTTCAACCATCAGAAAAATAGACAGGTAATACAGTAATGTCGGAATCATGGCCATCGCCAAAACATCTAAGTAGGATATTTTCAAGATATCGGCAATCAGAAAAGAAGCCGCCCCCATTACTGGCGGAGAAAGAATCGCCCCGATTCCACCTGCAGCCAGTAACGCTCCCGCAGATTCACGGTCATAGCCGGCCCTTTTTAATAGAGGCCATGCCACCGAACCCAAAGTTACTGCCGTGGCGGCGCCGCTTCCGGAGACCGTTCCGAGCAAAAACGAAGCAAAAGTTACTGCCCTACCAGGACCCGACCTTTTCTTGCCCATACAACCGAGTGAAAAATCGACAAAAAATTTCCCTGCTCCTGAAAATTCAAGCATGGCACCGTAGATAGTGAACAAAATAATAAATGTTGAAGACACTTCAACCGGTGTCCCAAAAATCCCCTCTAAAGTAAGATACTCGGATGAAATCAACCGGGTTATGGAATAGCCCCGGTGTCCCCAGGGGTCGGGTAAATAAGCCCCATACATCGCATAGATAATACAGATTATAACCAGGATCGGCAGTGAGTAACCAGTGCTCCGCCGGGTTGCTTCCAAAATAAGAAGGATAGTAATGATACCCATGATAATATCCATCGGCAAGGGCGTAGCAACTCGGTCAATAATAGCTTCCACTTGAAAAACCGGATAAGCCATTACTATGAAAGCAATTGCCGCTAAACACAAGTCAATTCGGTAGCCTTTGAATTTGTCCTTACTGTTCATAGGATACAGGATAAAAGTAAGGACTAAGACAAACAAGACATGTAAGTAACGGTTCAGCTGTGTCATAACCGTCCCGGCCGCGCTATATAAGGAAAATAGCGAGCAAGCGACGGCTAAAACAGTTACCAGAATGTTTATTTTTCCCCTTAGCTTTCTGGTAGGGGTTTCAAATTCATCAAGAATCGCTTCTGCTTGCTCTGCAGAGATCGCTTCTTTTTTAAGATCCAGTTTTTCTGCCATGGTGCACCTCCTTTAACAGAACAAACTACCGTTTCCAAGCACCAACTTCTTTATAATATTTAATCGCTCCGGGATGATAAGGAACAGCAGTGACATCCGAAGCACTTTTTACTGTCAAGTTCTGAGCTTCTTTATGGACCGCTATCAAGTCTTTACGGTGCTCAAATAGAGCTTTAGTAATGTTATAAACCAAATTTGTGTCCGTAGATTTCAAAGCCACCAACAAAACCGGGATTCCCAGGCTTTTTACTTCATAGTTCTGTTTAGCATAGGTCCCTTTGGGAATGTCAACAGGAGTATAAATTTTCCCATACTTTCTGGTAATGGCTTTGTTATATTTCTCAAGATTCAATAACTTATAATTTACGCCTTGAGTATTACTGATATCAAGCATAGTTGCGGCAGGCATGCCGGTTGCAAAGAAAAAGCCGTCAATCTTGCCATCTTTAAAAGCCTCGCCTGATTCCTTCAGGCTAATCCGTTCACGCTTAATATCTTTTTCCCAGTTAATTCCGGCTGCTTTCAAAATTCTTCTGGCGACCAGTTCATGCCCGCTACCCGGACCGTTAGTGGAAATATGTTTACCTCTCATCTCTTCGACGGAATTAATACCGGAACGCTCGCTGACTACTGCATGAGCCACATCATAGTACAATTTAGCGATAATCCGGACCGGTATTTTATTGGCAAACGACTCTCTACCCTTAGTTGCATCTGCGGCAATATCAAGTTTGGTAAAGGCTATGTCCAAACTATTCATATGCATCAGCTTCAGATTATCGACCGCGCCCGGTGTAACTTCAGCCGTAGCAGTAGTATTCGGAACATATGTCGAAATGACTTTAGCGATACCGCCGCCGTAAATATAATAAACGCCGCCGCTATCTGCTGTACCGATAGCTATTCTTTTCGGAGGTGCCGCCAAACCAATTGAAGAACCAACGACCATCATTGCAATTAACAGGACCAATATTGGTTTCAAATTCCTTGACATGAATTTTACCTCCCTAATTTTAATTTACATTATTTAATTTACCTTTTCTTTACCTTAAAATTATTGCTATCACCGGAGCGGATTGCATAAATGCCTTCATAAACCCTTTAGTCACAATATATAGTGACTCGTCTGGATGTATCTATCAATAATAATTATCAATATATTGTGAGCCACAGCTTAAATCCTGGATTATGCAATTTCCTTAACAGAAAACCGAAGTATGCTTCGCATTACCCGCTAAAAATAATATGTGGGCAGGTGGCTGCGGGTGATTAGCAATACCTTACCACGGTAATTCATCACGCCCGGTAAAGCTTACTTCCAACCCCGCAAAAGCGATTACTGCCACCCAACCCGGCCTGAACTTAAAAGACTATTTCCGTCTCCGTTGCGGTGCAGTTAATTGTGCCGCTCTCTGCGGACAAATCTCCACACACATTCCGCAGCCGTCACATTTCTTGCTGTCGACAATCGCGCCGACTTTGGACAATTTGATCGCATCATAGAAACAGCTTCTGGTACAAATACCACACTTGGTGCACTTCGAATAATCAACCACTGCATAAACGCCTTCCGGAGCGCGCTCAATCTCAGCAGTTTTAAGAATGTTCGGTAACGCAATGCCGCGGATCTCATCTATCGAATTATAGCCTTTAGCATCCAACCAAGCATCAATGCTATCAGCCCATTTCTTACTGACATTGTAACCTTTCAGCATAATACCGACACCGGATTGAACTAAAGTTGCTCCGACCATGACATATTTAATAATATCTTGCCAATCCCAGACACCTAGTCCGGCAATGATCGGGATATGCAGTTTACGGGCAGCCGCGGCGACAAATTTCAGACCGTAACCAATCAGATAAGGTCCGCCCCAACCGCCTTGAGCGCCGGGTCCGAAGGGTCGAGCTGTTTCAATGTCAAGATCAAAACCGGATAAACGGGCCGACATATTAACTGCCTGCGCGCCTGCCTTTTCACATGCTTCGGCAATCGCTACCGGATCGGAAGTTTGGGGGGATATCTTCACACTAAACGGCTTTTTCAAAAGCTTGGCACAGAAAGCGGTGATTTCGGGTAATAAATCCACCGCACCAGCGCCCATTCTAACACCCATGTCGGCGGCAAACGGACATGAGACATTCAATTCGACCCAATCAGCCTTGGTGTCGTTTACCATTTTAATCATCTGTTCCCATTCATCCATGGTCACACCGGAAAGACTGGCCATTACAACTCCGTCGTTTCCGATCTCTGTTTTAGCCTTATCAATATCTTTCATATACTCTTCATATCCAAAATGGGAACATTCTTCCAGGGAATTGAGGGTAAATGCGTGCGGCAATTTTTCAGGATAGCCCGGATATTCCCGGTAATCATAGATTTTATAACGTGGCCTTGGGAAATTGCGTCCCAGTTTACCTTTTTCGCCAAATAATGATTTTACAATAACTCCTGCAGCGCCGCCATCAATACCTTTTTTTGTCCCAACCCAGTCCATTGAAGGCGAAGCTGACCCTACCAGGATCGGATTTTTAAATTCTACTCCAAGTGCGGTTACTTTTAGATTTGCCATAAAATAAGTCTCCTCCTTAAGTTTGCTTTATTTATTGTTTAGTGAAAAAGCTCACTAGAGCTTTACAACTGCCCTCCTTTCTTGTATACAATGAGTATGCAACTTGATAAAATAAAAAGTTGCTTAGCAATTATTGAGGCGTGTCTGTTCGCAAACATCCAGCGTACTCTTTTTAACATTTTGTAGGTGTAAACGTAAAGCAGCAATAGCTTTTTCAAGATTTCTTTCTCTAATAGCGTATAAAATAGCTAAATGCTCCTGTTTGGATTTATCTAATCGTTTGGGAGTTAGTGACGAAATCCGGCGTAACCTTTCCAGCTGCGAATTAACAGTATTTAAAAATTCGATCATCCGGCGGTTTCGCCCGTATTTTAAGATTAAATTATGAAGTCTTCGGTCAGTATTAAAAAATTCTTCAGGATGATTTGTGTTATCACTTAAGTGGTCTAACACGTGCACAATCTCTTCAATTTCACTATCGCTAATCTTTCCGATGGCCGATTCTAATGCCGCCACCTCAAACATGATCCGGATTTCGAAAAGCTCCTCAACATCTTGGACGGATATATCCTCAACAAATGTACCTCTGCCAGGAATGTGCCGGACTAACCTCTCGGCGGTTAATTGCTTCAGTGCTTCTCGGACCGGAGTTCTGCTTACTCCGAGCAGATTAGAGATTTCTTGTTCCACAATTACCTGTCCCGGTAGTAATTTACTTGATACAATACTTTCATATAAGTAGTCATAAACAACATTTTTCAACGAATTTCTTGCCACGATAGATCACCTAAAATGATAATACTTTAAAAGTTT
>DATCLA010000042.1:0-10367 GCA_036564195.1 Bacillota bacterium
ATGTTCTCATTCGCTGCCAGTAAAATTTTTCCTTTGGCTTCCAAAGTAATATTGGTGTTGCTGTTGATAGTGATTCCTTCATCTTCGGTCATCTGGATATATACCGACTTGTCTTTGCCGGTAATCACCAGTTCTTTGGGGTCGAAACGAAGCTCTTTGCCGTCTTTGGTTCGGAGATACTTAATCAGTATGCTGAAGATTGGGAAACCTCAAGATGCTAATTAATAAAGACATCATTCAACAAATCATAACTAGACGTAAAGCAGCTTAATCTGGTGGAGGCCCCTTGGAAAATTGCGAACTAGACTAGACACAATCCATTTATGCGGTACGCAATAAACAAACTCCCTGTACTGATGATCTACTCAATCAGATAACAACTAATTAACCGTATATAGGAATCCATTGAAGGAAAAATTCCGACAACCTTGGAACGCCGACGTATCTCTTTATTCAAACGCTCCAAGACGTTAGTAGAACTAATCTTTCTTGAGTCGATTTCCGGGAACTGGTAGTACTGTAAAGAGTCTTCAAGGCCGTTCTCTAAGACTTCGCAACCTGGTTTCATATTCTTCGATAAGCAGATTGGCATAACGTTTAGCGGATTCATAGTCCGGTTGCTGCCAGATTTGTTTTAGTTTCGCCGCAAAGAATTCTTTATCCTTATCCGGGATATGGGCGAGAATATTTCTCATCAAATAAACTTTACACCGCTGCCAGACTACACCCGACAAAGGATCTTTCAATAGCAGCCATTAAGCCTTGGTTGGCATCAGAAACCGCAAACCATACGTTTTGTAGCCCTTTGGCGAATGTTCGCCTTTGTCGGCTCCAAGCTTGTTTGCGATTTCTACTTCCATCATTTGATGGCATAGCCATTCAAGCATGGAAAGCATCGGATCCGGTTCGCCTAAAAATTTTAACAGCATTTTTTCTAAATTTACGGTATTCTTATGGTAAGCCATCGGATAACACTCCTTTTTGGGTTTGTTTTGAGCAACTTACCATTTCGGAGTCCCGATGGCTTTTCCTTTTTTAAAATTGCGAACTTAATTATACACTAACTATCTTGAAGCACTATCTAAATTGAAATTTCGGTAATGATGAAAATTTATATTATCTTAACTGCTTCACAATTTTTGCAATTGCTTCCGCCAATTGCTCCATCTCCTCTCGAGTATTATACATCCCTAATGAGACCCGGACCATTCCTTTTATACCGTAATGTTTCATTAGGGGCTGGGCACAGTGGTGGCCGACCCGGACTGCGATTCCTTCCCGATCCAGCCGGCGGGCTAGGTCCTCCTGAGAGATGCCTTCCAAGGTAAAGGAGATTACTCCGGCTTTAAGCGGCGCGGTACCGAAGAGTTGTAAGCCGGGGATTTTTCCCAATAAAGTCCTGACATAGGTGGTTAATTCCTGTTCATGCTGTCCGATCCAGGCCAAGCCTATTTTTTGGAGGTAGTCAACGGCTGCACCCAACCCCACTGCGGCGGCGATATTACCGGTACCGGCTTCGAATTTATAAGGGAGAGAGTTGTAGGTGGTTTTTTCAAAGCTTACCTCCTGAATCATACTGCCGCCACCCTGCCAGGGTGGCATTTCTTCCAATAACTCCTTTTTACCGTAGAGGACGCCGATTCCGGTCGGGCCGTAAGCTTTATGGCCGGAGAAGGTATAAAAATCTGCGTCCAAACTTTGTACATCTACATTTAAATGGGGGATTGCCTGAGCTCCGTCAATTAAGACCCGGGCGCCATAGTAATGGGCCATTTCAATCATGGTGCGGACCGGATTAATGGTCCCCAGTACATTGGAGACCTGTGTAAGGGCTACTAAGCGGGTACTGCGGGAAAGCAGGCGTTCGTATTCACTTAAGTTTACTTCACCTCGGGCGGTGATGGGGGTAATTCGTAGTTGCACTCCGGTAGTCTCCCGGAGCATTTGCCAGGGTACAATATTGGAATGGTGCTCCATGGCAGTAAGGATAATCGCATCACCGCTATGGATGCGGTTCCGACCATAGGAAGCAGCAACCAGGTTAATCGCTTCGGTGGTTCCCCGCAAAAAGATAATCTCTTCCGGAGCTGCGGCATTGATCAAACGCCGAACTTTTTCCCGGGCCTCTTCATAACCGGCGGTTGCCCGGGAGGCCAAGGTATGGATTCCCCGGTGAACATTGGAATTGGACTCCCGGTAGAACCCGGAGATGGCTTCAATTACCGGAAGCGGTTTTTGAGTAGTGGCGGCATTATCCAGCCAAATCAGGGGTTTCCCATTGATCTTTTGCTTCAGGATTGGAAAGTCCTGACGAATGGCGTTAACGTCTCTTCCCGAAGTGGCAGTCAGGTTATTGGGGTCTGCCGATTTTTTGATCGGGTTTCGCGTTAAAAAATAATAACTGGGTTCCGGTCTTAAGTCTGGTTCCGCCGGGGGATCCGGGCTCGAAGCCTTGCTGGGCTTTGCCGGAGCCGGGATTAACTGCTCCGGTAATCCGGGTTTGACTGCCGTTTCATTTAGCGCCGCTGCCGGCAGACTTTGCCGATAGATGGCATTGGCCAGGCGGGCTAGGGAATCGAGATCATACATAGTCATGATAGTAACCTACCTCGACATTTTCCAATACGCCGATAGCATCGTTAGTTAAAACTGCTGCTGAAAAATAGAGACTCAAGATGTAACTGGCATTTGATTTTTGGTCGATTCCGCCGAATTTCACCGATAAACTTGGCCGGTACTGTTCTTCCGCAATTCCGGGCTGATGCAAACCGATCACTCCTTGTTCCGTTTCGCCAACCCGTAATAACAGGATATTGGTCCGTCCCGAATTGCAGAGATCGGTTTTAGAGCGGCCGTCAACCATCAATTTGTCACAGGGGACCAACGGTACGCCCCGCCAGGTAAGGAAGGGTGAACCATACAGGTTGACTGTTGCCGGAGGAACACCGCGCCGGGTGCATTCCCGGCCGAAGGCGGCAATGGCTCTAGGATGAGCTAAAAAGAAAGCCGGTTTCTTCCAAACTAAGGCGAGCAATTCATCCAGGTCGTCCGGGGTGGGAGTGCCGTTGCGGGTGGCAATACGCATTTCGGGTGTTACCGAAGAAAGCAGACCAAACTCCGGGTTATTGATTAGCTCCCATTCCTGCTGTTCCTGCATGGCTTCGGTAGTCAGCCGTAATTGTTCCTCCAGTTGATTGAGGGGAGCATTGAAGAGGTCGAAGACCCGGGAGTTAATCTTCAGGACAGTTTGGATCAGACTTAAGGGATATTCCCGGGGGGCGGCTTCGTAATCAACAAAGGTTTGCGGTAAATTCGGTTCGCCATCATGACAGGAAATCACTTCAATTAACTTTTCACTGTATTCATTGCACGGGGTGCCGGGATTTTTTTTACACTTATTAACCCGGTAAACTCCGGCTTTCACCGGCACCCAGGGTAAAAAGGTTAAAAGCCAGCGCGGAGTGATCGATTCCATCATCGGCACGGAGATGGTCTCGTGGGAAAGTTTACGGGCTACTGACGGACTGAGACTATAAATAAACTGGTTTTCGTTATTCATCAAAATCACCTGATTTTCGTTATAATCTCCACAAGGATAATAGCAATATATGCACTGGGAACCGGTTGGAACTTGGGCCAAGGGCATAAAATAAGCAAACAATTTAGATGAACAAAATCAGAGAATTACGAATATAAAATAACTAAGGCCTTAGGCCAAAAGCATACAGCTGGAAGCAGCCGAAGCGCTAGCGCCAATAAAGGAGGTGAAACCGTTTCCGAAGTTTAGCCAGAGGAGGGAAAAGTTATGCAAGTTAAGCTGGGAAAGGTACTGTTAGTTACCGTACTACTGACGCTGCTGGCCGGGAACGCTCTGGCTGCCGAAGCCATCCGTTTGAACCTGTTCTTTTATAAACAAGAAATCAACGCGGAAATGCAGGAATTAGTTGCTGCCTTCTCTAAACGCTACCCTAAAATTCAAATTGAATTGGAAATGGTCCCCAACGATAGCATGACGGTGCTAAAGACGCGGATGTCAGGCGGTCAGGCGCCGGATATTATCCAGCTTCAGTCATACAGTGCGGTTAAAGAGTTTGCCAGAGCCGGCTGGTTGGTTGACCTCTCTCAAGAACCGGTGCTGAAAAAAGTCATACCTGCCACTAAAAATGCAGTTACTTACAACGGAAAGCAGTATGCGTTGCCCATGGACGTAGCCGGAATCGGTATTATCTATAACAAAGCAATCTTCAGAAAGTACGGCCTGAAACCGCCCGCTACCTTTTCAGAGTTAAAACTGGTCTGCAGCACATTAAAGCGAAACGGGGTCACCCCCTTTGCCGGTCTGTTCAAAGCCAACTGGTCTTTAGGACATTTCTTCGCGATGGTTCATACCTCCCTAGCCGGAGAGAAACTGCTGCCCTGGCTCCGGACGATGGAGGCCGGAACCGGCAGTTTTGCCAAGCCGGTGGATGTTAAGAGACTCTTTATGATTATGGACTTTTATAAGGCAAATGTCAGTAAAGATGCTGCCTCAATGGATTGGAACGAACAGCAGGTCGCCTTTGCCTACGGAAAAGCGGCAATGATGGTTCAGGGTCTTTGGTCGTACGGCGCCGCAGTAAGCACCAATCCCGAACTGGACTGCGGTTTGATCCCCTTCCCCTGTACTGATAAGGTGGAGCAGACCAAATTGTTTGCTGATGTTGATTCCACCTTTGCACTTTCGGCTGCCTCCAGTCCCCAACGGCAAAAAGCTGCCAAGACCTTTCTCGAATGGTTGGCAACTCCGGCTGCAATCAAGCTATGGGTTGAAAAATGTAAATTAGTCCCCACTTTCAAGGGGGCTAATGTAAAGAAGATGCAACAACCCTTTCAGGACTTGGTTGCCTATTTGGAAAGCGGTAAGACTAACCCGTGGGCGTTTTCGATGTACCCGGTGAATGTCTTTGAAGATGCCTGTAAGAACGGCGTTCAAGAGTATATGTTCGGTAAAAAGACCGCGGCTCAGCTAATTGCTTACCTTGACCGGACTTGGAGGCAGGAAGTCCGCAGATAAACTAAATATTAAGTTCAGGAGGGCAAATAACTTTACTGCTTATTTGCCCTCCTGCTCTAAAGGAGTTTGGTGATGGTAACTTCCAAACCGAAAAAAGTCTTTTACTTTGTGACTTTTTTAATTCCTGCATTTACACTTTATGCTTATTTTTTCATTATGCCATTGTGGCAGGGAATCCGCTATTCCTTTACCGACTGGAACGGGATTGTCCCGGAGATCCCCTTTACCATGGAGAAAGGGGAGTTTGAGGGGAAGGTGTTGCGCCGGGTGACCCGGCCGGCGGACCGAGTTTTGCTGCAAAAATTTTACCGGCTAAGCAACGACCGGACTACCTATTTACTGCAAAACTGGGTAACTGAAAAGGGTAAGCACCGGCAGATCACAGCAGCAGAACGAAGGAAGATCAAAGGGATCCTAAAAACGGTGGGGATTGCTTCGATTAAATTTATTGGGTGGGAAAACTACCGGAAACTGTTTCAAGACGATACCCGCTTTCTGCCGCGGCTGCAAAAAACCTATCTTTTCAATCAGTTTGATGATCTGCCGGCGACGATTGACGTCAAGGTCTTTCAAAAAAACCTTCTGAACCATCTTGATCAAGACGCCCAGCGGCAACTGGTACTTCAGTATTACCGGCTCAACCGCGCCCGAAATGCTTATGAACTTAGCAAGCGCCCTGACGCGGCTACCGCGACGCAACTCCGGACCGTCCTGGCAGAACAGTTATATCAGACTAAGCTGGTCTGGGGAGTTTTAGGTTTTACGCTGTTCTTCACTTTTTTTAATGTGATCTTTGCCAATCTCTTTGCTTTGCTGCTGGCCCTGGCTTTGGACAAAAATAGCAAAGCCCGCCACTGCCTGCGCGCCATCTTTTTCTTGCCGAATGTGCTTAGTATGGTCATTGTGGCATTCATCTGGTCTTTCGTCTTTAGGTTAATCCTGCCGGCCCTTACCGGGATTAGCTCTTGGTTTGAACCGGATTTAGCCCCGTATACGGTGGTCATTGTTTCGGTCTGGCAAAGTTGCGGCTATTTAATGGTGATTTATTTGGCCGGTCTACAGGCGATTCCCCAGGATGTGCTGGAGGTAGCCCAGATTGACGGCGCCCGGAGTTGGCAGCGGTTGCACCAGGTAACCTTACCGTTGTTAATGCCGGCTTTAACAATTTGCCTGTTTTACAGTTTAGCCAATTCATTGAAAACTTTTGAAGTGGCTTTGGCCTTAACCCATGGCGGACCGGCTTATCTCACCACTCCGATTGTTTTGGACATCTATAATAACGCTTTTCTGCAGAACCGGTTTGGATACGCCACCGCCAAAGCGGTCCTGCTTTGTTTAATCATAATGGTGATTACCGGAATACAACTGACGATCATGAAAAGACGGGAGGTGGAACTATGATTACGGTTAGTCCCGGCAGAAAACCCCGGCGGTTTTTAATCCGTAAATTCGGTAGGCTGGTCTTTGAAGGGATAATGTGGATCCTGGCGTTGCTGTTTTTATTTCCGACGCTGGTGACCATCTTGAATTCTGTTAAGACCGACGCCCAGATTGTACTGAACCCGTTTTCGCTGCCGACTGCTTTGAACTTTAACAACTATGCGGCAGCCTGGAAAGGGACCAGCTTTCCGTGGGTTTTCGGTAATACCTTGTTGATAACCGTCCTTAGTACGCTGGGGATTATTTTGACCAGCTCGATGGCAGCCTATATTTTAGCCCGCAGCTGCTCCAAGCTGGCCTGGTACCTTTATTTAATTTTTACTTTTTCAATGATCGTGCCGTTTCAAACCTTTATGGTGCCGCTTGTGCAGCTGGCCCGGGAGCACCAGCTCCAAAATTGTTGGGGAATTATTCCCATCTATATCGGGTTGGGGTGCCCACTGGCCATCTTTATGTACCATGGCTTCATTAAAGGGATTCCGCTGGAAATTGAAGAATCCGCGGCTTTAGACGGTGCTTCGGTCGGGCGGCTCTTTTTTACGGTGGTGTTTCCGTTATTAACCCCGGCTACCGCAACCATTGCCATTTTAGACGTTTTGTGGATTTGGAACGATTTCTTACTGCCTTTAATCATCCTGCCGAAAGGGTCAACTTTGCAACTGGCGCAATTCGGCTTCTTTGGCATGTATCGGCAGCAGTACTCGCTGGCAATGGCTTCGCTGGTTTTGACGGCAGCGCCGGTGGTCCTCTTTTACCTGGTAATGCAGAGCTTTATTATCAAGGGAATTACTGCCGGAGCGGTGAAGGGGTAACGGAGTTTTATTAAAAGCACTTGATAAGGGGTGAAATAGATTGAAAAGGACAGAAACAAGCAGGATGGTTAGCTTAATAACCCTGTTATTTTTAATTATTACCTTTGGGTGCTATGGTTGCAACCAGCCGGTTGCTAATTTCAGCGCCAATGTGATGGGGCCCTTGCATGTGATGAATTACAATGACCCGGACCGCTTCGAAGACCCTTTGGACTGGCAGAGTTTTGCAAAAGAACTGGCAGTGGCGAAGCAGATTGGAGTTGACGCTGTGTCGGTCGATGTCTGGTGGGGTGATGTTGAAGCGCAGGGCGATAACAAGTTTGACTGGTCCTACTACCGGAAAGTATTTCAAAAGATTAAAGACGCCGGCCTCCGAATTATCCCGATTATTGCCTTCCATCAATGTGGCGGAAATGTCGGCGACACTTATACCAGCCTATTGCCGGTATGGCTCTGGGATACCATTAAAGGCCGACGCAGTGTCAATGATTTAAAGTACCAAAGTGAGTTGGGTAACTTCAGTGAGGAATATGTGAGCTTATGGGCAGACCGCTATGTTCTACCCCAATATGAGGAGCTGATGGCGGCCTTTGCCCGGCTTTGCGATGAAAACGGTTTCAGCGGCGACTTAGATGAGATTAACATTAGCTGCGGACCGGCTGGTGAATTACGTTATCCTTCTTACAACAGTCATGACTGGCTTTATGATGCCGCCACTGCCAGCGGCTTTTGGGAAAAGAAGGACCGTTCCGGAAATATAATATTACGGGGTGATCGGACTAACTGGCCCCACCGGGGGGCGGTCCAATGGTACGGTCCGTTGGCACTGGAGGATTTTCAAGCCAAAATGAAGGCAAAATACGGCACTATCCAGCGGCTTAAGACGGCTTGGGGTCCGGAGGGGCAAAATCTGACCGGTTTCACCGCGATTCGGTTTCCGGATCAAGGGACTGACCACGGCTATCCCGACGGTCGGATCTTTAAGGCGGACCGGTTTTTTTTAAGCGGCGCTTACTATCAGTCACAGTACGGCCGGGATTTGATTGAATGGTATAACCGGTCCCTGATTGAGCATGGTAAACGCCTGCTTAACCTGGCGGGGAAAGTGTTTAGCGGGCGTAAGTTTTGGAAGATCCCCTTAGGGATTAAAATTCCCGGAGTTCACTGGCAGATGGGAACTTTGGGGGTCTCTCAGCCGACAGCGCCCCGGGCCGCTGAGATTGCCGCCGGATTAATCCGGCCGGGTAAAAATTTTGCCACCGGGTTTGACCTTGACGCGGAAGCCGCTGTGAACGGCCATGGCTATGCAGAGCTAATCCGGCTGTGCCAAACTGCGGGTCGGCCGGTTAATCTTCATTTCACCTGTTTGGAGATGGGTAATAATGCAACCGGGGGCATGGGGGAGACTCCCAACCAGTATTCCCTGGCCAAATCCTTGGTGGGCTGGGTAGCTGCTGAAGCCTACCGGCAAGGAGTGACCATCAAAGGGGAAAATGCCTTAGCCAAAGGCCTGCAGTGGACCAATGAAGACTTTCCCGGTGACTGGGTGGATGCCTGGGACCATCTCGACCAGGCCTTGGAACGTTATCCTTATTCCGGGATTACCATTTTGCGCTTGACTGATGTGACGACAGTAAAAAATCCCCAAAACGGTAAAACCGTAGGCCGGGAGCGTTACCGGCAACTGATTGCCAAGTTTAAACAGAGACCCAAAAATGAGGCTGAAGTTACCGTATACTACCAAGCACCCCTAATGCAACCGCCCCAACCGTACCGGCTCTTAATCCGGGACAACAGTAAGGTTACGGAGTATCCCCTGGAGTACGAGGGAGTCCGTAATCAGCACCATTGGTGGAAAATAGCAATGAAAGCCGGGAATTACTTTAGATTCAGCATTTCGGCTGAACCGTCCTTAATAAAGGTTTATACCCGTTATCCTAACAACGGTGCACAGGAGGAACCGGAGAATACAATCTATAACCGGGCTGGTGATCCGGCTGTTTATTACCGCAGTTTTTTCAAGGGTTTATAACCGGGACGGCGCTGCTCGTTAATACCGGTGAAGCAGAATGACAAACAGGATGACTGAGGCATCCTGTTTGTCGTGAGATGGTTTCGGTTAGGAACTTTTCGACTTGACAAATTCCGTTATCTGTTTGGTCTTCCTGTAGTTACTCTGCTTTAAAAGGTTTAAATAATCAGCAACCAGTTTGCCAAAGGAGTCGGTTTGGTATTTGGTTGCCGCCTCCCGGTAACTTTTTAAAAAATTTTCATTCAATTTATTCCCTTTAAAGGCCGGGGTTTTGGCAGAACCAAGTAAATAAAAGGATAAACACTGTTTGTAAACTCCTTCGACTTCAGCTTTTTTGACAAACTCCGGATTTTCCTTTAAAAAACGTTCGGCTTGGACAATCCGTGCCGCCAACGCATTAGGAGTAACTTTCAGGGTGCCGTTGACACAGATAGTTTGAGGGTTACTCCGGGCAATAATCTTGAAATAAGTCCGGACCGGTTTGGGAGCATAGCGGGTAACCTTCGGATTTATGACTGAATAATCGATTTTTAGGTTGACTTTTCCTTGGCCATTGATCAAACGGAAGCCGTCCGCCCTGATATTAGTGAGCAATTGCAGGACCTCAGTGTCGGAGATGTTACGGAATTGGACTAAATCCCGAAACCGGTACTTTCCTAGTTTTCGTTGGATTTTTTTGGATTCAAGTTGCGATTGGTACTTTTTTTGAGTCTTGTCCCACAGCCGCTGCAGTTCCCAAAGGCCTTGTTCAACTTGGGCCGGTGATAGCTTGGCCGCATTCGTAATCAGATAGCCAAATGCTTCCCGGGGCATGGTGAAGTTCTGTTTTGATTTGGGGGCCGCATTAACTGGCGCAAAACCAGATAAACCGGCGGTAACAGTGATTACGCCAATTAAAACGGCAAAGATAAATTTGTCCAACCTTTTCACATTAACCACCCTCCTATATTTTTAAGGCGGAACCGTATTCTGCTATCAAAACCTGAAACGGACCGCATAATTCAATTATAATAGGAAGGGCAGTATATGG
>DATCLA010000043.1:0-5012 GCA_036564195.1 Bacillota bacterium
CTTCTAATTTGAGCCTAGAAGCAAAAACTTTGAAATTTAATTTACCGGTTTTAATAACCTCTGCCGGACAAAGCATAGAGGCACAAATGGTATCGTTTAATTTTGTCCAAAATAAAATACCCAATAAATGCATTCAGATGGCTGAAAATAAGGATTTAGACGGGATTAAAACTTTAATCGTTGTTCCGGGACATAGCCTGAAGGGACTGGGATCAGCCGGAATTGACGCCAATATGGAATTGAACCGAGTTAAAAAGTTAGTTTTAGACGCAAAAAATAAAGGGATTGATATTATTTGTATCCATATTGGCGGTGCCGCGCGACGTGGTCCAACTTCTCAGCCGTTTATCGAGGCAGCCCTAAAATACGCCAAATATTGCGTTGTATATGCCGACGGTAATAAAGATAATTACTTTAATAAGCGTTGTCAAACTGCAAAAATCCCATTAACCGTAATTGCTAAAGTCGCGGACCTTAGCGGGGTTATTAAGGATATGTTTGCCGTTAAGTAGTTTTATTCTCGGAAAGGCAGGGGTATTTTAATGGAAAAGCAATCAATCGCTGCTTTGATAGCCATGGTAGTGGGATTTGCAGGAATATATTTTTGTTTTCATAGACATCGGGGAGCAACCGTCTTTGCCTTACTGGGAGCAGCTATTTTGGGGGCATTCTTTTCCGGATTCGGTTTTCCTTTGCGGCATTTGGTCGAAGGTGAATTCGGTTATCTCGATATTGTCATGGTTATTCTTACCGGGATTATTTTTCTGAGAGTGCTTGAGGCAAATGGTTCCATCTTGGTTATTAGCAAACTTTTAGTGAAATATTGTTCCGGATATCCTTTATTATTTCTTTTTCTAACTCTATTATTTTTATATCTGCCGGGTATGGTAACGGGATTAGGGGCGCCGGCCGTTCTTATCACCGGCGCGATGGTGATTCCGATTTTGCTTAAAGCTGGATTGTCTAAAAATACAACTGCCGCTTTGGTCTCATTTAGCGCTTGTATGGGGAGCGTCACAGGACCGGTTAATATCCCGGCTATGATTGTTTGTAATTGCATCAACATGCCTTTTGAAGGATTTCAGTTGATTCTTCCGGCCATTACCATCCCCAGTGGGATTATTGCGGTATTGATTCTCGCTTACAGGCCATGGCTGAAAAGGAACTTAATGAATATTAAAGCCGATTTTCAGCAGAATTCCGAAGATTTGACCTGGTGGCGCGCGTTACTTCCCATAATGGTGGTGGCATTGTTAATGATCTTGGTACGGGTGGCGCCGTCGGTTGTTCCGGATTTACATACACCGTTGATATTTGTAATTGGTACAGTATGCGCTTGGTTAACAGGAAAAAGGGTTGTAACACTAAAAACATTAACTAATGCGGTTGACTCGCCGATTTTGGAGATTTCCGCTCTGTTGTTATCCGTAGGAGTATTGGTGCAAATTTCCACGCTTACCGGAGTTACCGGCTTATTGGTGGTTAAAAGTTTAAGCTTACCCCATTATCTTATCTATCTCGGCATGAGCTTAGCCCTTCCGATTCTGGGAGGGGCTCTATCGATGCTTGGTGTAGCCGCTATTTTAGGTATGCCTATAGTATTAGCGTTACTCGGACAAAACACAATCGTGATTACAGCAATGGTCTCAATACTTTGTGCACTTTCACAATTAACTCCCCCAAGCGCAATCGTTGGACTGTTAGCGGGAGAGTTGGCTGAAACCGAAAATTATAATCAAGTTCTTAAAGTAGTACTTGTCCCGTCTTGTATAACTATCGCTTTATGTTTAACGGTGGCAGTATTTTCCAATAAAGCAGCTGCTTTATTGTTGTAACGGTTAAGGGGGTTGTAATATTGGATGTCTATTCTTTACTTAAGGCGTCATATGTAGTGATTACGGGATTTTTGGTTATTCTGCTTTCAATAAATTTTTTTCAACATCGTAAACTTGAAAAACAGGTTCTTAACGCAATAATCTTATTGCCGTTGGTATTGCGGATGTTACTAATTAAGTGAGGGGAACCAAATGTTTTATTCTAGCGAAAACCATTTAAATAAATGGTTGCAGACGTTCATTGTAATTCTTTTATTTGGATGGGTCGGCTTCATTAGCGGCCAAAGCTTTTTACAAGCTCGAGAGCAACCGCAGATTTATCCGGGCCCCGGAGTGACTAAGCATTCCCATTTAAGTAATTATTTAACTAATTTAAAAAAGACTAATGCAGATAGCGATATTTATATTCTTGACAGCGGAAAACCCGGTGGAACCATTTTAGTCTTGGGGGGAACTCACGCGGATGAACCTGCAGGTAATGTTACCGCTGTTTTATTGGTAGAGAAAGCCATTCCCGAACAGGGTCGAGTAATTGTTATTCCTCAAACCAACCGGAGCGCTTTTACACATACGCCACCGTTGGAAGCTTATCCAAATCGGTTCGAAATAGACACTCCCAATGGTAAACGCTGGTTTAGTTTTGGGGCGCGTTATGCCAATCAAATTGATCAATGGCCGGATCCTGATATTTATGTGCATTATCCTTCAGGTCAACGATTATCCGGTAATGAGACCCGTAATTTAAACCGTTCCTATCCTGGAAGACCGAATGGGGTTTTGGTTGAAAAAGTTGCTTACGCTATCCGGAGATTAATCAAAAAGGAACAGGTTGATCTGGTTATTGATTTGCATGAATCGCCTTTGGAGTATTTTTTCATCAATGCCATGGCGGTTACGGACAAAAGCCGTAATGTAGGGATGATGACGGTTTTTAATCTTTCAGCTGCGGGAATTCAAATAGGGTTGGAAGCTCCCCCAGTTTCGCTCCATGGATTTAGCTATCGGGAATTGGCAGACTCTACACAAGCGTTAACATTTTTAGCTGAATCAGCAAATCCGATTCAAGGGAAACTTCGAGGCTGTACCGTAGCAGATAAAATTGTATCTGGAAAAGACCCATGTTATACTGCTGCCGCTCGTTTGGGACGTACTTTTGTCCCGTTTGACGAAACAGGTTTACCCCTTTCTTTGCGTGTAGCCAGGCATCTTACTACAGTTGCAGAGCTTATTAAGGCATATTCGCAAATGACGCCCGGTGATGAAATTGTAGTCAATAATATACCCACCTACGATCAGATAATTGACCAAGGAATTGGCTTTTTTTTAGCGCCACCAATAAAAAAGTAGGGAGAAAGGTATAAAGGTATAATTTAAGGGGGTGATAATGGCGATAATCTTAAAAACCTAAGCATTAAGGAGTATCACCGATTTTGAAAATTATTGCAGGAGGGATATTAATGTTGAAGAAAATAGGCCTAACTCTGGCTGTAACTATGCTCTTGTTATTTGTTTTAGTCGCTGCGGCAATGGCTTGTGATCAACTTGTTGTGCTAAAAAGCGCATCTGCGGACGGCAATGTGATCTGGGCCAAAAACAGCAACCGCGCTAATGAAGAATGTATGGGTTTCGTTAAAGTTCCCGGTGGCAAACATAAGCACGGTGAAATGGTTCAATTGAGTCATATTAAAATTCCCCAGGCTAGTGTAACTTATACCGTAATGGCCGGACACCCCTATTGGAGCGGCGGATATGAATTTGGTGTCAATGAATACGGAGTTTGCGCTGGTAATGAACTTATTAATACCAAAGATCCGCTTCATCATGAGAAAGAATCGCTAAACGGTCATGATTTGGTACGGTTAGGATTGGAACGCGGTAAAACCGCCTATGAAGCCATGCATGTTATCATTGATATGATTGAAAAATATGGTCAAAACGGGAATGCCGCCTCTCCGGAGTCGGGAGACGTCTCCGTATACTGGAATTCATTTTTAATTGCCGATCCTAACGAAGCTTGGATCTTAGAAACTTCCGACCGTCGTTGGATCGCAAAACGGGTCCAAGATAATATTTTCGCTTTAACTAATATTTGTTCCATCCGTTCTACCTATGATGAAGCCAGTCCGGATCTAATTCAACATGCGATTGATATGGGATGGTATAATCCGAAAGATGAGTTTGATTTCGCATTAGCGTATAATAATTTTAAAGCCCGCCCTGATTTTGAGATCAAGGCCAGACGGGCATACCAACTGTTGGCTAAGAAACGTGGCAAGATTGATGTGCCATATGTAATGAGTGTTCTACGTGATTATAAATATGAAGATAGCTTCATTGAGTCTGTCTATGGAACGATGGAAAAGAACTTACCGGTCCTTTCCGCGCATACAGATACTAAGAGTAATGCAGGCAGTATAATTGCTCACTTACGGACAGATGAAGCTATTCCGGAGCCGATGCGGATTGTCTGCTGGGCAGCTATGGCCTCTCCGGATTGTTCTCCTTTCCGACCCTTCTATTTTTGTTCCGATGTTCCGGCTGAATTGGGAATCGGGCGGGATAAATATAGCGCCGACTCACCATGGTGGTCTTTTGATATCCTGGATCGGATGGCCCGCAACAATGAAGAAGTATACATGGGAGTCCTTAAATCTGTGTGGGATTCAATAGAAGGTAAAATTGCTCGTCAGAATTACATGACTGAGCAAAAAGCAATTAAACTTTTCCAAGCAGGCAAGTCTAATGACGCTTGTAAACTACTCTCCGATTTTGTACAAAATACTTGCAATGATACTTGGCGGGTAGCTAAAGGGATGAGAACAGTATTGTATGAAATGTGGAAGGTAGTACCGGGACCAGTAGTAAATATTATTGATCCTGAAGGAAAGAGCGATAAGAACGCAGGCTTAGAATTATTTAAATAATCATTAATCATTTGGCAATTTTAAGGAATATGTAATTAAAAAGCCGCTTATTACAAAATGTTTTAAGCGGTTTTTTTTAAAACTTTTACAACTATTAAATGGTATATTTATAAATTACAAAGGCTTTTAGCCACAGTTAGTGTATAATTAAGTTCGTAATTTTTATCCAAGAAAAAGCCATCGGGACTCCGAAATGGTAAGTTGCTGAAACAAACCCAAAAAGAACCAAACCCAATCTAGCCACATAATAAGG
>DATCLA010000044.1:0-13516 GCA_036564195.1 Bacillota bacterium
ATGGTACTGGTCGGGCGACCGGCTGGGAGAGTAGAACGTTGCCAGGAATTAATTTTAACAACCACTTACCGGATTACACCGGTAAGTGGTTTTATTATGATTATGAAAGCTGCTCTGACAAAGCTGCCTTTAGAGTGACGACTATGAATATCCAGTGTTGATATGATCGATCCGGTTAAGTCCTTCAGCGTCAATGGACTGGTCGGGTGATCCGCAAGAAAAAAGTTAATAATCATATACAATGATTTACCAATAATTTACAGATTAAACGTTTACAAAGTAATATGAAGTATCTCAAAGAAGTATCTCAAAATAGATAAAATTGAAAAAGCAATTATACTCGATATATGCGTTGGAATCAACGTGGCATCTGGCAATATGATGACCCTTTTTAACTTAATCAATATATCAAAGCTTTCTGTGGGTTAAGAGCTATAAACAAGTCAAAAGGTGAGCATTAATGTGATTCCTGGAACCCATATTTCGTGATAAATTCTTAGGATTACAGCTCATTAAACTACAAAAGTGAGATTTCTAAAGTGAGATTTCTGATGTTTGAGAATTAATTTTACTAACAAAGGCTTCGATTTGGAAATATAAAAGTTTGGCACAAAAATAGCCGTAATCCTTTAAAATATAAAGGATTGCGGCTATTTTATCTGGATTTACTTTGAAAATTAAGATAGTACCAAATTTTACTAATAGTTGATAATTTAAACGTTTACAAATACTACGCTTAAAGTAGCTAATCTTTTCGATCATCAATGGAAAATTTTGTGGCATAAAAAAACCCATGCTATAATGATTTTACATTTGAGAAAACATTTACAAAAAGGGAGGAGTTTTGATGAATCGAAGAAAGTTGGTTAATCTGGTATTATTAATTGTATCCTTAGTTGTTTTTGCTTTTCCATCATTTGCTGCATTTCCTACGAAGCCCGTTACATTAGTGATTCCTTGGGGCGCTGGAGGAAATACCGATATTGCAGCGCGCGGTTTTGCACCGGTCCTAGAAAAGTATCTTGGTCAACCCGTAGTCATTAGTAACCGGCCTGGAGCATCAGGCGCCATTGGAACTGACTATGTTAATAAATTACCGGCTGATGGATATACCATTCTCTGGTCTGCCGAAACACTGGCTACTTTTAGAGTCATGAACCTTAGTAACCTTAAATTTTCAGATTTTGACCCTTTGATGATGATGGTAGATGACCAAAAGGTCTTGTGTGTCAGCGCTAAGTCTCCCTATAAAACCTTTGCAGAATTAGTTGCCGCTATCAAAGCTCATCCTGGTAAGCTCAAGATGTCATATTCCTCACCTGGAGCGAGCGGTCATATTCAAGGGCTTTTGTTGCAAGCTTCAGGTCTTGATATCAAGCTTGTACCCTTCGGTAGTGGTGGAGAATTAACACTGGCTGTCCTCAATGGAACAGTAGATTTTGCCTTCCCAGCTACAGGACAAGCACTTGGCTATGTTAAATCCGGTGATATGCGGGCCTTGGCTATTTTCGGTGAAGAACCTTCTGAAGCTTTTCCTGGAGTTCCTCCAATCACTGATGTTGTAAAAGAGTTCAAGAAATATATGCCGCTTTCGTTCCCTAGTTGCGTGTTGTTAAAGAAAGGGACTCCGGCTCAAGTTCGTAAGACGATTATGAATGCCTTGGTAAAAGCGAGTAAAGATCCGGAATGGCTCGCCTTTGCCAAGAAAATGAACTATAAGCTCAGACACAATATTACAGGTAAAAATGTGCTGAAATATTGGGAAAGATGGGAATCGATTGTTTGCTGGTTGTTATATGATAACGGCGTAGCTAAACAATCACCAGAAAAGTTTGGTATTCCCCGCTTTAAATAATTAAGGAGTAAAATGCAACAATGAAAGTTCATGTTAGTGCACATAATTTAGAAGGGCGGTTGTCCGTGCCAGGTTCGAAGAGCCATACAATACGTGCAGTAGTTATAAGTACCTTAAGTGAAGGAAAATCAATTATTAAGAATCCTTTACCGAGCGATGATTGTTTTTCGGCAGTCAAGGCATGCAGTGCTTTTGGTGCATCTGCGAAAGTTGAGAAAGGCCTTTGGACATTAGAAGGGGTGGGCCGAAATCTATCTGTCCCAGAGGATATTGTTGACTGTGGTAACTCTGGAACCACACTTTATTTCGTAACTGCTATGGCGACTCTGCTCGATCAATGGACCGTCTTGACTGGCGATTGGCAAATTAGACGTCGCCCTATCCGTACTCTCCTCTCTGCACTCGAAGAGATGGGAGCCAAGGCTTTTACAACTCGTAGTGCAGTAGATGCCGCGCCGGTAGTTGTCCGGGGTCCACTTAAAGCGGGGACCGTTCATTTGGACGGCAGACTTTCCCAGTATGTGTCAGCAATCCTTCTCTCTTCTCCATTGTTAAATGGAGTCACCAGGGTGGAATTGAAAGAGGCAAGGGAAAAACCTTATCTCCAAATGACCGTTGATTGGATGACTCGTCAAGGTATACATGTCGAATATGATGCTCAAAAGTATTCTTTCTTCGAAGTAAAAGGCCCTCAGCCTTACCGACCTGTAAACGCTAGAATCCCAAGTGATTGGGAATCGGTGGCGTTCCCTTTGGTTGCTGCAATCATAACTAATTCCAAGCTGACCATCGAAGATCTTGATTTAGAAGGTAATCAAGGGGATGCAGTAATCGTTGACATCCTCAAGGAGATGGGAGCCGATATTCAAATTGATGAAAAGAACCGGAGTCTCACGGCTAGAGGTGGATCCAAGCTTAGAGGGATCACAGTAGATGTTTCGGATATTCCAGATGCTCTTCCTATATTGTCGGTAGTGGCCTGTTACGCCGAAGGGGACACTCGCCTTACCGGAATTGAGATGGTACGAGCGAAGGAGACCGATCGGGTGGCAGTGATGCGCGAAGAACTGGCTAAGATGGGAGCCTCCATTGAGGATACTCCTAAATCCATGACTATTCATGGCGGGCGAAAACTTACCGGGTCTGTTGTCGCAAGTCATAGTGATCATCGCGTTGCGATGTCACTGGCAGTAGCCGGTCTAAGAGCTGATGGAGATACGATAATTACCGACGCGGAGTGTGCCTCAGTATCCTTCCCCGGTTTCTACGAGATGATGAATCGTGTCGGGGCCGGTTTCGTCGTTAAGGACTAAACCGGAATAGAAAAAAAGTATTACACGGCTTTGTTTGATGTTAATATGGAGGTATTTCTTAAAGTGAATTCTTCGATGAACTGCCGTGATATGACCAAAAGTGAAGCTGACTTTCCCGCCTGCCTTGGGCGGGAAAGTATCAGCCATTTTCAGGCCTTCCTTATCTTCGGTTTGTTGGTCGTATCTTATTTTTGTACTTCCTTTTTTCGTATTAGTGCCTCAGTAATCATGCCGCGTCTTGGAATTGAGTGGAGCATGAGTGCCACACTAATTGGTTTCATTTCGGCTTTGTATTATTATGCTTATGCTTTAATGCAGCCAATCAGTGGGGCTCTTAACGACCGATTTGGGCCAGTGCGTATCGTGGCTGGCGGTATGTTTTTAACGTTTATCGGCACCTTATTAATGGGGTTCGCTAGCTCTCCATGGCAGTTTGGTGTCGGCCGTTTTTTAACTGGTTTAGGCTTAGCCCCTATGCTCTCCGGAACACTTGTTTTTCAGGCTGCAGCATTTGATAACGCTTTATACACGCGATTATCAAGTATTACCTATACCATTGGTAACTTGGGGGCAGTCATCTCAGTAGCCCCGCTTGAACTAGCAATTAAGACATGGGGTAGGCAAAGTGTCTTTGCTGGATTATCAGTCATTAGCTTGTTGATAGTAATGGGGCTGTTAATTCAGAAAAAGAAAGATCCGGTTTTGATTAAAGTTGCCCAGACACAGGCAGAACCATTATGGCAACGTTTAGGGGAAGCTTTTTCATTGCTTTGCCATTCGATTCAGCTTCAGGCGGCGTTAATTATTTGGGCTGTGGCCACTGCTGCACACATGGCTTTTCAGGGTCTATGGGCAGTTTCTTGGTATCGTACTGCGTATAATGTCGATCTTAGCAAAGCCAGCGGATGGGCCACATTAATTGGAGTCGGGCTGATGCTCGGTAACTTTATAGGAGGAAATTTCGGTAACGGTCCGTATCAACGGCGTAGAGTGATTAGGATCTCCTACACAGCATATGGAATCAGTTGGATACTATTATGGGTATCGATAGCCGTTCGGTTACCAATATATATAACTGGTTTAATTGGATTCGCTAACGGACTACTAGCGGGGTTTAGTTTTGTTCAGTCAACCTGTGGGGTTAACGATATGGCTCCCGAAGGGAAGGGCGGAGCCTTATTCGGGGTTATGAATCTTTTTAATTTTTTAGTGGTCATCATTTTCCAGTCTGGAACCGGCTATTTATTAAACTGGTTCCCAGCTGGGGTACCAGGTACTTATACGGCTAAAGGGTATCTGATTGTTTTGGGAAGTGTGACTGTGACGTTATTATTAAGTCTAACATCACTATTTTTCCTCCGGCCTTTTAGCCAGGAATCGGTGGAGGGAGACGTGTAATGGGCCAAGCTCCAATACGCCAGGGTGTGGTGAATATTAAACAGGTTGCCAAAAAGGCTGGCGTTTCAGTGGCCACGGTATCGCGTGTGATTAATCGGTCCGGAACCGTGGATGCGGATACTGCCGCTACGGTTTGGAAAGTTGTCAAGGAGCTTGATTATAAGCCGAATTTAGCCGCTCGGCATATGAAGGGCCATCTTACCGGCTGTATAGGCTTACTAGTCCCGGATATCGAATCACCATTCTTTGCGAGTATAGCGGCTGGAGCGTTGGCTGAAGCACAAAAACATGATCAAGTCATGATTATTTCTAACGCTGAAGGTAACCGGAGTATGGAGGTCACTGCAATTGATGCGTTATCGCGCTCGGTGATCGATGGATTAATCTATATTCCAGTTTCGACTGGTGATCCGTTACCGGAAGTTGAGAGGTTTAGGCACCTTCCCGTTGTCGTGGTAGGAAGAAGGGGGATATTTAAGGATAGGCCCCATGTATATGTTGATAATGTAAAAGGTGGATATATTGCGACAAAGTATTTACTGGCTTTGGGAAGACGGCGGATTGCATTTATAGCCGGTTTTTGGGATCCACCGTGCTCACGGGAGACCATTTTAGATACTTTAGAGCGTGAAGATGTGGGGGCTTTCACCACATTGGACCGTTTCCAAGGCTACATTAAAGCATTGAAGGAGGGTGGTTTACCTTTCGATCCTGAATTAATAGCGATTGTTGGATATGATTACAAAGCAGGATATAATGGAGCGGCGGAACTAATTGGCAGACTGGTCAATATCGACGGTATCTTGGCTGCGAACGATCTAGTTGCGGCGGGTGCTGTGTCTTTCCTGCGGGATCAAGGTATAAAAGTACCTACCGATATCTCTGTAATTGGATATGATGACGGAACCGGAGCAACTTTGAGTTATCCACGACTTACGTCCGTCCGGCAGGATGCCCGAAAGCTGGGTAAATCCGCAGTCGAGGTGATGAACCGCCTCCTGATGAAAGAAAAATCTGGAGAGGTAAACGGGGAATTTGAAATAAAAGATGTTGTGGTGGATGTATCATTGACTATCCGGGGTTCTACCGCTGCAAGACCAGGCGCATTTGGGCTCAGGCCGAATGGAACTGATCAGAAACTCTCAAAAGAATTTTATTAGTAATTTTCGTAATTAACGCTTGGGGGTGAACCTAGTGAAACGCTGCAGATTTATTGTGTTCATTACTTTGTTTTTATTAGCAATGGTAATTATTTACCAGTCAGTAACGGTTTTGTCTTTACTTAAATTCGGTCAACCAGGGTCCGGGCTTTTACCGTTCTTACTTGGGCTGGCTTTGGCGGTCTTAAGCTTAGTTTTATTATTCAACAATAAAGCGGATAGTACGAAAGACGATGTTTTCCTTTTGCCAACTTCGGCTTTACGGTTGCTTATAGTAATAGCTTTGCTAATAATGAGCGGTCTTGTTTTCCAATGGCTTGGCGCACCGGTGACAGTAGGGCTACTGGTTGCCTTATGGCTAATTTTATTAGAACGTAAACAAGTCTGGGTTGGGCTTACTACCGGTGGTTTAACTGCTATTGGTATATGGCTAGTATTTTGTGTTGCTTTTAAAGCCGAACTTCCGTTAGGATTTTGGGTAAAATAGGGAGGGAACAAGATGGAAGGTTTGCTTAATGGTTTCGCAATAGCGCTTAGCGGAACAAACCTCTTGTATGCGTTAATCGGTTCAATCCTGGGTACAGTAGTCGGAATATTGCCGGGGCTTGGGCCAACGGTGACAATTGCTGTGTTGCTCCCCATAACTTATTATCTTTCACCAGCAACGGCCGTTATTATGATTGCGGCAATCTATTACGGTTGTATGTATGGTGGTTCGACTACGGCAATTCTTTTAAATATTCCCGGCGAAGCTGCGTCGGTCGTTACCGCTATCGATGGCTATGTAATGGCGAAACAGGGAAGGGCCGGAACAGCGCTGGGGATTGCCGCGATCGGCTCATTTATCGCGGCAATATTGAGTGTGATTGCGCTGGCTTTTTTAGCTCCGGTCCTCGCCAAATTTGCCCTACGGTTCGGACCGCCCGAGTATTGTGCTCTGGCTGTCTTGGGATTGATAATGGCCGCTTATTTATCAGGAAAATCTGGCGTCAAAGGTATGATTATGGTCGTCCTCGGCATGATCTTAGCCGCTGTCGGACAAGATCCCATGACCGGAGAATTACGGTTCACTTTTAACAATCGCAATCTCCTCGATGGAATTGATTTTGTCGTTGTCGCAATGGGATTGTTCGGTTTAGGAGAACTTTTTGCCAATATTGAGCAGGTTGAGGCAACTTCTCTTGTCACCAGTAAGCTGGAGAAGATTTTCCCCCGCCTGAAAGATCTTGCTCAATCCTGGTGGGCGATCATTAGAGGTACAGTTATCGGATTTCTGGTTGGTGTCTTGCCGGGTGGGAGTGGAACCATCTCTTCGTTGGTTTCGTATGCTACGGAGAAACGTTGCTCCAAAACACCTGATGCTTTCGGCAAAGGGGCTATCGAAGGGGTTGCGGGTCCCGAATCGGCTAATAATGCTTCATCTGTTTCATCATTTGTACCTCTATTAACGCTCGGTATCCCCAGTAACGCTATTATGGCTATGCTATTTGCAGCTTTGCTAGTTCATGGGGTCACTCCGGGACCATTTCTAGTGCGCGATCATCCAGGGATTTTCTGGGGTTTGATCGCTTCAATGTTTATCGGTAACGCAATGTTACTGGTTCTTAATCTACCAATGGTCGGTGTTTGGGTTCAGTTATTGAGGGTACCGTTTTCTTTTCTGGCTCCTATCGTAGCGGCCATTATTGTAGTGGGCGTATATTCAATCAATAATAGAGTCTTTGATATCGGGCTGATGATTGGAATCGGTATCGTCGGTTATATCTTACGCAAACTAGATTTTGAGTTAGGTCCGTTCTTACTTGCCTTTGTCTTGGAGCGTTTATTTGAAACTTCGTTCCGACAATCGTTGATCCTGAGCGACGGCTCACCTTTGGTCTTTGTAATGCGACCTATTTCAGCGACTCTTCTCGGTGTCGCCCTAATCTTTATCCTCACCAACTTCTGGTCGTCACGTAAGCATGCTAAAACGGAGTAAGATTTAGCTATATAACACAGCTTAGGAGGGATGTTGGTGAACACAGACGCAATAGAGATGCTTGTAAAACAAGTAGCTGGTACTGACTTAAGAGATCTTTCGGCAAAAACGGTGCAACGAACGAAACTGATGATCTTGGATATCTTGGGCATTATCGTGGCCGGTGCCATGGCGCCAAGTGTTAAACCATTACTTGATCAAGCGCGAGAGTGGGGAGGAAAACCGGAAGCATCGGTTTTAGTATTCGGCGATCGGCTTCCTGCTCCTACAGCAGGACAACTCAATGCTGTCATGGCCCGTAGCTTCGATTATGATGATTGTGACGAAGAGACCGGTTATCACCCTGGTTTCGCAGCAGTACCGGCAGCTCTAGCGGCAGCCGAGACAGTGGATTTTGTTTCTGGGGGCGAATTGATAACGGCTGTTGCGGCAGCGACTGACGCCGTTCTCCGAATTCGAAGTGCAACCCGACTTCGCGCCGGTAATCGTATGCCGTGGACCTCGGGAACTTTTGCGCCCTTAATTGCCGCCTTTGCGGCTGGCCGCATCCTAAAACTTCCCGTTGAAATGTTTCGAAATGCTTTAGGAATTGCCTATACGGAATTGTCCGGAACGTCCCAGGGACTTTTAGACGGAGCCATGGCTCATTGCATTCAACAGGGGACAGGAGTTCAGGCTGGGTTGGCTGCAGTTGCTTTGGCCCGTCGGGGGATAACCGGGATCCAAAACGTGTTAGAAGGTCGTTTTGGTCTTTATAACGCATATCATTTTGGCGAATATGAACGTGAGCGTATTTTAGCCGATCTCGGCAGGAAGAACCGGATCGATGACGTCAGCATCAAGATCTTCCCTTGCTGCAAGTTAAGCCATGGTGCGGTGCAAGCGATTATGGAGTTGCTGGCTGAAGGTGTCGATCCTCGAACGGTTACTGATATAACGGTCCGAGTCAACGGGCCGGCTTATATCCTTTGCGGCGATCAACCATGGTCTCCACCTAAGACCCAACAAAAAGCTCAGTTCAGTATCCCTTATATAGTGGGGGCGGCATTAGCGCGGCGCAGAGTCACTCTTGAAGAATTCACCCTGGATGCCCTCCATAGCAAAGATATATTGGACTATGCCAGTCGGGTAAGGGTTCTGCGGGATGATAAAATTGATGCTCTTGGTTTACAGGTAGCTCCGACAGAGGTAGAGGTGACCATCAATGGTTCGCAGATCAAACGCTACCGAATTGAATATGTGCCGGGTCATCCCTGCAAACCACTGAGCTTTGACCAAGTGACGGCTAAATTTGAAGCTTGTGTTCGCTATGGCGCTCCACAGGCAAGTGAAACTGCTATTAAGTCGGTGGTGGAAGGAATCAAAAACTTGGAAGAGGTATCCGACATTCAGCAACTAATCCGGCCACTTGCTCCGATAGCGGTTGCCTAATTTGACATGACCGGTTTTTACTAGAAGGGAGTAACTAGATATAAAGATCTTGGGTATCTTAACTCAAGGTCTTTATATATTTCATATAGACCCTTATTATTCTTTAACTCTTTATCATAATACCTTCCTAGACTTGCTCTTCCAACGATTAATTGTTACAGGACTAATACTATAACTTAGCAGAGATTTTGTTAATTGTGGCGGTTTCTTGGAGTACCTCCAGTACTATTTGGCTTTTAAATTCGGCTGAATATTAATTTCTCATTTTCATGCTTTCATCCTAACTTACTTTTCTATTTTGGTAACTCATTCTATTGGTTCATTACAGATAATGTTAGTGTATAATTAAGTTCGTAATTTTCCATCAGGGCCCTCAGATTAAGCTGCTTGACGCCTGGTTGTGATTTGCTGAAGGAAAGGTAAAATCAAAAATGACCAAAAATCAAAGCGAGAACCGGTTGTACCCCGAGAAGTTTACTGGTATTCATCAAAGATTACAAACTTCAAACTGATTGGATGGTAAAATTCCAAGGCGTTGCTCCAAGCATTTGAATCATTACCTTGAATACTTTGGCTTGGAGTATACTATATAGACGAGATATTATCTCGACAACTTTATGGAGGAGTATTCATGATTCGATATGCAAAGGCTGATGACTTAACTACAATCTTGGAGATCTACAATGAGGCAATAATCAATACTACAGTAGTATATGACTATAAGCCCCACTCCATTGAAGCAATGACTTCATGGTATGAGAAGAAGGTTAGCGAAGGATTTCCTATACTTGTATTCGAGGAAAACAATGCTGTCGTTGGTTTCGCAACCTTTGGCCCTTTTAGAGCTCGGGCCGCATATAAGTACACAATAGAACATTCCGTGTACGTTCAAAAAAGCCATCGCAGAAAACACATTGGAACCGCCCTACTAAAAGAACTAATTAAGATTGCAAATGCAAAAGGATATGAAACTATGGTTGCCGGTATTGACACAAGTAATGATGGTAGCAGAATTATGCACGAGAAATTAGGTTTTAGTTATTCTGGCACACTTCGGAGAGTTGGATACAAATTCGGCAAATGGCTTGATTTAATTTTTTATCAGTACCAACTTCAGGGACCCGAAGTACCAATAGAGGATTAGTAAGGTTCTAACTGATTTTTAATTATCACTGGTTAACAATTGTTATTCAGTGATAATTATTTATATAAATCAGCAACAATCTTTACGAACATAGCCAATTTATTAAAAACCAACGGCCAAAAAGGGTAAAATAAAGGATTTATACCTGTTTTCAAGGAATATTAATGATGGGATTCCATAATTTTTAACAACTCGGTATTAATGGTTCGAATGCATAGGTTAGGAGGTTCCAAATGATTGATGCACATGTTCATATTGAAACCAGGCCATACCGGCCGGAATCAATCTGGGAGTATGTAACCCAGGCTGAAGCGGTGGGCCTTACGGAATTGTACTTATTGGAACATTCATATCAATTTAAAGATTTTAGTGAGCTCTACCGGCGGCATATTCTAGCAGATGACTCGCAGGTTGGTGTCTATCAAAGGGGCTGGTTGGAACGGAAGTTGAAACGGTCCCTGACTGAGTACATTAGGTTAATTCAAATGATGCGGGAAATCGACTTTCCGGTTAAGGTTCACTGGGGATTGGAAATCTGCTATTTCCCGGGTGAAGAAACAACGATTAAAGAGATTGTTTCCGGTTTTGATTGGGATTATCTAGTCGGTGCGGTACATTGGCTAAATGGGTGGGGATTTGATCATCCTCGTAACCGGTCTTCCTGGAACGGGAAAAATATAAATGATATTTACCGCCAATACTTTAAAATAATGAAACAGATGATTAGCTCCGGTTTATTTGACCATATCGCTCATGCCGATTCACTTAAATGCTTTGGTCATTACCCTACGTTCGACTTGAGAACCGAATACAGCGAAATTGCGGCTTTGGCGCGGCAACACCAAGTGAAGCTGGAGTTTAACTGCGGCTTACGTCTTAATTATAATCATCCTGAATTGGGGTTAAACCCGGTCTTTTTAAAAACACTACGTGACGCCGGAGTACCAATAGTGACTGCTTCCAATGCCCATCATCCCGAAGAGGTTGGAAAGTTTATCCGGGAAGCAGAGGAACTGATCAAAAACGTCTAATTGATTAACTATAAGTAAGGGATCGATGAACGGAGCTGAAAACCGGTATGAACCAGATTAATACCACTGAAGTAAAGCAAGTATTTGCCTCCTATAATTATTTAGAGCGGCAAACTTTTCCCAAGTTTCGTTTCTGTCCGCAATGTGCTACCACATTAGAACTAAGGAAGGTTGACGGTAGGCAACGTTTAAAATGCCCGCACTGTGGTTTCGTTTATTACTTGAATCCGTCACCCTGTGTTTCGTTGCTGCTTTTGGAAGCCGGAAAAGTACTGTTGGTAAAGCGGGGTAATGGAAATTACCTACCGGACCGGTGGTGTTTGCCATGTGGTTTTATCGAGTACGATGAGGATTTTTTAACTGCGGCAGTCCGGGAGGCCAAAGAAGAAACAGGGTTAAGTATCCACATTGAGTCGATACTTAGCGTGGCCTCCAATTTTCATACTCCGGTATTACATAGTTTGGTCGTTGTCTTATTAGCCCGGGTAACCGGAGGTCGCCTCACTCCCGGTGATGATGTAACAGCTTGTCAATGGGTACCTTTAAAGGGTCCTTACCCTGAATTGGCATTTGCGGCAGACCGACATATTTTGGAACGTTATGGAAAAACCGGCTGGAAAGGAGTTCCGGTTGACCGGGATTATGCCGGGTGATTTAAGAATCATATTTAGTAAGTATGGGGGAGAAACAGATGAACTATGAAAAATCTTGTGGTGCGGTAGTGTATCGTCAAAGTGGCGACCGTGTTGAATACTTATTACTTAAACATAAAAACGGCAACCATTGGGGTTTTCCAAAAGGCCATGTGGAATCGGAAGAGTCCGAAACTGAGACCGCACTCCGGGAGACTTACGAAGAAGCCGGGCTGAGGATTAACTTAAAGGAAGGTTTTCGCTATCAGGTTGAATATGCTCCCAAAGAAAACACATGGAAAGAAGTGATTTACTTTATTGGCGAAGCCCAAGATGACAAGGTTACCTGCCAGTTGGAGGAGATTACCGGGCATTGCTGGGCTGATTATGAAACTGCCTTGGATTTGCTCTGTTTTGAAAACAGTAAACAACTATTAAGGCAGGCACACCAATTTTTGAGGGGTAGCTCTTTGTAAAATGATCAGCCGGAACATTGGGATGGTGGGGTAATTGTGGAACGTAAAATCCTTCACGTTGATATGGATGCATTTTTTGCAGCAGTGGAACAATTGGACAACCCGTCCTATCGGGGAAAACCGGTGATCGTGGGTGGCGATCCCCACGGCCGGGGAGTTGTGTCCACCTGTTCGTATGAAGCTCGTAAATTTGGAGTCCATTCGGCGATGCCTTTGAAAGAAGCATTGCGCCGCTGTCCCAACGGACTGTTTCTCCCGGTTCGTTCAAGTCGCTACGAGGAGATTTCGCAGCGAATCATGGGAATTTTAAGGGAATATACACCATTGGTTGAACCGTTGTCTTTAGATGAGGCTTTTTTGGACCTTACCGGCTCGGAGCGGATTTTCGGCCCGGCAGAGACGATTGCTCGTACTATTGTTGACCGAATCGCTTCCGAAATCGGATTGAGTGCTTCGGTCGGGCTGGCGCCTAATAAATTATTAGCTAAAATCGGGTCTGATTTGAGAAAACCTCATGGATTTGTGGTAATTACCCCGGAGAATGCCTCGCAGTTTTTAGAGAATCTGCCGGTAGGAAAATTATGGGGCGTGGGGGCTAAAACCGAGCAAATCTTAAATAAGATGGGAATCCGGACTATCGGGATGCTGGGTCGGGTTGCACCGCACCGGTTAGTGGAGCAGTTTGGCGAGGTCGGTTACCAGTTGCACCGTTTGGCGCGGGGATTAGATGAACGGCCGGTGCTTGCCGAGGAAGAAGTTAAGAGTATTGGCCATGAGATTACTTTTCAGACTGATACCAATGACCGGGATTTTTTAGCCGGGGTTTTACTGTGCCTGGCAGAGCAGGTAGCCCGGAGATTGCGGCAACATCAGGTTAAGGGTAGAATTATTACCGTAAAGATCCGGGATCACAACTTCAATACCATCAGCAAACGGACGACTTTAGCAACAGCTACAGACTTTGAAGAGCAAATTTACAACGAAGCTATAGAATTATTCCGGTTAGCACAAGCCCAGTGGGGTAACAGGAAAATCCGGCTGCTGGGGATCAGTGTCAGTGGCTTCGGGCAGCAACAAGGGGTCCAAATGGGCCTATTT
>DATCLA010000045.1:0-28921 GCA_036564195.1 Bacillota bacterium
GGATTGCTAAGGGGGACTTAACGGCAACAGTTACGCTCAAGTCAGAGCAGGATATTTTATCCCGGAGTTTGCAGCAAGTAGTTACTACGTTACGGGATCTGGTGGCGGAATCCGCTTTATTGACCCGGTCGGCTCTGGAAGGCAAGCTAGAGACCAGGGGTGATCTGGCAAAATTTGAAGGTGGATACCGGGAGATTATTAAAGGAGTCAATCAAACCCTGGATGCAGTAACCGAACCGGTCAGATACGCCATTGACTATCTTAACCGGATGGCTAACGGTGAATATGTTGAACCGATTACCAAAACATACTCCGGGGAATATCAGGTTTTGATGAATAGTCTGACGGTGATCCGGATTACACTCGAAAACCTCTTGAGTGAGACCACAGAATTGACGCGGGCAGCCGCCGCGGGACAACTTGAAATTAGAGGCGATTTGAAAAAGTTTAAAGGTTGGTATGCCGATATTGTGGCCGGGATTAACCGGACGATTGACACTTTTCTCCAGCCGCTGAATGAGGCCAGCGCTGTCTTTAGTCGGATGGCTGTAAATGATTTTACTTTAGAAATGCATGGTAACTATCAGGGAGTACTCAGTCATTTTGCTGTTGCGATCAATCAGGTTCGTGAGCGGCTGCTCGGGATTGAGGAAGCTTTTCTGTTAATTGCCCATGGTGATCTCAGCAGTTTGGAGAAGTTGCAGCAGTCCGGGAAACTGTCGGAAAATGACCAGTTAGTTCCCGCAATGATTAAGATGGGAGAAGTACTTAAAGAATTGATCGATGAAACCAACCGGTTAAGTCAGGCTGCTGTGAACGGCGATCTGAGCGTTCGCGGCAACGTGGACAAGTTTGAAGGTGGTTACCGGGCAATTGTTGCAGGCTTTAACTCGACACTGGATGCAATTAATGAGCCAATTGTTGAAGCTTTACAGGTATTACAGGAGTTAGTACAGGGCAACTTACAAGTGAAGATGAACGGTGAATACCAGGGAGATCATGCCGCCTTGAAAGCAGGCATGAATCAGGCCATCGACTCCTTCGATGAGGTGCTGCGGGAGATTTATCAGGTTTCCCAACAAGTGGCTGTCGGTTCACGTCAAGTGTCCAATTCCAGCGTGACCTTATCCCAGGGAGCGTCCGAACAGGCTGGTACCATGGAGGAGATTAGCGCCTCAATTGCTGAAATCGCTTCCCAAACCCAACAAAATGCCGCTAATGCCAATCAAGCAAGTGATCTGGCCCGAAACGCCAAGACTCAGGCGGTTGAAGGTAGCCAACAGATGAACGCGATGTTAAACGCGATGAATGCGATCAACGAATCATCCATCAATATTTCCAAGATTATTAAAGTTATTGATGAAATTGCATTTCAAACCAATATCCTGGCCCTGAACGCTGCAGTCGAAGCAGCGCGGGCCGGTCAATACGGAAAGGGTTTTGCGGTAGTTGCCGAAGAAGTGCGTAACCTAGCGGCACGTAGCGCCACTGCGGCTAAAGAGACTACTGAAATGATTGACGGATCGATTAAAAAAGTGGAACTTGGCAGTAAAATTGCTCGGGACACTGCGGCAGCGTTAAATACTATTGTCAACAGCGTTACCCGGACTACCGATTTAATGGAGCAGATTGCCGCTGCCTCTAATGAACAGGCGACTGCTATTAGCCAGATTAACCAAGGAGTTGCTCAAGTCTCTAAGGTAACCCAGAATGCTACGGCGATTGCGGAAGAAAGTGCTGCCGCCAGTGAGGAATTGGCCAACCAGGCAAAGCAGCTAGAAGAGATGGTAGCCAAATTTAAGATTAGTGATAGCCAAACTGAAAAAGGCTTATCAAATACAGGAGAGCTTACTGCCAGTCCTCCGGCACCGGCAGCAATAGCAACCAAGGTCAGTCCGACGTTAGCGGAAACTGGTATTAAGCTTGACGATGATGAATTTGATAAATATTAATCCGCAGTTTGCTCTGGCCCACAGTGCTTTGAGCGATTTGACTTAAATTACACAAAGAACACTCTAGGTAACCTCCTATGAGTGTTTTTTCCTAAAACAGCAGTCTTTTTATAAAGTCCTACCGGCTTTTGTCGATATATAATGAAGAGCTAAAGGTGGAATATTTAGCTATAGATGGTGCCCCCAAAGCCCGGGGAGTAAACTATTTGTCATGAAAATCGGTGCTTCTTATCAAGCGAGGAAAAGAAGTTTCACTTCACAAGTTCGATCATATTGAAGCGGTTTCGTTCAATATTAAAAAAGGACTAAAGATCATGAAACCAAAAGTGACAAAGCTGCCCTTAAGCTCGGAGCTGGCCGTTCTTACTTTGGTAAGTATCGGCGACGGGGTTATTACAACTGATTTAAACGGAAAAATCCGGTTTATGAATGCGGTCGCAGAGACTTTAACCGGGTGGACCTTAGCGGAAGCTTTGGGACGGGATATACAGGAAGTTTTTGTGCTGATTGATAAATTAACCGGAACACCGGCAGACAACCCGGTTACTCAAGCCTTAAGTAACGGTAAAATTACCGGACTTAAAAATCATACTGTCTTAATCAACCGGTGCCAGGAGGAAAAGTATATCTCCGCCAGCACCGCCCCGATTAGAAATCAAGCGGGACAAAGCGTCGGGGCTGTAATTGTTTGCCGGGATATCAACCGGATTAAGTTAGTTGAAGAAGAAGTTGTCCGGGAACGCAAGAATTTTGTAGCGATCTTTGAGTCCGCACCGATTGGGATGATGATCTTAGACCGGCAACTTACGATTATTCAGGTTAACGATGCTACTTTACAGATTTTTCAAAAGGAGCGGACTAGTTTACTCAATCAAAGATACGGCAATGGTCTGGGTTGCTTTAACTTATTAAACGGTAAGGGCTGTGGTAATAATCCCGAATGTGACGAGCAGTGCCGGTTTAAGCAAGCGGTAGAAACCGTTTTTAATTCCGGGAAAGCCATCCGGGATCTGGAATTTTACCAAACCTTCCAAATCGGTAATCAAAATAGACAACTCTGGTTACGAGTCAGTTTGGTTCCGGTTACAATCGACGATCAATCCGATGTGGTAGTAGTCCTTGATGATATTACCGAACGCAAATTAGCTGAGCAGAAACTACGTCATGCTAAAGAAGCAGCGGAAATCGCTAATGTAGCCAAGAGTGAATTTTTGGCTAACATGAGTCACGAAATCCGTACTCCTTTAAACGGGATTCTCGGAATGATCGAGTTGACTTTAGCAACTGATTTAACCCCGGAACAAAGAGATAATCTGCTGACAGCCCAAACGTGTGCGCAGGGACTGCTGAAAGTGATTAATGATATCTTGGATTTTTCCAGGATTGAAGCAGGTAAGCTGAGTATTGAGCTAGTTCCCTTTGAACTGCGGCAGCTGGTTATGACTTTGGCCCGAACACATGAATTAAGGGCAGCGGAGAAAGGGGTGACTCTTAAGGTTCAAATTGAGGAGACAGTCCCTCCGAAGCTGCTGGGTGATCCGTACCGGTTACAACAAGTCCTCAATAACCTGCTGGCCAATGCGGTAAAATTTACCACCGCCGGTGAGATCAACCTGAAGATTACCAGGGAACGACTAAAGCAAAACCAATGTCAGCTACGGTTTTCCGTTAGTGATACTGGTATTGGGATCGCCCCATCAGAAATGAAACGGTTATTTAAGAGTTTTAGTCAGGTTGACGGGTCAATTACCAGAAAATACGGTGGTACTGGGCTGGGGTTGGTCATCTCGAAACGGCTGGTGGAGATGATGGGGGGCACCATTTGGGTTGAGAGTGTGAAAGGTAAAGGCAGTACCTTTATTTTTACGGTAAAGTTAGGTGTTGGAAATGAATTGAACACCACTCCAAGGGCCACAACTGTGACAGCGGCTCCGGGTCAAGCCCTTCGGATTCTGGTTGTTGAAGATGATCGAATTAACCAAACTGTGACTGAACAAATCCTTCAGAAAGCGGGCCATCATACTGCGGTGGCTGTGAATGGTCGGGAAGCATTGGCGAAATTGGCGCGTCAAGAATTTGATCTGGTATTGATGGATATTCAAATGCCCGAAATGGACGGAATTGAGGCTACCCGGCAAATTCGCCACCGGGAGCAGGGCCGGGGGCACTTGCCGGTGATTGCTTTGACTGCCCATGCTTTACAGGGGGACCGGGAAAAGTTTTTAGCAATAGGGTTGGACGGTTACCTAGCCAAACCATTTACACCAGCAGAATTATTTGAAGAGATTAACCGGGTCCTTCGGAAAGTAAAACAACAGCAAATGAAGCCGGCAACTTCAAACCTTAAGTCACCTGCCGGGAACGGTGCTAACTCGATTAGGAACAGTGATCTGATTGAACAATTAAACCGAGTCGAACAGGCAGTAGCCAGCGGTGATTTGGGTGAGGTGGAACGCTGCGCCAGTCTGGTTAAGCAGCAAGCCGCTCAAGGCGGTGCTCAAATCATAAAGGATTATCTCTTAAAAATCGTAATTGCCGCCCGAAAAGGCGACCTGAACGGGATCAGGAAGCTATACCCAACTTTGAAGGCAGTACTTGCCGAAGAGTTAAAAGGAGGAAGCAAAGATGCGGATTCTAATTGCAGAAGATGATTTGGCCAGCCGGAAGTTTTTGGATAAGTTTTTGTCGGCGTACGGTGACTGTGACCTGACGGTGGATGGGAGTGAAGCGGTCGATGCTTTCAAGCTGGCCTGGGAGGAGAACCAACCGTATGATCTGATCTGTTTGGACATTATGATGCCTAATTGTGACGGGTATCAGGCGCTCCGGGCCATTCGGGAGTGGGAGCAGGAAAAGGGAATCATTGGGGAAAAACGGGTCAAAATTATTATGACCACTGCTTTAAATGAACCGCATCATGTCTTTGAAGCGTTTGATGCCGGTTGTGAGGCTTATGCCGCGAAGCCCATTAATACCAAAAAATTTATTGAAGTGATGCAGCGGCTGGGATTGGCAGTCCAGTAACTAGGGGAGATGAAACTTTGGATATTAAAAGAAAGATTAAGGTCCTGATCGTTGATGACTCGTTGCTGTTCCGTGAGACATTGGCCCGGGGGATTGCCAAGGATCCGGCCATAAATGTGGTGGGTACGGCTGCTGATCCATACCAGGCCAGTGAGTTGATTGTTAAATTGGAACCGGATGTTATGACTTTGGATGTTGAAATGCCCCGAATGAACGGGATTGACTTTTTGCGGAAATTAATGCCGCAGCATCCTTTACCGGTAGTGATGGTCAGCGGAGTTGACAGCAGTGTATTCGATGCTTTAAACGCCGGCGCGGTAGACTTCGTAAATAAACCGGATTTTAAAAACCGTAATGGCTTAGAGTTGTTGTTCAACGAATTGATCGTTAAAATTAAAATTGCATCAACTGCCAAACTGGGGCATTGGAAAACCTCAACCGGTCCGAGCAAAATGATGCCAAAGGTTAATTCCGGGAGTCCGGTTCAGGTTATTGCCATCGGGGCTTCGACCGGCGGCACTGAAGCTACCGAAAGGGTGTTGAGAGAGTTTCCACCGAATATGCCGGGGACAGTGGTCGTCCAACATATGCCGGCATTGTTTACCCGGATGTACGCGGAGCGACTGAATAATATTTGCCTGATGGAGGTGAAGGAGGCAGAAAACGGTGACCGGGTTTATCCGGGGCGGATTTTGATTGCACCGGGCGATTATCAGATGCGCTTGAAGAAAGCAGGCAGTGAATTTATGGTGGAATGTTTCAAAGGGGAAAAAGTTAATGGCCATTGCCCTTCGGTGGATGTTTTGTTTAACTCAGTAGCCCAACAAGCCGGACGGTCCGCGGTAGGGGTCATTTTAACCGGGATGGGGGCGGATGGTGCCCAGGGTTTATTAGCAATGCGCCGGCAGGGCGCCAGAACTATCGGACAAGATGAAGCAAGTTCTGTGGTTTACGGCATGCCGAAAGTCGCTTATGAAATGGGAGCAGTCGAACAGCAAGCTCCGCCCGACAGCATTGCCGGATTAATATATAATTTGGTTTACCAAAATAGACAATAATGGCTTTTAGGATTGGTAATTACCGCTATTATAAAACGGTTTTCATAAAAATAACCCTTCTTACTAAGGGTTATTTTTATGAAAATCGCTCATCTTCTATGGTAAGTTGCCGATATAATTATTATTAATTAAATTGTAGCAAGCTACGAAGCATCATGGAGGGAAATATCTATGGCGAGTACTGAGCGTGAACCGATGTTAGAAATGTATTTATTTGAAACCGGTCAGTTGCTTCAAGAGTTGGAGCAGGTAATCCTCGACAGTGAACAGGCGGAAGGCCTTGAAAAGTCAATTGATACAATATTTCGGATCATGCACACCATTAAGGGTAATTCAGCAATGATGCTCTTTAACAATATTGCAGAACTTGCCCATAAGGTGGAAGATCTCTTTGCACTGCTCCGAGAGGGACAGCCGCAGGGTTTCGATCATTCAGCAATAATTGATTTGGTATTGGAAGCGGTGGACTTTTTCAAAGCTGAGCTTACCAAGCTCCAAAATGGCCAGGAAGCTGATGGTAAAGCCGACAGTCTAATGGCTACCATTGATCAGCTTCTGCAGCAATTGGGCGGGAAAAAGCGCGAGAAGCAAAACCAGCCGGTTGCGGAGGCCCAAAAATATTACATTGCAAGCGAGCGGCCGATAAGCACAGACCGGGAGTACCGGGCGGTAGTCAAATTCAGTGACGACTGTGATTTAATCGATGTCCGGGCTATGTCATTAATTGGAAATCTGCGTAAAGTAGTAACCGGGCTGCAATATTACCCGGAGGATTTAATCGATAACGAGGAAGGGATCACCTGTCTCAAAACACAGGGTTTAACCGTTGATTTTGATTTTACCTGCCCTAGGGAGGAGGTTGAAGCGGTATTCCGACAGACGCCCTTCTTGGCAGACTGGCAATTAATTAATACCCATCAATTGAATCCGACACCGCAGGCGAATCCGGACCCCGGCCTTCAAGAAAAGTCGGCGGAGCAAACCCCCAGTCAGGCAGTAGACCAGGCTAAGCAGCAGTCGGCAGATGGCAACGGCGGTTTCAAACCAAAATTGATCAGTGTTAATATCTATAAGTTGGACTTGCTGATGGATCTAGTAGGTGAACTGGTAATTGCCGAAGCCATGGTCACCCGGCATCCGGAGCTTGAAGGATTGCCGCTGCGGAACTTTCACAAGGCAGCTTTGCAACTTCGTAAACTCACCAATGAATTGCAGGATGTGGTAATGTCCGTCCGGATGGTGCCGTTAGCCGGTACCTTTCAAAAGATGAACCGGATCGTCCGGGATATGAACCGGAATCTGGGCCGAAATGTCCGGCTTGAGATTAGCGGTGCTGAGACCGAAGTGGATAAGAATATCATTGAACATATTTCCGACCCCTTAATGCACTTAATCCGCAATGCTGTTGACCATGGCATTGAACCGGCTGAGGAACGGCTGGCCCAAGGTAAATCCGAGAGGGGAACCGTTTGGTTGGAGGCACGTAATTCCGGAAGTGATGTCTTAATTATCGTCAGGGATGACGGGCGGGGGCTGGATCGGAGTAAAATTTTGGAAAAGGCCAAACAGCGGGGGCTGATTAAGCAAGAAGAAGTCGAAATGACCGATAAAGAGGTTTTTTCATTAATTCTCTTACCCGGATTTTCAACTAATGACCAGGTTACTAAGTATTCCGGCCGGGGAGTCGGAATGGACGTAGTGGTCAAAGGCTTGGAAAAGCTGGGCGGTAAAATACTGATTGACAGTGTTTGGGGGCAAGGGACGACGTTTACCTTGAAGATCCCATTAACCCTAGCCATTATCGACGGGATGACGATTAAGGTTGGCGATTCTTTATATACCGTACCGATCACTGCGATCCGGGAATCTTTCCGGATGAAAGCGGAAGAACTGATTACCGATCCTGATGGCCACGAAATGATCATGATCCGGGGAAAGTGTTACCCGATTGTCCGCTTGCATCGAGTCTTTGGGGTGAAAACCAGTGTGACTGAATTAACTGAAGGTATTATGATGATGGTTGAGAATAATGAAAACGCCTTCTGCCTCTTTGCCGACCAACTCTTGGGTGAACAACAAGTGGTGGTGAAAGCTTTACCGCGTTACATCCATAAAGTCAAAGGAATTGCTGGCTGTACCTTGCTAGGTAATGGTGCAATCAGTCTGATCCTAGATGTGGCGGGACTGATTTAAAAAGGTTTTTATTATTTATTCCAAGTATAAGCAGTGAATACGTTCAGATAGGCATTAACGCTAACTCACCGGAATATCAGGAAAATTTAACCGGAGAAAGGAAGTGGCAGCACTCTTTTTTTGTGTTGATAGTTCCGACTGTAAGCAGTCTAAGTTTTTAAAGGCCCGAGTTCTTTCAGAAAAGGTTCCAACGTTAGCTTTAAGATTTTTTAAAATTAGGACTAACAATAAGTTAAAAATAGTAAAGTTTATGTTATGAATGTCGATATAACCTATAACAAAAGTAACAAAGTGTCTAAAAAATTGTTAAGGGACTAGTTGCAATCATGAAAAAACGAAAAATGGGAGGGCGCGGGATGAATTGGATAAAAAAACTGTTCAAAAAAATTAGTCTGCTCAGTTGGTTTAAAAACCGGCGCATTGGGACCAAACTATTGGGTTCCTTTATTTTTGTGGCATTGTTGTCCGGATTGATTGGGTTTGTTGGAGTCACCAATATCCAAAAATGTTACCAGCTTAATACCGAGTTGTATCAACAAAACGCAGTAATGTTACAATATTACAGTAATATTGCCATCGCCTTTGAACAAAATCGGGTTAATTTGCTCAATTTTGTACAGGACGCTGAAGGCAACGAGAGCCGGCTGGATGATATTGAAGAATTGGATGCGGTAATCAATGACAATATGGCGCAGATCGCCAAAAAAAAGCAACTACCTGAGGCGGAGCGCCAAGGGCTGGATTTGTTAAAGGAGTTAATCAACTCCTATAGGGAGAAGCGAAAAATTGCGATCAATTATGCGCAGTCCGGCCAAAATGAACTTGCCTTTACAATGGTCAATAAGCAGTTGCAAAATATGGAAAATGGGATCGACCGGTATTTTGATCAGCTCTTTCGCGACAATATTGCACAGGCGGAAGAACGTTTTAAAGGCAACGCAAAGGTGGTAAAAGATTCGATCAACTTCACCTGGGTAGTAAGTAGCATTTGTCTCCTGATAGCCATCGTTTTAGGGATGTTTTTAACCCGAGTAATCAGTAAACCGGTGCAAAGTCTGGCGGTGGCTGCCGAAGGATTGGCCCAAGGAAACGTGGATCTGGAAGTAGAAATTAATTCTACCGATGAAATCGGTCTGTTGGGTCAGGCCTTTAAAAGGATGATTGCAAACATTCGCCGACAAGCCCGGGCAGTGGAACAAATTGCAGCCGGCAATTTAGATGTAGAATTGGTGGCCCAATCCGAGCATGATATTTTAGTGAAAAGTATTAACCGGGTGATCGGGACATTAAAAGATTTAATTAAAGAAGTTACCGGGTTAACGCAGAGCGCGTTGGAAGGTAATTTTGAGGTGCGGGGTAATGCCGGAAATTATCAGGGCGGCTACCGGGAAGTGGTTGAAGGGATTAACAACACTTTAAACGCGGTGCTGCAACCGTTAACCTATGCCACGCAATATATTCAAAAGCTGGCCGACGGGGCGGACCTGGAAGTAATCGACAATATTTACCAGGGGGAATTCCAGACCTTAATGAATAATTTGAATTCGGTCCGGGCTTCACTTCATGCATTGCGGGAGGAGACGGGAATGTTAACCCGAGCGGCGATTGCCGGTGAACTGACAGTCCGAGGCGACCTTCAAAAGGTAAATGGAGTTTACCGGGAGATTATCCAAGGAATTAATGAGACCTTGGATGCGTTTGTAAGGCCTTTGGGGGAGGCCGGAGCAGTGATTAGCCGGATGGCTTGTAATGACTTTACCCAGGCGATGTCCGGTAATTATCAGGGGATGTTACAACAGTTTGCCAACGAGGTTAACCTGGTCCAGGAGCACATGTTAAATATTCAAGATGTCCTGGTAAAAGCCGCTGCCGGTGACATCAGCCGTTTAGATGAGGTTAAACAGGTCGGTAAACGTTCTGAGAATGATCAGTTAGTTCCGGCCCTGCAGAAAATGCTGCAGACGATCCAGGATATGATTGAAGAAGTCAACCGGCTTACTGAAGCTTGTCTCGCCGGAAATTTAAATTTACGCGGCGATGCGCAACGTTTTGAAGGCGGGTACCGGAAAGTAATCGAAGGATTTAATCAGACCTTGGATGTTGCTCTTGAACCGGTTGAAGAAGCTGTCGCAGTACTGCAGGAGCTGGCTCAGGGTAATATGAAAGTCAGTATGAAAGGGGATTACCGGGGCGACCATGCCATTTTGAAAGGGGCGCTTAATACTACCATCGACTCGATTAATGCGGCGTTAGGAGAGATCCATAATGCTTCCCAGCAGGTAGCTGCCGGAGCCGCTCAAGTAGCCGATTCCAGTCAGGTGTTATCGCAAGGCGCTTCGGAACAGGCCAGCACGATGGAGGAGATAGCAGCTTCAATTACGGAGATTGCTGCCCAGACCAAGCAGAACGCAGCCAATGCCAATCAAGCTGATAAGTTAAGTGCTACTGCCAAGGATCAAGCGATTCATGGTAATGAGCGGATGCAGGCAATGCTGCGAGCAATGGAGGAGATTAACGTTGCCTCCGCCAATATCTCTAAAATTATTAAAGTCATTGATGAAATTGCGTTCCAGACCAATATTTTAGCATTGAATGCGGCAGTCGAAGCAGCCCGGGCTGGCCAGTATGGAAAAGGATTTGCGGTAGTAGCGGAGGAAGTACGTAATTTGGCCGGACGGAGCGCCCAGGCAGCCAAAGAAACCACCGAACTGATCGAAGGTTCAATCCAGAAGGTGGGGGCCGGCACAAAGATTGCCAATGAAACAGCGGCAGCCTTGGGCCAAATTGTTGCAGAGGTAACTAGGACTACTGAGTTAGTGGAGGCAATCGCAGTGGCCTGTAATGAACAGGCTACCGGAATTGCCCAAATTAACCAGGGGATCGAGCAGATCTCCCAAGTAACGCAAGCTAATACGGCAACTGCCGAACAGAGCGCCGCTGCCAGTGAGGAACTGTCCGGTCAGGCCCGGTCGTTAAAAGAAGCGGTAGGCAGGTTTAAAATTAAGGGGATTGAGGGAACTGCCCCGCGGTTGGAAATGCATCCGGATAATGGCGGAAGGGTAGCTAAGATCCCTGTTAATCAGCAGAACGACCAAGGCAGGCGGCACCGAATCAATCTGGAAGATCAGGAGTTTGGGAAGTATTAAACCGGAAAACAGCTTGTTCGGGGTTTAAGGGAGTGGCGACACTCCCTTTTTTGGTTTTAGCGAAATATCGGTTAAGTTGTTTCCCCAAAATGCCGAAAAGAGAAATAAGGTAAAACTGGTCACCGATTTGAGAAAAATGCTTTTTCTGTAATTAATTTGGGATTAAACAGGTGAATTGTGAATGATTACAATTACTGCCAAAGAATTTGAGCAGATAGTGGCTTATGTAAAAGAGTCTTACGGTTTGAATTTAGCAGAAAAAAAACATCTGTTGGAGGGAAGATTCCAGCAGGTACTGCAACAATTGAATTTCACCAGTTTTACTGAGTATTTTGACTATCTTAAACAGGATAAATCCGGGGCGGCTGTGGTTGATTTTATCAATAAAATTACCACTAATCATACCTTTTTTATGCGGGAAGCGGATCATTTTTACTTTTTCCGTGATCAAGTACTGCCTCATTTGGAAAGGACCGTTAAGGATCGAGATTTGCGCATCTGGAGCGCAGGTTGTTCCTCAGGCGAAGAACCATACACCTTGGCAATGATTATGGCGGACTATTTTAAAAACCGCAAATATCTTTGGGATACCCGGATCCTGGCCACCGATATTTCCCGTAAAGTCCTGACTATCGCCAGTGAGGGAGTTTATAGCCGGGAACAAGTAACGGTTTTACCGGAGCAGTGGCAGAAAGACTATTTTGTTAAGTGTGATTCAGAACATTACAGGGTAGCTAATTCGATCCATCGGGAAGTGGTATTCCGGGCGTTTAACCTTACTAATCCGGTATTTCCATTTAAAAAGAAGTTTCATGTCATCTTCTGCCGGAACGTTATGATCTATTTTGACGTCTCTACCAAGCAGGAGCTTTTAAGGAAGTTTTATGAACATACCGAACCAGGTGGCTACCTTTTTATCGGTCACGCCGAATCGATCAGCCATGACCAATCGTTGTACCGATATATAAAGCCTGCGGTTTACCGCAAGGAATAGGTTAGCAAGTTTCAATTTATTAATGCAATTCTCTTAGATAAGAGGTTAATGCAGATGGAGATTATTTTGAAAATTGGAGATTATGCAATCTCAAATCAGATCGATGACATTATTAAGACATATGCTTTAGGTTCATGCGTGGCGGTTACGATTTATTCGGAACGGCGTAAGGTTTTAGCAATGGCGCATATCGCATTACCGGACTCTCAAATTAATCCGCGCAAAAGCAAAAGCAATCCCACTTATTTTGCAGATACCGCCATTCCTTTTTTACTGGATAAGGTCTATTTTGAATATGGCTGTGTCAAAGAAGAGTTAACCGTACGATTGTTCGGAGGTGCTAAACCCACCCGGAAGACAGATACTTTTAATGTCGGAGAACGTAATATTATGGCTGTTAAAAAAGTATTGACCGAGTGCCGATTGGACTGGATTGCGGAAGAGGTCGGCGGAGCCTTTGGCCGGACGGTAGCAGTTGCCGTAGCCACCGGCATTCCCCAAGTAAACCGGTATCCATTGGTTTGAACGGCAGGCTGACAGATATCAAGCAAAGGAACACCTGTATCAAACAGAAATCTGACTAAATACAGAAGCTGGGTAATGTTTTTCTGATTTTAGATTAACTAAAATTACAGAGCTTGCGAATATTCTATCATTAGCAACCTTAATGTTGATTTTGGATCAACAATAGCGTTGCGGATGTTGAGGATACGGAGGTGTTCTTTTTGCCGGAGATTGTTTATTCAACCGGACCAATCGAACAGGAACCCGGGGTTGATGAATTACGCCTTAAAGCTTTGAATAATTCGACAACCACCGCCGATGTATTCATAACTGTTTATGATCTTAATGGGACAAAACAGGTTTTCTATAATACCAGCACTACGTTGAGTCCTTTGTCGTCTGAAATCTTCTTCGTTGATATTCCCAATGTTAATCAATTTGAAGTTGAGTTCTCGGTCAGCAATCCCGAAGTACTGGTGGCGGTTTTTGGTGTCAATCCCGCTTCGGGTGCTTTTAGCGCCGCAAACTCAGTACGCCATGGCGAAATGGTCAATATTTCCGCTGGGCAGTAACGAGGAGGCGTAAGCCTCCTTCAGACTGTAGATAAAAGTAAAAATCACTCCTAGATTATGGTAGAATATAACTGGGAGTGATTTTAATGTGCAAACCCTGCATTGATCCTACTAACGAAAGAGAGAAAAACATAGATGAAATTAGGGACATTTAGAATTGGCAATAATCAATTTATCGGCGCAATTTTAAATGATGTGGTAATTGATTTAGCTCAGGCCGCCAAGGCAAACAAAGAATTTCAATCCTATAGTCAAGCTTTTTCCGATATGCGGACATTATTGCCACTTACCGAGCAAGCAGCCAAGTTAGTAGCGGTCTCTTCCCACCTGGACATTCCACGATACCGGCTCAATGATGTTGAAATTATGGCACCGATTACTAATCCTAACAAAATAATTTGTGTAGGATTGAATTATCTGGATCACGCTTTGGAGTCTAACGAAGAAATTCCAACGGAGCCAGTGATCTTTACCAAATTTCAGACTTCCCTTATCGGGATGGGAAGCCCCATCCGATTGCCGCGATTATCCAAACAGGTTGATTATGAAGCAGAACTGGCGGTAGTAATCAAAAAGACCGGAAAATACATACCGGAGGCGGAGGCTTGGGAATATGTGGCCGGATATACTGCGATGAATGATGTCAGTGCTCGGGATCTGCAAATGCGCGGCAGTCAATGGACTAAAGGCAAAGCTATTGATACCTTTGCGCCGCTAGGGCCATACCTGGTAACCGCCGATGAAATAAGCGACCCGCATCAGTTGAGGATTCAACTGGAGTTGAACGGGCAAATCATGCAAGATTCCTGTACTGACCAACTAATTTTTAAGATTCCTCAATTAATCAGTTTTCTATCGGAACTGTTTACTTTAGAACCGGGCGATGTAATATCAACCGGGACGCCGCCGGGCGTCGGTTTTGTACAGCAGCCACCGGTGTTTTTAAAATCGGGAGACCAAGTCAGTGTAATCATAGAAAAAATCGGTAAGTTAACTAATCCGGTCCAGTGAAAGATGGTTAATCCAAAGGAATGCCAAAATTGGATTTTCTTACAAAAAGTTGACAGCAGCGGGGGAAGGGCATTGCTTGACAAGCATAATTTGCATATGTTAGACTAAAATTAATTTGTTTAATGGCGGACTTCAATTTGCCTGAGGAGGGTGAAGTTTTTGGATTACTTTTTAACCGAAGAGCAGCAGATGATTAAAGACTTGGCGCGCCGCATCGCCGACGAGAAAATTGCTCCCCGCGCTTTGGAACTTGATGAAAGCGGTGAATTTCCCCGCGATTTACTGAAGATTATCGCTGACGCCGACCTTTTTGGGGTTTATCTTCCTGAGAAATACGGCGGACTGGGTGGCGGCGTTTTTGAACAATGCTTGGTGGTAGAAGAGTTATCCCGGGCCTGCAGTGGAGTAGCGGTTAGCTATGCTGCTTCCGGGCTGGGGTGTATGCCAATTTTAGTGCTGGGTTCCGAGGAACAGAAACAAAAGTACCTACCGGATATTGCTTCCGGAAAACGGTTAGCGGCTTTTGGGGCTACCGAAGCCAATGCCGGCAGTGATCCGGCCGGGATGGAGACTACCGCTACCCGTGACGGGGATGAATATGTATTAAACGGTACTAAGCAGTGGATCACCAACGGTGGCGAAGCTGAGATTTACACGATAATGGCGGTAACCGATAAGAAAAAGGGACCTCGCGGGATCAGTTGTTTTATTGTCGAGAAGGGAACTCCGGGATTTAGCTTCGGTAAAAAAGAAAATAAGATGGGGATCCGCGCTTCGGCAACTCGGGAGCTGATCTTTGATAACTGCCGGATTCCCAAAGAAAATCTGTTAGGGGGTAAAGAAGGGACGGGCTTTATTGCTACCATGCGTACCTTTGACCGGACCCGTCCGGGAATCGGCGCGCAAGCCGTCGGTATTGCCCAGGGGGCTTTGGACGCAGCGGTAAAATATGCGCGGGAACGGAGACAGTTCGGACAAGCCATCTCTTCTTTTCAAGCAATTCAGCATATGTTGGCGGATATGGCCACCCAACTGGAAGCGGCCCGGGCTTTAGTCTATGCTACTGCCAGGATGATTGACTCCGGCGCCACTAATTTTTCCAAAGAATCGGCAATGGCTAAAATGTTTGCCTCAGATGTAGCAATGAAAGTTACTATTGACGCAGTTCAGATTTTTGGCGGGTACGGTTATATGAAGGAATATCCGGTGGAAAAGATGATGCGGGACGCTAAAATTACTCAAATCTATGAAGGTACCAATCAGATTCAGCGTAACATCATCGCCTTGGAGCTTATTAAAGAATTTGCCGGTAAAAAGAAGTGATTGCCCTCAGCGCCCTGTTGGGCGCTTTTTAAGTAATGACCTAAAAGCGAGGAGGAGATTGGAAATTGAAGATTGTGGTCTGTGTCAAACAAGTGCCCGACACGACGGAAGTCAAGATTAATCCGGAGACTAATACCTTAATACGGGAAGGCGTCGCCAGTATTATAAATCCCTTCGACCTGTATGCGGTGGAAGAGGCCATCCGCATTAAGGAGCAACACGGCGGTACAGTGACGGTCCTGTCAATGGGCCCGGCACAAGTTGTTGAAGCGCTGCGGGAAACGATTGCCATGGGTGTGGATGATGCCGTTTTACTCTCCGACCGGGCTTTTGCCGGTGCAGATACCTTAGCGACTTCTTATGCCTTAGCTAAAGGGATTGAAAAAATCGGTGCAGTGGACCTGGTTCTCTGCGGTAAACAAGCGATTGACGGCGATACCGCTCAGGTAGGACCAGAATTAGCTGAGAAGTTAGATTTTGCTCATGCTACCTATGTGAAGAAAATCAATGCGATTGGTGAAGGGTTTATTACGGTAGAACGAATGAATGAGGAAGGTTACGAACGGGTTCAACTGCAATTACCGGCTTTGCTTACCGTAGTTAAAGAGATTAATGAACCCCGGTTGCCTTCCATTAAAGGCAAAATGCGGGCGAAAAAGATGGAAATCCCGATTTGGTCGGCAGAGGCAATTGGGGCGGATCCGGCCAAAGTTGGGTTGAACGGTTCTCCTACCTGGGTTAAACGGATTTTTACCCCGGAACTGAAGTGCCAGGGAGAGATCTTTGACGGCCCGCCTGAAGCAGCTGTAAAAGCATTGGTAGATGCAATTATCGAACGGAAGATTGTCTAAAGCCGAACGGTAGACGCGGAAGATTGATGTGGGTAGTTAAGCGGAGATTCGCATTTTAAAGGAGGATTGCCATGGGAATCAAAGTTTATTCCGATAAATGTTACGGCTGCAAAGTATGTGTGCCGAGTTGCCCGTTTGGGATCATTGAGATTGTTGATCGAAAAGCTGTTGTCAAAGACGGTTGTAATCTCTGCGGTGCTTGTGTTGCTGCCTGTAAATTTAAAGCAATTGAGATCACCCGGGATACTGCGGTAACCATTGACAAATCATTATACCGGGGAGTATGGGTCTTTGCCGAACAACGGGGCGGCCGGTTGGCTAATGTAGCCTTAGAACTGTTGGGTGAAGGCAGAAAGCTTGCCGACACGCTGCAAGAACCGTTGGTTGCGCTGTTGCTGGGTAAGGGGATCACAGCCGAAGCCCAAAAGTTGATTGCCTACGGCGCCGATAAGGTGTTGGTGGCCGACGCTCCCCAACTGGAGTATTTTTTGGAAGATCCCTATACCCAGCTCATCGTGGAGTTGGTGATGGCAGAGAAACCCAATATTGTTTTGTTGGGAGCTACCGCCATCGGACGGTCGCTAGCACCGAAAGTGGCAGCCCGGTTGGAGACTGGTCTGACTGCCGACTGTACCGGGTTAGCAGTGGATCCGGACACGAAAAATCTACTCCAGACCAGACCGGCTTTTGGGGGTAATCTGATGGCCACGATCCTCTGCCCCAACCACCGGCCGCAGATGGCTACGGTCCGGCCTAAAGTGTTCAAGGCGTTGCAGGCCGACCCGTCCCGGAGCGGTGAAATTGTAAAAGTGGAGTTGAGCCAGAAAAAATGGGACCTGCGGGCTAAAATATTGGAAGTAGTTAATGAGGTTGGTAACACCGTCAATTTGGAGGAAGCCAACATTATCGTCTCCGGCGGTCGCGGACTGTGTGACCCGAAGAATTTCGCCCTGGTCCAAGAGTTGGCTGCCGTATTAGGCGGTGCGGTCGGAGCTTCCCGGGCAGCGGTGGATGCCGGTTGGATCCCTTACTCGCACCAAGTAGGTCAGACCGGTAAAACGGTCGGCCCGAAGGTCTATTTTGCTTGTGGCATTCACGGCGCCATCCAGCATCTGGCCGGGATGCAATCATCCGATATAATAATTGCCATTAATAAAAACCCCGACGCGCCCATCTTTAAGATTGCCACCTTTGGAATTGTCGGCGACGTACGGGAGATCCTGCCACTACTGATCAAGGAATTTAAGAAAGCCCTTTCGGGAGTGGCGTAAACCGTTTTATTCTTTCAATGGGCTGTAAGGCCCGTTTTTTAATGCATTAAGGTTTAGCCATGCGAGTTCACAATTCAAGTTCAATTGTTTTTGCCGTAGTTAAAGCCTCAAAAAAACTCTGTCCGCTGGCCCTGAGTAGGAAGAGGTCGGTAACAGCAACCTGAAGATGGTACACTTTCTGGATTTTCCCTAAAGAATCTGGAACACCATAGGATGAGAGGGCATGGATGATTAACGGACAACCATTATTTAATCCCAGAAAGAGCATGACATGACCTTTCAGGTACAGCGTTGCTCCAGGCTGGAGAGAGCGCAACTGCTTCATTTTTTCCCCGGAACTTAAAGAAGCCAGGTTAATGGTTTTACCGGGTAACTCTGCCTGGACATTGGAGTTGCGGGGTAGCTTAAAACCGAAACAGTGAAAGATATTCATAATAAATGCAGAACAATCGATACTGCCGTTCCGGCCTCCCCAGTCATATGGTTGCCCGTACATTTTAAAAGCCTGTTGCAGAATATTGGCTCTGGTATAGGGAAGGTAACCAAGAGTGACGGTAGCAGTAACAGGAACCGTGACCGTTTTAAAAACCAGCCGGTCTTTACTTTCCAATACCGGCAGTCTGACAAGGTAATCCCGGCCGTTTTTGGGCGTGGCCTCAGCCAGCGGGATTTTGGCTCCCATTTCAAAAAAAACTTCGGTCAGCTCTCCGGCGCCGGTGGGTACCGTAACTTTCAAGTGACTGCCGGTGACGATTAAAAAATCAGGCTGGGCCCGGTAGTTTTGCCACGTTACCCGATCGGTGATTCCCAAATCTCCGGCAGCGAGCCAGCCCCGGTAATTGGCGGTTTGGACAAAATACCAATCACCGGTGGCGCTTTGATGTAAAATCAATAAAGCTTCAGCCGGATTGAGGGCAGTCTCTTGAAAGAGGTCGAACTCGGGACGGGCAGAGTCTTCCAAGATCAGATCGTCAGTGGGGAAGGTCCTCAGGTTAGCCCGTTTTACTGTAAAGCCATACCGTACCGGATTAGCCGTTTGCAAGGCGTTGAGGTTCAGTTTAGTCTCAAGTGCGTTATAATAGGTCGGAGTGACCGGTTGCCCGTGGCAATAGACCGTCGTCTGAGGAAAGTTTTTCTTAGTAATCCAGGCGGTTAGGGTAGTTTGATCAATGGTCTCCGGATAATCGGACAACTCAACCACCATATCGTGCAGATTTTGAACTACGGCTTGATTATAGGCGTGAATTTGCGGCGCCGTCATGATAATTCGGTCTGGTTGTCGGAGACGGGCAATCCAAAATTCGGGCCGCAGTAGTTCTTTTTTGGAGATAAGATGGTGATTAACGGGCGTCATGTTGACCTCCGTTTGGCTTGATTTTCATTTATTCCTTATTCTATTCGGAAAGCGGGTTAAAACTCCTTTGAAATTTCTTTGGAATAGTATTATATGCGCGCCTTGGGGTTTAGTGTGGCTTATTGATGTTGCTGCTCAGAATATTTTAGAGATGGTTCGGGAAAATTATCTTCACATTCTGGGCTTAGCCGAAGGCAAGAAATGTTAAATATTTTCGTAAATCCGTGGAAAACTCTTGAAAACCCAGTGAATATTAGCTAAAATTATATTTGAATTTGAATTTGTTGCAGCGATTGAACTTTTTTTCACAAAGGGTGTAACTGAGGGTAACTGATGGATTTCAGCTTCCCTCTTCAATATACACTTAATACACTTTTAAACTTATTAAAAGAGGAGGAATAACGATGTCAGTAAAAGTAGGCATTAACGGTTTCGGACGGATCGGACGTTTGGTCTTACGCGCCACCCTTGACCGAAATGATGTTGAGGTTGTCGGGATTAATGATCCGTTTATCGATTTAGAGTACATGGGGTATATGCTGCGTTACGATACGATTCACGGCCAGTTTAAGGGGACAATTGCCATCGAAGACGGAAAATTGGTGGTTAACGGTAAAAAGATTGCTGTGTTTGCCAGTAAGGACCCGGCGGAAATCGACTGGAAGTCCTGTGGCGCTGAATATATAGTCGAATCAACCGGAGTCTTCACCACCACCGAAAAGGCTTCCGCCCACTTTAAGGGAGGAGCCAAAAAAGTGGTGATCAGTGCTCCTTCCAGTGATGCCCCCATGTTTGTCATGGGAGTCAACCAGGATAAATACACTAAAGATATGAAAGTGGTTTCTAATGCTTCTTGTACCACTAACTGTCTGGCTCCTTTGGCGAAAGTGATTCACGAAAACTTTGGAATCATTGAAGGCTTAATGACCACCGTCCACTCGACCACCGCCACCCAGAAGACGGTTGACGGTCCTTCGAAAAAAGACTGGCGCGGCGGTCGGGCGGCAGCAGGGAATATTATTCCTTCATCCACCGGAGCGGCTAAAGCAGTCGGTAAAGTTATTCCGGAGTTAAACGGGAAGTTGACCGGGATGTCCTTCCGGGTTCCCACTTTGGATGTTTCGGTAGTGGATCTAACCTGCCGTTTAGAGAAAGCTGCTACATACGAGGAGATTAAAGCTGCAGTAAAGAAAGCTTCGGAAAATGAACTCCGGGGAATTCTCGGTTATACCGAAGATGATGTGGTATCTTCCGACTTCATTCATGATCCACGTACCTCCATTTTTGACGCCAAAGCCGGTATTGCCTTAAACAGCAATTTTGTAAAATTAGTCGCCTGGTATGATAATGAATGGGGTTATTCCAACAAAGTGGTAGACCTCATCGCCCACATGGCGCAGATTGATGCGCAATAAATAAGCTATTAGAGAATATTTTTAAAGAAACCCAGACTTTGGTCTGGGTTTTTGTTGTTTAGTTTTAACTAAGTCAAACTTAAATTTTACCGATAACAATGATGTATAAATATTGGTTCCAAGGAGTGGTATGTGTTGCAAGCTGAAGGTAAATTTAAAAGTGGTTTTAACTTTAAAATTGGCGTCAAAGTCTGTATTGGGCTGGGTATAGTGATGCTGGTTGCTTTTGGGGCGTTGGGGGTTATTGCTTATCAAGGTGCTTCCCGGCTCCAGTTTCTGCTGGCTACATTGTTCTTTTTTATCATCGGACTGGTGTTTGTGTTATTGATTGTAAATAAATTGGTAAGCCGGCCGGTACAGCAGTTGGTAACTGCAGCCCAGCGCCTGACTGCGGGGGATGTAGCGGTGGATATCGCAATAAAATCACATGATGAGATTGGGGCATTAGGTAGGGCGTTTCAGGAAATGGTTCACAGTAGCCGGATGCACGCAGAAATCGCACAAAAAGTCGCTAGCGGAGATTTATCTGTGGAGGTTACGGTTCGTTCCGATCAGGATATCCTCTCCCAGAGCCTGAATCAAGTGGTGGCGACCTTGCGCGCTTTGGTAGCTGAGACGGGGATGTTAAGCGAAGCGGCTGTTGCCGGGCAGTTGCGAATCAGGGGCGCTGCCGATCGCTTTCAAGGCGGTTTTCGAACGCTTGTCCAAGGGATTAATAACACCTTGGATGCTGTAGTTGAACCGGTGAATTTTGCTACTGCTTACATTCAGCGAATGGCTGACGGTGAATATGGCGAAGCAATTGAAAAAGAATATCAGGGTGAATTCAAGACCCTGATGGAGAGCCTGATGTCAATCCGCGCTTCCTTAAATAATTTGGTAGGTGAGACGGTGGCGTTGACCCGGGCGGCAGCAGCCGGCGATCTGACGGTCCGGGCTGATTTAACCAAATTCAAAGGCGGTTATGCGGATATTGCCACCGGTTTCAATCAAACCCTGGATGCAGTGATTGCGCCACTAAATGAAGCAATCGCCGTTTTGGGCCGAATAGCGGTTAATGACTATACCACCGAAATGACCGGTCAATACCAGGGGATGCTCAAACAATTTGCCGAATCAGTCAATCTGACCAGGGCACGGCTGGTAAGTATCCAAGACGCCATCCTTCGGGTAGCAGAGGGTGATATCAGCCGGTTGGAAGAGTTCAAACAGATTGGAAAACGGTCGGAGAATGACCGGATGATGCCGGCCATGATCAAAATGTATCAGGCAATTCAGGATATGGGATTAGAATTGGAAAAACTTACTGGGGCGGCGGTTAGCGGCGATCTAAAGCTCCGGAGCGATCTTACCAAGTTTCAGGGTGGCTTTCAGAGGGTAGTGGCCGGTTTCAACAAGACTTTAGATGCGATGATTGCACCGATTACAGAAACCCTTCAGGTATTACAGGCAGTAGCGGAAGGTAATTTACAAGTTAGTGTGGTAGGTGATTACCAGGGCGACCATGCGATATTAAAAGAAGCGGTCAATACCACGCTGGCTGCATTTAATAATGTGTTGGGAGAGATTAACCAAGCAGCGGAGCAGGTGGCTATCGGTTCCAAGCAGATCGCCGACTCCAGTCAGACCTTATCGCAAGCTTCAACGGAGCAGGCCAGTACGGTGGAGGAAATTTCCTCTTCAATTACAGAACTGGCGGCACAGACCAAACAGAACGCGGTTAACGCCGGACAAGCCAGCGAGTTGGCACAGGATGCCAAGGAAAAAGCCATTGAAGGTAATGAGCAGATGCGGGCAATGTTAACCGCAATGGGCGAGATCAATCAGGCCTCGGCGAATATTGCTAAGATTATCAAAGTAATCGATGAGATCGCTTTTCAGACGAATATTTTAGCTTTGAACGCCGCGGTGGAAGCGGCTCGCGCCGGACAGTACGGAAAGGGGTTCGCCGTTGTGGCGGAGGAAGTCCGGAATCTGGCTGCCCGCAGTGCCAATGCTGCTAAAGAAACTACGGAACTGATTGAAGGTTCAGTCAAGAAGGTTGAGGCAGGTACTAAAATTGCCAATAAGACCGCTGAAGCGCTTAACCAGATTGTGGACGAAGTTACCAAAACCACCGCGCTGGTTGGAGAGATTGCTGTGGCCTCTAACGAACAGGCAACCGGCATTGCCCAGATTAATCAGGGGATCACTCAAGTTTCCCAGGTAACCCAAGGCAATAGCGCAACCGCCGAGCAGAGCGCCGCAGCCAGCCAAGAATTGTCCAGCCAGGCACAGTTGCTCAAAGCAATGGTAGAAAAGTTTAAACTGAAAAATGAACTACCGGGGCCGGAAGCTGCGAAGCCCGACCCGAAGGGTCAGGTGGGACAACTGCCGGAACGGGCGAAAAATAAGCGGATAGCTCTGGATGATCAGGATTTTGGGAAGTATTAAAAAGTAATAGCTAAGCCGTTTTAAAGCTCGCATTTTTAAAAGGGGTAAATTCAGACCGCTAATTGACGGAACACCGAAACGGCATTATAATAAAACTATCAACCCAGTCCGGTAACGAAGGAGACCAACATGAAGCTGGCGTAACATCAACCAATTGCATCAGCAGGTGGATGTTACTGCCCGGCATTTAAGGCCGGGGAGTCTTTTTCGGGTTGGGTAAAATAATTTGATTTTCGGGCTGAACCGGCTGGCTGATATGCAACAGGGTTAAGCTTATTCTTTAGCTTAGCGTGGGCAGTAGCATCCAAACTAAGAAGGAGTGGTTTGGATGCTTTTATTTTGTGGTAATGACCTGGCCCAATCATTCGAGGGCCGGGAGATCTTTAGAAATGTCACACTGGAGGTGGCGATCGGGGAGAAGGTGGCCTTGGTCGGTGCTAATGGGGTAGGTAAGACCAGTCTGTTGCGGATCATTGCTGGCCAGCAGGTTCCGGCTGCCGGAAGGTTGCATTTTTTTAAACCGGTAAAAACAGCAATGCTTACTGAGGAGTTGGAGGGAAAGGATGATGCAACGGTGGCGGATTATTTGGCAGCAACCTTGGCACAATTTCATTCTGTCCGGGCTTTGGGGGAGGTGGCGAAACGGTTTGGTTTTGCCAAAGCCGATACCAGCTTGGTCAAAACTTTGAGCGGGGGTGAAAAAACCCGGTTGCAACTGGCCCAACTGTGGCTGTCAGAACCGGACTTATTGTTGCTGGATGAACCCACCAATCATCTGGACAGCGTCAATTTGGACTGGTTGGAGCAGTTTATTCGGGAATTTAACGGGACGGTGATCGTAGTCTCTCACGATCGTTACTTTTTGGACCGCTGCGTCACTCGAGTCTTGGAATTGCAGGCGGAAGGATTAACCCCCTATCCGGGGAATTATTCAACTTATGCCCGGACTAAACAATTACAGTACGAACAGGAACTAAAAGCATATTTAGACCAGGAACGGCAAGCTCAAAAGCTCCAAAAGGCCATTGCCAAGCAGCAGGAATGGGCCGGACGGGGCCACCGGGAATCCCGTAAGAAAGCCCGTTCGGACGGGCCGACAATGGGCAGTAAGGAATATTTCCGCACTAAAGCCAAAAAACTGGACCGACGGGTTAAAAACAACCTGAAACGACTGGAACGAATGCGGCAGGAACAGATTGCTAAACCGCGTCGGGAGGCAAGGATGGCGTTTAATTTTCAAAGCGGCCAGTCCGGCAGTGATTGTCTGTTGACCGGGCTGGAGATTAGTAAATCCTTTGGTAGTTTACGGTTGCTGAACAAAGTTAACTTTACCATGAACTCCGGGGAAAAAGTAGGTTTAATCGGTCCGAACGGTTCCGGAAAGACCACTTTGGTAAAGATAATCCTAGGGCAGGAGAAGAGCGATTCCGGAAGTCTCTGGTTTTCACCGGCGCTGCAACCAGGCTATCTGGACCAAGAGTTAAATACCTTAGACGGAACGCAGACGGTTTTGGAAGCAGTAGCCGGCGGTATCAGTGATCTGAGATTAGTCCGCAACCTCCTGGCCAGTCTGTTGTTTCGCGGTGATACTGTCTTTAAGCCTTGTGCAGTGTTGAGTATGGGGGAACGGGTCCGGGTAGGCCTGGCCAAACTGTTGCTTGCAGATTATAACCTGTTAGTCCTGGATGAACCCACCAACTATCTGGACTTACCCAGCCGGGAACGTTTGGAGGCTGCTTTGCAGGAATATAGCGGAGCCCTGCTGTTGGTATCGCACGACCGTTACTTACTGGAGCGGGTCTGCACCAGTATTTGGAGTATTGAGGAACGGGATTTGCAAGTCTTCCCCGGCAATTATCGTGAATACTTGGAGAACCGGTCACGTTTGCATGGGCAGGTGCTGCCGGAGCTGAAATTACAACTGGAGTTGGCTAAAGCCCGGATCTTAGGGGAGTTGGCTACAGTGAACCGGCAGAGGTTTCCTCAGGACTACGAACGGCTGGAAGATGAGTATCAAGAGGTTATTGCGAAGTTGGCTGAAGTGTCGCAGGGGTGAGACATTGTAATTCAGTAAAAACACTCCCCCAATCCGCTCGGAACCAGGGGGAGTGTTTTTTGATAACTTTAACTTTGATCGCCCTTTTCCAACTTTCACTTAGACTTCTAATCCCAATTCTCCCTGGGGCGCTTCACGGTCCTCATCTTTCAGATAGCACCCAATCGCCGGAATGTTTTTGGTTCGATAGTAGTCGCAGTCGCTGAAGTTAACCTCGTCCAGAGTCTTGATTGCAGTGACAATACTGCCTTTTTTACCCTTCATTACTTGAACTCCCTGGGTGTCACGGGTGGTTTTGCCATTGATAGCGGCAGTGTTAAAGATCAGTACCTTTTTAATACTACTAAAGGCGACTAACTCCAGATCCTGATCCGGAGCCAGATAAAACATACGGACTAACTTGGAAAGGCCCGAATAGGCGTTAGTCAGTTTTTTCCGATTGGTCTTAGTGGCGTAACCCGCTAAGTCCACTTTAGCCACTTTACCGTTTTCAAAGGCAAAAAGGAGGTAACCACGGTAGTCGTCAGTGGCTACCAGATAAATGATCTTTTCATCCGGTTCCAGGTGCAACAGGTTAATAAGGTATTCGCCGAGACTGCTGGCTTTGTGGTCGCTGATCTCATAGATTTTTACCTTATAGACTACCTGTTTATTGGAGAAGAGCAACAGGTCGGCTTTGTTGTGCGTCTCCACCTCTTGAACGATAAAGTCTTCTTCCTTTAGCTTATGATCCGTGTTGCCCCGTAGCGAAGTTAACGGGATCTTTTTTAAATAGTTTTGTTCGGTCAAAAAGAGCTTTAGATTATAGTCCTCGATTAGATTCTCCACGGTAATTTCGGCGATCTGTTCTGCTTTGATAATCTCGGTCTGCCGGGGCTTGCCATATTTTTTGGCCACTTCCTTCAATTGTTTGATAATGACCTTTTTCAACTTAGCCTCATTGCCATGTAACTCTTTTAAATCGGCGATTTCTTTTTGGAGATTATCGACTTCGCTGACCCGGTTTAAGATATATTCCTTATTTAAGTTGCGCAGCCGGATTTCGGCGATAAACTCTGCCTGGACCTGATCGATCCCAAAACCCTGCATCAGGTTGGGCACCACAGCCGCTTCATGTTCGCTTTCCCGAATAATCTTAATGGCTTTATCAATATCAAGTAAAATCTTACGTAGACCGAGTAAGAGGTGAAGTTTTTCGGTTTTACGGTCAATCTCGAACCAGATCTGCCGTTTCAGGCAGCCGGTCCGGAAAATCAGCCATTCGGAGAGGATTTCACGGATGCCCATTACCCGCGGCCGACCATTGATTAAGATATTAAAGTTGCAACTAAAGGAGTCCTCCAGCGTGGTCAGTTTGAATAATTTATTCATCAGGATATCCGGGTCGGCATTTTTCCGGATATCAAGGGTGATTTTCAAACCGTTTAAATCGGTTTCATCGCGGATATCAGTGATATCTTTGATTTTTCCGCTTTTAACCAGTTCAATAATGGCCTCGATAATCACCTCAACCGTGGTGGTATAGGGGATCTCATATATTTCAATGCAACTGTTGGCCTTATCATAACGGTACTTGGCACGTAATTTGAAATTGCCGCGACCGGTTCGGTAAATCTCTCGGATCTCTTTTTCCTTATAAATCAACTGGCCACCGGAGGAAAAGTCGGGAGCGATTAAATATTCTTCGATGGCCACGTTTTCATCTTGGATAAACCGGATCGTCGCCTCACAGACTTCCTGGAGGTTAAAGCTACACAGGTTGCTGGCCATCCCCACGGCAATTCCTTGGTTGGCATTGACCAGAATATTGGGAAAAGTGGTAGGAAGCAGTGTCGGCTCTTTCAAGGTGCCGTCATAGTTGTCAACAAAGTCAACGGTGTTTTTGTCGATGTCTTTAAAGAGTTCTTCGCAGATCTTATCCAGTTTGGCTTCGGTATAGCGGGGGGCGGCAAAACGCATATCCCGCGAATATTGCTTGCCGAAGTTGCCTTTGGAGTCGATGAACGGGTGAAGCAAGGCATTATTGCCCCGGGTCAGCCGCACCATGGTTTCATAAATAGCCATATCACCGTGGGGATTGAGTTTCATGGTCTGTCCGACAATGTTGGCGGACTTGGTACGACCTCCGGTGAGCAGGCCCATTTTGTACATAGTGAAGAGTAACTTCCGGTGTGAGGGTTTAAAGCCGTCAATTTCCGGAATGGCCCGGGAGATAATAACGCTCATCGCATAGGGCATATAATTTTGTTCCAGAGTATCGACTATTTTTTGTTCGATTAAATTGGAATTGGAAACTGCCAAAATATGATCCTCCTTAAAGTTGGCGCCTCAAAGATCTTTAGCACTATTTCGAGTAGGTATTTCTGATTTGCTTAGCTAAAACCCTTCTTATAAAGATAAATCTTAAAAAATTCCCAGTTGGAAGTGGAGTGATTTATAATTGTGCCGGTTTTATATTGTATCAAAAACTACTCCTTAGCTTAAATCAGAAATCATGCAATTCCTTAAATTGTGAAGGCGCTTAAATTTTGGAGATTATGTTTAAAAGCCGACGGTCTTTCAACCACCGGCTTTGGTTATGATACATCAAGCATATCCAGATATTTGTGTCCGTTTTCCTCGATGAAAGACTTCCGACCCGGTAGGTTGTCACCTAATAACAGGTCGAAGACTGTTTCGGTCCGTTGCCGGTCATCCGGGACCACTTTGATCAGACGGCGGGTGGCCGGATTCATTGTGGTCTGCCACATCATTTCTGGTTCGTTTTCACCTAATCCTTTGGAACGCTGGATCGTATACTTACCCTCCAGCTTGTTGATGATCAGCTGTTTTTCCCTTTCGGAGTAGGCGAAATAGGTTTTGTTTTTGGTGGTAATCTCAAATAGCGGTGATTCGGCAATGTAAACCTTACCGACCTGAATCAGCGTAGGAACTAACCGGTATAGCATTGCTAAGACCAGAGTGCGAATTTGGAAGCCGTCCACATCAGCATCAGTACAAATAATAATTTTATTCCAGCGGAGATTATCCAAGTCAAAGGTATTTAACTCTTTGTTATGTTTGGAGTGAATCTCTACGCCGCAGCCTAACACTTTTAAAAGATCCACAATGATTTCGTTCTTAAAAATACTGTCATACTCTGCTTTTAAACAGTTGAGAATCTTACCGCGGATCGGCATAATCGCCTGAAATTCGGCGTCCCGTCCCATTTTGCAAGAGCCTAAGGCGGAGTCGCCTTCCACAATATACAGTTCGCGTTTGTTCAAGTCTTTGCTGCGACAGTCAACGAATTTTTTGACCCGGTTGGAGATATCAACTGAGCCGCTGAGTTTCTTCTTAATATTAACCCGGGTTTTTTCCGCAGTTTCCCGGCTCCGCTTGTTAACCAGGAGCTGTTGGAGGATTCGGTCGCTCTCCACTTTATTTTCAATCAGGTAAATCTCCAGTTGTTTGCGGAGAAAATCGGTCATCGCTTCCTGAATAAACTTGTTAGTAATTGCCTTTTTAGTCTGGTTTTCATAACTGGTCTCCGTTGAAAAGGAGTTGGTCACTAAAATCAGGCTGTCCTGGATATCGGCGAAGGTGATCCGGGATTCATCTTTGTTATAAAGGTTGCGGACTTTCAGGCACTTGTCAAGTTCATTGACGAAAGCGGCTTTGACCGCTTTGTCAGGAGCACCGCCATGTTCCAGAAAACTGGAGTTATGATAGTACTCCAGCAGATTGATTTCATTGTTAAAACAGAAAGCGATCTGCAGCTTAAC
>DATCLA010000046.1:0-18433 GCA_036564195.1 Bacillota bacterium
ACCCTGTGGCAACTAACATTAGCGAACTCCCCATTTTTTCGATCTTCCACTTCAGGACTGATTCTATCATTACCATGGTAATGCGTCAATAACCCTATCAAGTGCAGACTCCGCTCAATTCTGCCCCTACTTTCCGGGAACAGCACCCATTTACTGTCATTACTGGTCTCATGGTTTGCTTCTTTAACCTTGTCTTCAAAAAATTTTCTTGTTAAAAAATTTCGGGATAAAATGATTTTGGCCAAACATACTAAAGTTATCAAAATTAAAATTAAAGGAGTCTCAAGGATGACCATCTTCGGCAGGCCAATCGGCACCCAGTTGTTGGCTGAGTTATGAAAATGTAACCAGGCAAAAATCGATGATCCAGATTGGAGCTTCCCTACTGGCAGCCGCCCGGGCTGCCGGAGCCGAAATTATCGGAAGTTTATTTCACAAGTTTGAACCTCAGGGAGTCAGTGGCGTTGTGGTAATCTCCGAATCGCACTTGACTATTCACACCTGGCCGGAACAAGCTTATGCTGCAGTGGACATCTTTACTTGCGGTGAACATACCATACCATGGAAAGCCTTAGAACACTTGGCCTTTGAATTTGAGGCTGAAGAAACTCAATCAATCGAGATTAGCCGGGGTATGAAAATACTAAGAAAACCTCTGGCAAATAAGTAATGGAGAATTCGGAATCATGCTGCCTACTCCTAAAAGATATACCTTAGTGGCCGGAGCTGCGGAAGGCCATAGCGAATTAAATGCCTTTGACAACGCCTTGCTTAATTCCGGGATTGGCAACTTAAACCTAATTAAGATTTCCAGTATTCTGCCACCGGAGGCGGTATTCACCGCAAATCTAGAAATTCCGCCCGGATCATTAATCCCTACCGCATATGGCAGTACGATTAGTTCACAGCCCGGCGAATTAATTGCGGCTGCTGTAGGGGTCGGATTATCTAAAAATACTTTTGGAATCATTATGGAATATTCCGGTGCCTGTTCCCAGGCAGAAGCCGAAGCCGAAGTTACCCGCAGAGTAGAAGAAGCCTTTTCCAGGCGCAACTTGCCTTTGAGTAAACTGGTGATTAAAGCTGCTGAACATCGGGTGGCACAGATCGGTTCTGTCTTTGCCGGAGTAGCGCTTTGGTATTAAAATTAAGGAATTGCAGATTTCCTGATTTAAGCTTTAGCTTGCAATATATTCCAGCCACTATATATTGCGGCTAAAGTGTTTATTAAGGTAATTATTTAATTTCTTCAAATGGCTGAAAGTAGTCAATTATACCACTGTCTAATTTGAGGGCAAATTGCCATTGCCAACCTAGGCTGCTGCTCTTATAATGAAATTATGAGCACTTTCGATCAACTTTATCAAAATTGCCGATTATGCCCCCATCACTGCGGCATCAATCGATTAAGTGGTGAACGTGGAATCTGTCGTGCTCCCGCAACTCCCAAAATCGCTAAAACCATGTTGCACCAATGGGAAGAACCCTGTCTCAGCGGCACCCGCGGTTCCGGAGCAGTCTTTTTTACACATTGCAATTTAAAGTGTGTCTATTGCCAAAACTACCGGATCAGCCAAGAAGATCAGGGCCGGGAAATATCTGTCGAAGCTTTAGCAGAAGAATTTATAAAGTTGCAAGGCCAAGGAGCTCATAATATCAACCTGGTCTCACCTACCCCCTATCTGCCGTCGTTAATCGACAGCCTAATCCTTGCCAAACAAATAGGCCTGGCCATCCCGGTAATTTACAATACCAACGGCTACGAGCTTCCGGAGGTTATCGGCAGACTTAACGGATTAGTCGATATTTTTTTACCCGATTTGAAATATTACTCCAATTCGGTAGCAGAAAGACTTTCCGCAGCGCCGGCTTATTTTCAGACAGCTACTGCGGCAATTCTGACGATGTTTGAGCAAGTTGGCCCGCCGCAGTTCACTGCTGACAACTTAATGACCCGGGGATTGCTAATCCGCCATCTGGTACTCCCCAACCACTTGGAAGAAAGCCGGGCAGTGCTTAAGTGGATCCGCCGGTCCCTGCCTCAAAGTGTCTACATCAGCCTGATGGCACAATATTTCCCCACTTACCAAGCCAAACATTTCACTGAGCTAAACCGCTGCTTAACACCTCAGGAATATGAGGCCATGGTTGATTATTGCCTGGAGTTAGGACTGGAAAACGGATTCACCCAGGAGGTTGCGGCAGCGGATGAAAGCTACGTGCCGGATTTTTAAGGGGCAAAGAATCAAACATTGCTAAAATTCTACAGGTAAAGTAACCTAACTCCGGCAATTGAAGCAGATGAAGGCCAAGAAGAACTTTTTCTAACTTGAAGTGGGCGAGCGGTTAATCTGAACTAGCTTTCCAAGGCCACCATCCCACCAGTTTTATAACAAAAAACCTGCCATTAAAGCAGGTTCAAATTTTGTTAAGTGGTAGTCCCAACGAGATTCGAACTCGTGTCACCGCCGTGAAAGGGCGGTGTCCTAGGCCTCTAGACGATGGGACCAACTCTTTAATTTGGCGTTAGTGAATTTTATTATACTTAAGAAACAATTCACTGTCAATAACTTTTTAAATCTTTGGTGGGCCATCCGCGACTCGAACGCGGGACACCCTGATTAAAAGTCAGGTGCTCTGCCGACTGAGCTAATGGCCCATTAGGCTTTGAATGAATCAGCTTTTATATCTTACAACATTTATACCAGGGTGTCAACATTTTTTTGATTAAAAAATGAACAAGGCTATAGATTACCTAATAAAGCTTTACCAAATATTCCGGATAATGATTGTTTCATCACGTTTCCAGCCAACCGAAACCATTGCTAGCGGCGCTTGGGCCAGTTCGGCAATGACGTTCAGGTAATTTTGGGCATTAACGGGTAAATCTTTAAACTCCTTACATCCGGTAGTATCGCTCAACCAACCCGGCAGTTCCCGGTAAACCGGAGTGCACTGGGCTAATACTTTTAAACTAGCCGGGAACTCTTTCAAGATACTATTACGGTACCGGTACCCGGTACAGATCCGGATCGTCTGCAACTTGTCTAAGACATCTAACTTCATCACGGCCAAGTCACTTACACCATTAACCCGTACCGAATATTCAGCAATCACCCCATCAAACCAGCCGCAGCGCCGCGGCCTTCCGGTAGTAACCCCGTACTCGCGGCCCCTGCCGTCACGTAACAGTGATACTAAATCTTCCGGTAATTCGGTGGGGAACGGTCCTTCACCTACCCGAGTGGAGTAAGCTTTGATAACTCCAACTACTTTATCGATTTGAGTCGGACCCACTCCGGCCCCGGTACAGGCACCGCCGGCAGTTGGTGATGAAGAACTGACAAACGGATAGGTTCCGTGGTCAACATCTAACAAAGTACCCTGGGCCCCCTCAAACAGTACTTTACGGCCCGCCCGGATTGCCTGATTAATCAGGACCGACGTATCAACTACCATTGGGGTCAGTTTCACGGCATATTCGGAATATTCCCGGTAAATAGCATTAAAATCCATTGCCGGCTCCCCGTAGAGTTTATCCAGCAACCGGTTTTTAAGCTTAACAATTTCCGCCAACCGTTCTCTAAAGGTCTCCGGGTCAATCAAATCCGCCATGCGAATAGCGTCATAGCGTGCAAATTTATCGACATAGGCCGGTCCGATGCCCCTACCGGTAGTCCCGATCTTCCCAATTATCCGACTAGACTCGTCAAGCTGGTCTAATCTGGGGTGATATGGTAAGATTACATGGGCTCGGTCACTGATGCGCAACCCGGAGATATCTACACCCCGTTGCGATAATTGGTCCAGTTCCTTAAGTAAAACTCCGGGGTTGATCACTACACCGTTTCCCAATACGCACAAAGTTCCCGGATATAGAATTCCGGAAGGCACCAAGTGTAATTTAAATTCCTGGTCACCCACAACCACCGTATGACCGGCGTTATTACCGCCCTGATACCGCACAACCAACTCCGCCTGACTGGCTAGGTAATCAGTAATTTTCCCCTTACCTTCATCGCCCCATTGGGATCCAATTACTACTATCGCAGGCATCATACCACTCCTTCCATTTACCCCTACCATCTTAACATACCATTTCCGATAATTCAATTTATTAGATTTTGATTTGCGGTATCTGAATTTAAAATGTAAATAACCGGCAATTACCTGCCGGTAAGTTAGCTTATAAATAGGCCAAAGGATTAACCGGGTTACCATTGACTCGGACTTCAAAATGAAGGTGCGGACCGGTTGACAGGCCGGTACTGCCGGAGATGGCGATTTGTTGGCCTTTCGCCACTCGTTGGCCGACCCGGACCAACAGCCGGGAATTATGCCCGTAACAGGTAGAAATTTCTTTACCATGGTCAATTGCAACAAAATTGCCATAACCGCCGCGCCAACCGCTAACGAGAACTACGCCGCTATCGGCGGCCTTCACCGGGGTTCCGGTCGGAACCGCCAAATCAATTCCGCTGTGATATTTTTGCTTTTTTAACAGCGGATGAAAGCGCCAGCCAAAGGGGGAGGAGATTCTTCCCCGCACCGGCCAGATCATTTGACCGGTCCCTAAAACTTTACCCTTAGTCCCTTCTTGGGAACGGCGGATTTGGGCCTCAATCTCGCGGGAGGTCTTTTCCAACTCTTCCAACGCCCGTTCCAGTCTGAGCCGGTCATTTTGAATCTTAGATAACTCAGTTTTGGTAGATGTAACTTTTTGTAAAACCTTCTGTTGCTCCTGGGATACTTTCTTTTGTAATACTTCAATCTGCTTCAGTTTTACTTCAATCTCTGCCCGGCGCTGCTCAACCTGGGCTTTCTGTTCAGCTACTTTGCTCTGGGTCGCCTCCACTTCTGCGATTAAGCCTAAATCGGCGCGGACAAAATAAGCTACGCTACCAAAACTCGAGATTAGGTCACCAAAACTGTCCGAACTCAAGAGGATCTGCCAATAAGTAAGGGGACCATATTTATAAATGGCTACCAGCCTTTTATTCATTAACTCCCGCCGCGCCTGTAATTTTGCCTCCAAGGCAGCTATGTTTCTTTGCAACATATCCAGTTCCCGTTGAGTCTGGTTGACTTGTTTCTCGGTCTGATTTAACTGCCCGTTAACCTTTTCATAGTTTTTTTCCAGTGAAGCTAATTCCTTTTGTTGTTTTAAGAGGTTCGACAACACCGACCGTTCCTTACGCTTTTTTTGTAAGAGTTCCTGTTTGGTACGGTTAATCTTTACTTTCAGTTTAGCCTGTTCCTCCCGGGGATTGCCCAGAACCGTAACGGGATTGCAGGCTAAAATAATTAAAGCTGTAATCAACACCCATTTTGTTATATTTAAATGCATTCGCACCACCCGTCTAACTTTCTAGGAAGATCACTCTATGAAACCACTTAAAAATAGCAGCTTACAGTCAAAATCTCCTGTTTATTGTACCATAGCCCCATCCCTTTGTTAATCTCATTCTTTTTCCGGAATTTAACTGCCTTAAAAATGTTTTGTCATCCGTCTTTTAATTTAACCATAATCAACCTGACAATTCCTGGACCGAACTATTTTTAAAGACAACTATTTAAACGGTTTCTTAATTACATTTGTTAACTTTTTAATAGGAGACCTGAAAGCCTTGGCCGAATTAGCCAATCAATATTATTATAATTATACTATGTTAAAATGCTGAATTAAGGAAACTCTGAAGCCACCCCTATTATGAAATATCCTTTTGATGTTCGGAAAAACTCTAGTAATCTCCTTTAAAATCTCGAAATTTCCATCATGAAATTGAACAATGGCTGTCAGGATCTGTTAGATCTAGTCAGTATTCTTAAAACTATAATCGGTTTAACCCTATTGCCCGTTGCTGGTAGCGACCACCGACTTAAAAGTTGTTGATAAAGATAAAAAATGGAGAATAGTTTCAGCTATTCTCCACTTTAAATAATTACAATACTATTTTATTAGCTAGGATATCTGACTTAATAAATCCACCATCTCTAAAGCAGCCAGGGCCGCTTCCGAACCTTTGTTTCCGGCTTTAGACCCGGCCCGCTCGATCGCCTGTTCAATGGTGTCGGTGGTTAATATGCCGAAAATTACCGGAATCCCTGTTTCCAACCCTACTGTGGCCACTCCTTTAGAAACTTCGGCAGCGACGTAATCAAAATGGGGCGTTGCGCCTCGGATCACTGCCCCCAGACAGATTACTGCCTGATATTGACCGCTTTTAGCCAATTGCTTCGCAATTAACGGAATTTCAAAAGCTCCCGGTACCCATACAGCAGTAATCTGTTCTGGAGCAATCCCGTGGCGTTGCAGGGTATCCTCTGCCCCGCTTAAGAGATGTTCCGTAATAAAGTGGTTGAATCGGCTAACCACGATCGCAAAATTACCCTTTTCACCGGTTAATTGTCCTTCTATAATCCGCATTTTTATGCCTCCTCCAATAAATGTCCCAATTTTTGCTGTTTAGTCTGTAAATAAAAGCGGTTGGATGGTTTAGCCTTAACCTGAAGTGGAATCCGTTTGACAACTTCCACGCCATACCGGCTTAACCCCTCAATCTTCTGCGGGTTGTTGGTTAACAGCCGGACCCGGTCCACCCCCAAGTCGCGTAAGATTTGTGCGCCAACTCCATAATCCCGCAAATCAGCTTTAAATCCTAAGTATTCATTGGCTTCTACCGTGTCCATTCCTTGGTCCTGCAGTTGGTAAGCTTTGATCTTATTAAGCAGCCCGATTCCCCGCCCCTCCTGGCGCAGGTAGACAAGGATCCCTGAACCTTCTTGAGCGATTAACTCTAGCGCCCGGTTTAATTGTTCGCCACAATCACAGCGCTGAGAGCCAAAAGCGTCTCCGGTCAGGCATTCGGAATGCAGCCTTACTAATACCGGAAGATCAGCCTTTAATTTTGCTGCCCCGTAAACCAAGGCCAGGTGCTCCTGATTTCCGAACCGGGTCGAATAGGCCAGTAATCGAAAGACTCCCTGCCTGATGGGAAGGACTGTTTCCGCCTCCCGCTGCACCAGTTTTTCCACTTTAAACCGGTATGCTTGGAGATCCGCAACAGTGATCAGCTTTAGTCCGTATTTGGTTGTAAAGCGCTCTAACTCAGGCCGCCGGGCCATAGTCCCGTCTTCATTAAGAATTTCGCAGATAACCCCTACCGGTTGCATTCCGGCCAACCGCAGTAAGTCCACGGCAGTTTCGGTATGTCCGCGCCGGACCAAAATACCTCCGTTACGGGCAATCAACGGAAAAATATGACCGGGCCGCCTAAAATCCTCCGGGCGCGCCGCTGGGTCTGCCAACAGCCGAATGGTAGCTGCCCGTTCCCCGGCGGAGATCCCGGTAGTTGCCATCCGGCTATCCACTGATATTGTGAAAGCAGTCTGCATGGTTTCGGTATTTTCCTGTACCATCAGTTGTAGGCCAAGCCTTTTGGCCCTGGCTTCATCCAAGGCCACACAGACCAAACCCCGTCCGTATTTTGTGATAAAATTAACTGCTTCCGGAGTAACCCGTTCCGCCGCCATAATCAGGTCGCCTTCATTCTCCCGGTTCTCATCATCCATTACTACAACCATCTTTCCGGCTTGGAGATCCGCAAGTGCTTCACTAATTGTATTCATTTTAGTAGTAACCTCCCCCGATTTATGCTTAGCTTATAAACCCGTTTTCCGCCAAAAATGCTTTGGTAATCCCCGGCTGCTCTGATTGGCGGCCCTCTCCGGCAGCTTTCAATTTCAACAGTTGGTCGGTTTCCAGGTTGACCCAGTCGCCGACTTTAACCATTTGAAAAGTGGTTGCTTTAACCGTATGGGGAACTAAGGAAATCACAAAACCGTCCGCCACCAAATGCTGGACAGTCAGACTGACTCCGTTAACTGCAACCGAACCTTTAGGGATAATCCACCGCTGGATTTCGGGAGGAACCGTAATTTGGACTACCAACGCATTACCCTCCCGCCTGATCCGGCTGACTCGGCCCAGGCCGTCTACATGGCCGCTGACCAGGTGACCGCCGAAACGTTCTCCGGATCGCAGCGCCGGTTCCAGATTCACCAGATCACCGATCCTGACCCGGGATAAATTCGTCCCTTGCCAGGTCTCAGGCATCAGATCCGCTTCAAACCCCTTCTGATCCAACCGGGCGGCAGTTAAACAGACACCATTCACCGCTACACTGTCTCCTAATTGCAACTCTTTAGCCAATGCGGTCTCAATTAACAGTGCAGTCCGCCTGGGGGTATGCTGCTTCCCAGCTACCCGACCCAAACCCTGAATCAAACCAGTAAACATTTAGCCAGTTCCTCCTTATAAGCATGCACACAAAGATCAGTACCGACTTGATAAACTTGGTTCACCTTTAACCGACGTGCTTCCTTCAGGGAGGCAAACCCCGCTCCACCGAACAAAGGCAACGCAGTGGCACCGCCGATTAAAAGTGGTGCATAATAAAGGTAATACTCATTCACTAAGTCAGCATTGATAAAAGAAGTAAAGATTTGGGAACCGCCTTCCACCAAAACCGATTGCACTCCCAACTCCGCTAAAAATTTAAGTACAGACCGCAACGGCTCTTTCTCTCCCTGGGGTTGACGGACTACCCGGGCACCCAGCTTTTGCAAAGCCGCTTCTTTTTCGACCGGAGCCTCCGGTCCACAAAAGATAATTACTTTCTCCGGCGTTGCAGCTAACAAATTGGAGTCTAACCCCAGGCTCAACTTATTGTCCAAAAGGATTTTAAAGGGCTGGCGCGGCACGGGTCGGTCCAGCCTACAGGTAAGCCGGGGGTTATCTGCTTGCAGTGTCCCGCGGCCGATTAAAACCGCACCTACTTCCGAGCGCAACTCATGGACCATTTGCCGTGAAGCCTCACTGGTAATCCAGCGTGACTCCCCACTGGTACTGGTTAACTTAGCATCCAGACTGATTCCGGCTTTCAAAATTACCCACGGCCGGCCCTTCAGACAATAATGAAAAAACATTCTGTTTAGCTCCACTGCCTCCGCCTTTAATAATCCCGTTGACACTCTAATTCCGGCTTCTAACAACCGCTGTGCTCCCCCGCCGGTAACTTTGGGATTAGGGTCGGTTACTGCGTACTTGACTTCAGCGATTCCCGCCCGAATAATTGCGTCGGTACAGGGAGGCGTCTTCCCAAAATGATTACAAGGCTCAAGGGTTACATAGAGGGTCGCGCCTTCCGGGGATTCGCAACAGTTGGCCAAGGCAGCCGCTTCCGCATGAGGTTGCCCCGGCCCCCGGTGCCAGCCTTCTCCAATGATCCGTCCCGCTTTAACGACTACTGCTCCCACCATCGGGTTAGGGTAAGTCAGCCCTCGCCCTTTAACCGCAAGGTCCAGGGCACGTTGCATATACATTGTATCTGTAGCCATCTTCACGCTCCAGTAAAGAAAATTTTAGTCTATTCAATAAAAAAGAGACGTCATTTAATCACGTCTCTTCAGGGTAAATAAATTATCAAAACCAATCACCTTCTTTCATCCAGACTATACTGTCGGCTTTGGAATCACACCAAATCTGCCTTATTTTCGGCGCGCGGGCTACGGGGACCTGATTTTTAACCGGTCCCGCGATTACCGCCGGTTCGGAATTTAACCGTACCCTGAAGGTTAGTCATATGCTTTTACACTTATTTTATTTTGTCCACGGTGGTTTTACAAGTACTGATCGGCTAATTTTTTGTTAACTATTTCAGCAGTTCATCCCGGTAAGGTTTCCGAAAATACCCCTCCTTACCAACCTCGTAAAAGGATTTCCATTAAAAATAAGGAAATACTATAGTTAGTTTCTCTAAATTTTCTATCAGTTATTTTAAATTCGTTGGAAATATATTTTAAAAAGACTACTCCATACTTGCGAGAGGATGGCTGACAATGGCTAATATAAATCAGACCGGCTTTGAAAATGAAGGATTCGCCCCGGCAATCGCCGCCGATATGCATAAAAAAGGGATCGACCTTAAGTTAACCCGGAAAATCTTAGATAAGATCAATCAAGGTGTATACGACCATGTTGAACCAGTACGGGTCACCGCAATCCCGGAAATTGACGGTAAAACCATTATCGATCTCACCGGTCCAGTCCATCAGACACTTGACTTTAGCAAAGCACAACAAAACATCGATGGTTTAGGCCTTAAGATTGATTTAACCGAGATTGGCCAGTGTCAGGGCGACTTAATCTCATTTGACAAAGCACAACTAATCCGCTTGGGTAAACAGCTTTATCCAGTGGTCAGTTACGGGATACTCAACGGTGGTTCCGCCAGTAGCTTCTTTGATATTAAAAAGAATCAAGGATTCAATTCCAAACTCTATCAGATCTGCGCCAAGGAATTTGCAACCCTGGCCGACCTGGCCAAAGATAAAGCCAAAGGACTGGCTCCGGCGTTTATCAATCAGGACAGTACCCCCGGACCCAGTTTTATCGAGTTAAAGATGCGGGCAGTTCTAATTCAGGCATTACAATATCAACACAGCTATCAAAAGCTCCCTTGCCTGACACCGCTGTTCCAGATGACCAGCGTTTATAATAATGAACAAATCAGTGCCGCTTATCAGGACTACCGGCACAGTCAATATTTAAGCGAGTTAATCCAAGCGACCGGAATCGAGATTACCCGGGTTGAAACCGGGGTCCAGCCCATGCTGGCCGCTTTTACCCACAGCCGGGAAGGCCGGCCGAAATCGGTCTTTAGCAAAGCTTATGGAATTGAGAATAACACCTTGCCAATGCCGGGAGGCCACGGTCAAAACTTCGCCGTGCTCCGCCAAGTCTACCGAAACCTGCTTGACCTTGGAATCCGCTTTGTCTATTTAGGTAATGTCGATAATCTGGGATATACGGTTAATCCGCTCGCCCTGGCGTTGCTAGCCTTAACCGGCAAAGCAGCCGGATTTGAGTTTTCCTTCCGTACCGCGGTCGACATCAAAGGCGGCATCTTGATCTACGACCAATATCACCGCTTAAACTGCGCGGATATTGGCCCAGCCATCTCTGGAGAAGCAGTCTGCCAAGCCGAATCCTCCGGTAAAAGTATTCTGTTTAACTGTGCCACCGGCCTTTTCAACTTGCCTTACCTAGTGGAGCACCTCGACACCATCATTGAAAATTTACCGCTGCGGGTTTCCGATCAGGAAAAAGATGCCGGGTATTATTCCCAAGCCGAACAGGTAACCTGGGAGATTATTGGGTTATTGGATGATTTTCTAATCTTCGGGGTAAATAAGTATGAGCGCTTCTTAGCTGCCAAGCTGGTACTGGAAGGTTTGATGGCCAGCGGCATCGGACTGTCGCATCCGGAATACCCCACTGCTCCCGACCCGAAACACGACTTGCTAGCCATCGCCCGCAAGCTTAACCAGGGGTTGGAACATAAACTGGCCACTGTTTACGGCCTGAAAAAATGTGACTCCCGATGGGAACCGAAAACCGTTTCCGAACTGCTCAAAGAGTTTACAAACTGCTAAAACTGTTTGAAAAAACCAAAAGGCTAATGCTTGTTCATTAAGCATCAGCCCTTTTTAATCAATAGACTTTATCCGCCTAATTTCAATGGCCTATTTTTCTGCCGGCCGCATCAGCGGGAACAAGATTACATCACGGATCGACGGCGAACCGGTTAATAGCATCACCAGGCGGTCAATCCCGATACCCATACCTCCGGTAGGAGGCATGCCATATTCCAGCGCCACCAAAAAATCTTCATCCCAAACCATCGCTTCTTCATTACCCTTAGCTTTTTCACGGGCCTGTTCTAAAAAACGCTCCCGTTGATCCAGCGGATCGTTTAATTCGGAGAAGGCGTTCCCAATTTCCCTACCATATATAAACAGTTCAAAGCGGCAGGCCAGCTCCGGGTTATCATCTTTCCGCTTCGCTAGGGGTGAGATTTCGATCGGATGGTCCGTCAAGAAAGTAGGCTGAATCAGTTTCGGTTCTACGAATTCCGAACAGATTTCGTCCAGGACCATACCTTTGGTTGCTTTCGGGTCGACCTGCAAACCTAGCTTTCGGGCTACGGCCACTGCTTCGGCATCACTTTGGATTGCTAACCATTTAACGCCGGTATACCGCTCAATAGCATCAACCATCGATAAGCGGGGCCAGGGTGGCGTCAGGTCAATCGCTGTACCTTCATACTCCAACTGTAAGGTACCGCAAACCGCCAGTGTTGTCTCACAGACGAGTTTTTCAGCCAGTTCCATCATGACTTCATAGTCGGCATAGGACTGATACAATTCCATCATGGTAAATTCCGGATTATGCCGAGTGGATATTCCTTCGTTGCGGAAACAATGGCCGATCTCATAAACCCGGTCAAATCCGCCGACAATTAAGCGTTTATGATATAGTTCCAAGGCGATCCGCATGGTTAGATCCAAGCCCAGAGTATTATGATAGGTTGTAAAAGGGCGGGCATGCCCCCCACCGGCAATTACACTTAAGACAGGAGTCTCCACTTCCACAAAACCCATTCCGTCTAATATCCGGCGTAGCGTACTAATTATTTTGGTCCGTTTTAAAAAGACTTCTCTAACTTCGGGGTTGGAAATTAAGTCTAAATAGCGTTGGCGATAACGGGTATCGGTATCTTTTAAACCGTGCCACTTCTCCGGCAACGGTCGTAACGCTTTAGACAATAATTGATATGCGGAAACCTGGACACTGATTTGACCGCGGTGAGTTTTAAATACTTTACCGGTCACTCCAAGAATATCACCTAAATCAAGCTCAACAAAATTACGGTAATCGGTTTCACCCAGCAGGTCGACCTTGGTATACAACTGAACTGTGCCGCTCTGGTCGGATATATTGCCAAAACAAGCTTTACCCTGGTCACGCTTAGCAATTAGCCTTCCGGCCAGCCGCACGGTTTGTCCCTCCAGCTCCTCGTAGCGTTCGGTTATTTCCCCGATTAGGTTGGTGCGGTCATACCGTGAACCATATGGATTAACACCTTGCTCACGCCACTTTTTAAGTTTATTGATCCTGGCTTCCCTTTGATCACTGTTTTTTGAGATTTCCGATTCCATCTGACCTCCGCCTTATTTGCTTGTTTAAATTCTATTTTATATATAATACAGGTTTAAAAACAGAGTGGCTCAAACCACTCTCTACTTAATCGCCTTAATCCTATATTGAATTGTCCCCATGGGTACAACTACATTTACTACTTCGCCGACTTTATGCCCAATAATACTTTTACCAACCGGAGACTCATTAGAGATCTTATTCTCCAACGGGTTAGCCTCAGCCGAACCAACAATGGAATATTCAGCTTCCGCGCCCCCATTTACTTCCACCAAGGTTACTCTGGAACCTAATTTAACTACATCCGTCTTCTGCCCGTCCTGTTCGTCAATTACTTTGGCATTTCGCAGCATCTTTTCGATGGAGAGAATTTTGCCTTCAATAAATCCTTGCTCATTTTTGGCATCATCATACTCTGAGTTTTCACTGATGTCTCCAAATTCCAATGCCTGCCGGATTCTTTCGGCAACTTCCCTACGACGAACTGTTTTAAGGTGCTCTAATTCTTTTTCCAGTTTAGCCAGGCCCTCTAATGTGAGTATAATTTCTTTATCATTACTCATGAGTACCTCTCCTCCCAGGCCGAAATATAAGTTAATATATGTCCAGGTAAACCAATTTATTCTGGACCATTTCTTTATAGAAAACGGCCATCTGAATATTAAACAGCAAGCACCGGAAAGTTTCACTCCAGTGCTTTCTAAAACATTATAATCCAAAGCTTTGCCCGTGTCAAGCCGATCCCCAACCGACTCGAAATACAAAAGAAGCCTCAACAAGTCAGATTACAATGCCGGCCCCTAAGTCATTAAAAATCCGCCCCAGTTTGATCACACGCTCCAGCGGTAGTTGGGAACCATACCAGAATTCCGAATCGTAATGATACCCGGCCCTCAGAATCACCTCTCCCAAAACCGGGTAAACCGGTATATGCCGTGATTTCTGCCGGGCGGAAACCGGCAACTTCAAATTGATTAGGGCGAGTTGGGGATATTGTTGAAAGAGCTCACACCAGATCAGCCGCCGGGAATCTCTGCGGAGCGGGAAAGTTTTAATTTTACCGCATTTAATAATAATCCTAGCCCCTTTATAATCAGCCGGCCAGTTTTGGGTTGTCTGCGGTGCCACGCCACTCTCAGCTAAAACTGTTTCAGCCGCCTGCTCCAGCAATTTGGCATTAGGACAAACTAAAGTCATAAACCTTACCTCCGGGGCGATTAGCCGGGCACAAGTCAGTCCCAAATTTCCTTCTTCCCAGACAATTAAGACTTTGACTCTTTGGGCAGGGATCTCGTAACTACGTAGCAGTGACCGGAAGCGGTCAATAAATAGTAACAGTTCCAAGGCCTTACCGTCACTAATGCCAGGGAAATATGGTTGATTTTTCAATTTAGCCGGGGGTAGCAGCGGTATCCCCGGATCCAGCCCCACAACTTTAATCTGTTTTTGATATACTTCGTCCCATAACCGTTGCCACAACCGGTTCCTTTGCCGGCTTGACCAGACCAGTTCCTGGTTTTCCGGGACATTCCAGGCCCAGCCCCGAACTTTCTCCCGGGGCAGGACTCCGGTAACCTCACCGGCTTTCAATGGGCCATTAAAGTACTTCAACCTTAAGGGAAACCAGTTTAAACGCTTTAACCATTCAGCTTCCGGCTCAATCATGGCAGAAATAAATCCAAAATGAACCATAAAAACCGCCTCCCCTGAACAATATGAGCGGCGGCTTCCTAATATGCGGGCTTTATGAAGCTTTGAATGAGACCACTCTGGGATTAAACCCTAACCGATCCAATAATTGCAGATAATCTTCCTCCCTCAGTTCTTCGGAGCGTTTTCCCGAAAACGACACTAATAAAGCTTCCATCACATTCGTCCCAAAGGAACGACCGGCAATTTCCGGGGTTGAAGTGACTAACAACGCCACTCCCCGTTTTTCCAATTCCGCCAAATCGGCAGAGGTGACGGTATTGGTAACGATTATCTTTCCGTCCATCCGCCAAGGCATATACTTTTTAATATATAAAAAATCTCCGGCAATAATGTCGGCAGTCTCATAATATCTGCTGTATTTGGCCTGGTTGACTTCTTGTTTGGAACCGGTGGGATAAAGCATTTTAAACGGTAACCGGGTAATCACCGGAAGGAAAGCATTGGCTAAGTGTTGCAGCGTTTTTAAAGAAGTAATCGCTACCGGCAAACCCAAGGCAAAGATTAAATCACCGAAGAGCATCCGGCACCCGGATTGGCTGAACGCCTCAGCCATTCCAAACCGGTCCACCGCAGAAACCATCAACACTTTTTTACCTTTCAACTCCAGTTTCAGATCAGCTTCGATAAAACTGACCACGCGGCGCTCCAACGTATTTTTTAAGCCGCTGCCGTCGACCACTGGAGTTTGCCGGGCCGCTTTTACCAGTCGGACAGCATCTTTAATCTCATAACGCCGATTTCCGGCTACCAGATAGCGGTCAATTCCTCCCAAACCAAAGGCATCCACTTTTCCATCCAGAGAACTGATTAATTCAACGGCTTTATCCAAATTACCATCGGTACCGACCCGTTCGACGATTACTTTTTCTCCTAATATTGTAACTTCCGCACGGTGATCCCGGTTGGAGCTTCCTAAACTAACACTGACAATTCGTTTCACCGTTTCTTCCTCACCTTTCCAAAGGATAATTTCTGCCCTTTAAGTCTGCTTCATATGCGGCCAAAGCCTTGTCCAACTCCTTTTTGGTTGTCAAGGTATTAATTAAATCCCTCATTCGGGCTGCACCGGGTAATCCTTTAAAGTACCATGCTAAATGTTTTCGCATCTGCTTCACACCATGCCTCTCCCCGAAAAAGGCAACTTGTAATTCCAAATGTTGCCGGATGACCTGAAACCGTTCCTCCAGTGGAGGCTCGGGAAGTAACCGGCCCTCCTTAATATAGGTGGCAACCTGGGCGAAGAGCCAAGGACGCCCCAGAGCCGCCCGGCCGATCATCACTCCGTCACAGCCGGTCTCTTCCAACATTAACCGGGCAGCGGCAGGCGAATCCACATCACCGTTGCCAATCACCGGAATTCCGACTGCCTGTTTAACTAGGCGAATCCAATTCCAGTCCGCTTTTCCGTGATAAAATTGGTTTCTAGTCCGGCCGTGCACGGTTACGGCAGCCGCGCCGGAGGCTTCAGCGATCCGGGCTAATTCCAAAGCAGTGATCCGCTCTTCCTCCCAGCCCAGACGAAACTTGACCGTAACCGGCAGGGAAACACTGCGCACAACCGTAGCGATGATCTCCGCGGCGAGCGGCAGATTATTCATTAAGGCCGCTCCTTCACCGTTCTTAACCACCTTGGTTACAGGACACCCCATGTTTATATCAATAATATCCGCACCGGACGCTGCAATTACTTGGGCAGCCTCTGCCATTAACTCTGGTTTTGAACCGAAGATTTGGATGCTTAGCGGTCGCTCCGCCGGGTCCACGCCAATCATCTTCAGTGTCTTACTGCTGTTAAAATGTAGGGCAGCGGCACTGACCATCTCCCCGCAGAGCAATCCCGGACCGAATTGTTTGACTATTTTCCGAAACGGCGAATCGGTTATCCCCGCCATCGGAGCCAAGACCACCGGATTCGCTAACTTCACTGAACCAATTTGCACGTTTTTAACCTCAAAGCATCGTTTTATAAACTTAGTCGTAACCGCCGGTTCTTCCCTGACAATCCCACGGATCAAGTGTTCCACCAGTCCCAAATATTCGAAGTATCGCCCCGACTTTAAACAACTGACCGTATTTTTACCGATCCCGTTTTTGGGTTAATCAGTTCAAACCTGGACAATTGCTCTGTCTACGAAGTCCCATATCTATCCATTTAATTCCATATATTGGAGGACCAATCCAAAACGGATTCCTTCTCCTCTGCTAAAAGCCTATTATTAATTTAATTATTGACCGCCTGAATCCTACAATTAACGATGGGTAAATAACGAGATAAACTCTTCAGAATCATCAAGTTGACAATAATTAAAGTTAGTATAATAATTACATCCATAACAATCCGTGAAAAACTCGACCGGTTGTCCCAATCCCAAGCGAGCTTTTAATGTTTTAGCCAGCTGGGCCATAGCCGGTCTGGCCATTAAACTATGCCCCAAATCAATTAACTGCATTTGATGGGCAGCAGCAAAACGCAGCGGTACCAGACTCAATTCACTGGAGATAATCGTATCGCATCCCGCCTCCTGGCAAATTTCCCAGATTTTTTTGTTATAGGGCAAAAAACCGGGACCGGCTGCGATTCCAACTTGCCTCACCGGAGCACAGAGTTCCCCATAATAAGGAATAATACTTTGGTCAACCGCTCGCTGACAACGTTCCAACAAATTGCGTAGAACCAGGTCCGTATTGCCGATTAGCACCTGTCCCTGCAGTCGCAGATTAGTCAAACCGAGTTCTTTAGCAAAGGTAAGATTCACCCCATTAGGTGCATTATCCCAGGCAGTATGTAGTGCAATAATCCCGAGTTCCTTCTCGAGAAGTATTGCTTGGGCCTCCCCGCGCCAGGGGTGATAGGAAACGAGAATATTTACTCCTTTATTTACCGCGCTGGTGATAGTATACTTAGTCGGATCAATACAGACCCCCAATCGAAGTAACATCACTTTATTACCCGGGGCAATATTTACAAAACCAGTGGTTGATAACTCAGGAGCCAGTTCTCTTAAAATTCCAATAAGGGTCGCAACCTCCATTTTAGCCCACCTTATTTCCAAATACCTATCCGTCCCGATATTTCATTATAACACAGCGTTTTTATTACGACAACCAAACTCACAAACCGGCTTTTACTCTGTCCAATTAATTATTTTTGTGTGCAAGGGAACAAATAACCAGAAGTATACGTCTAAAATAAAATAAAATATATTAAAGAAAAGGAGGTTATCAATTGAAACGCTTCTTGTTAATATTGGCGCTGTTTTGTTTGGTTTCATTGAATGTTTATCCGCTATTTGCCGCCCAGGATGCTTTTGAAGATTATTTACCAATCCGTAGCGGAATGACTTTAACCTTCAATTACATAGTTGCCCATCTCGAAAAGAGTGACCGCCCGTGGAATATCGTTGTTACTAAAGAGTCTTTTCCCAAATCCCTTACATTCACTTGGACCCGTCCGCAAAAAAAGGGAGAGCCGTTAACCGGAACCCGCACTTTAACGGATTTGAAGAGCAGCCGGAATTTCAACCCCTGGTTTAGAAATAATGAAACGAAAGTTACTACCGATACTGCACCCTGGGTTTCGGTACAAATATTACAGGAATTGCAGGAGAAAAATTCCGCTGATAACTTTCGTGAGGGCGGCAGCGGCGCTGTCAATTGGGC
>DATCLA010000047.1:0-11723 GCA_036564195.1 Bacillota bacterium
CTTTAAAAGCGTTTAAGGGGATTGAAGAAGTCTCCTTTTCTTTTCCAATCGGTCCGATTCTGGAAGAGGGGATCATCTCGGAGATTTTAGTGGATACCAAAAAGGCCGCCTGGACGATTAAACTATTTCTCAAGCAGCAGTTGCCGCCGGAACAAATCGCTGAATTAGAACAGGCCTTGAGCGGAATGGTTTTAGGTCTCTCCCGGGTTAAACTGGAGATCGTTTCACCCCAGACCCTTCCGCCGTTGCCGGAACGGTTGGCGATGTATTGGCAGAAAATTGTGACTGTCGCCACTGAAAAATTTGTCGGCTGTAACGGTTGGTTGACTGAAGCCAAGTATCAACTCTATCAAGATCGGAATTTAGAGATTCAAGTGCGGAACCGGGCAGGAGTCGATTACCTTACCCGGCACCGTGAGGAATTGCAGGAGATCATTAAGGATTTTATTTGGGAAGATCTGACGCTCAGTTTCACGGTTGGCGATTTTAATGAACAGATTGTCGAGGCCGAACTGCAGCGCGAAGCGGAAAATGAGGTGTTTTTGAAATCAATCGCTACTGCTGCGCCTGAGCCCAAACGGAGAGACCCGGCGGCCGAAAGTCCCGCGATTGTTTATGGCCGCAAGATCAATAGCGAACCGCTGTCAATTCGGGAATTAACCGAGGAGCAGGAGCAAGTGGTTGTGTGGGGAGAGATTTTCCGTTTTGAAAGCCGGGTTTCGAAAAACGGCAAGAAGTTTTTTACGGGAGATATTACTGATTACAGCGATTCGATTAGTTTTAAAATCTTTCCTCGCAAAGAAGAACCGTTAGAAGAGAAACTGGGTGAAGGTAAATGGGTGTATCTAAAAGGCAATGTTCAATTTGATCCTTATGCCAAAGAATTAGTCCTGCTGGTATCGGATATTAATACTGCCCCATCCCGTCTGAACCGCACGGACCAAGCTCCGGAGAAACGGGTTGAACTGCATTTGCATACCAAAATGAGTGCCATGGACGCTACGGCCGAGGCAACGGAAGCAGTGAAACTGGCAGCCCAATTCGGCCATCCGGCGGTAGCCATCACCGACCATGGGGTAGTGCATTCCTTTCCCGAAGTTTACCAGGCAGCCAAAAAGGCCGGTATTAAAGTTATCTACGGTATGGAAGGATATTTGGTCGATGACGGGGTACCGATCGTAACCGGGGCGACTGATGAACGTCTGGCCGAAACGGTCTTTGTGGTGTTTGACATTGAAACTACCGGTTTTAACCCTCAAAAAGAGGATTTACTGGAAATCGGTGCAGTCAAAATTAAAGGCGGAAAAATTATTGGGGAATTTAAATCGCTAATCCGTCCCGGTAAGGCAATTTCGGCTGAGATCCAGAAATTGACTGGGATTACTCCGGAAATGGTCCGGGAAGCGCCGCTACCTGAAGTAATCCTGGAACAATTTAATAATTTCTGTGATGGCGCGGTGCTGGTAGCCCATAATGCCCGGTTTGATGTTGGTTTTATTAAAGGAAAGTATCAACAGTATTTTGGACGTAACTTTAATCCGGTATTTTTGGATACTTTGGGCTTAGCCCGTTCCCTGTGGCCGAATTTTAAAAGCTACCGTTTAAATGCTGTGGCTAAAGAGTTAGGAATTAAGCTGGAGAATCACCATCGGGCGGTGGATGATGCTTTATGTGCGGCTGAAATTTTGCAGAAAGCCTTGGAAAAGATCTCCGGCCGCGGTTTTGAACAGCTGGCGCAATTAAACTCGTTGCTTAAGGAGATGAATGTTGAGCATCTTAAGACTTATCATATTATTATCCTGGTAAAGACTCAAAGCGGCATGAAAAACCTCTACCGGCTGGTCTCGGAATCGCATCTGAAATATTTTCACCGTCATCCCCGGATTCCCCGGTCGCGGCTGACCGAATTACGTGAAGGGCTGCTTTTAGGAACCGCTTGTGAGGCAGGTGAGTTTTATCAGGCACTGCTGGATGGCGCCGATTCGGCCCGGCTGGAGGAGATTGCCGGTTTCTACGATTTTCTGGAGATCCAGCCGTTGGCCAACAATCAGTTCTTGATTGACTCCGGCCGGGTTAAGTCCCAAGCCGAGTTGCAAACTTATAACCGGTTGATTTACGATTATGGGGTGAAATTGGGAAAACCAGTGGTGGCCACGGGAGATGTCCATTTTCTCCACCCCCATGAAGCCATTTTCCGCAAAATTCTATTAATAGGGCAAGGTTTTGAAGACGGTGACAAGGAGACGCCCTTATATTTCCGGACGACCGAGGAGATGTTAAAGGAGTTTGACTACTTCGGGCCGGAAATTGCGGAAGAAGTGGTGATTAAGAACCCCCGGAAGATAATGGAGATGGTGGAGACGGTGGCCCCGCTGCCCAGTGAATTTTGCCCACCGCAAATCCCCGGCGCGGAAGATGAGATTCGTAATATGGCTTACCAAAGGGCCAAGGAACTTTATGGCGATCCGCTACCGCAATTGGTGGCGGACCGGTTGGAGTGGGAGTTAAAAAGTATTATCGGACACGGTTATGCAGTACTGTACCTGATTGCCCATAAATTGGTTAAAAAATCACTGGATGACGGCTATTTGGTGGGCTCCCGGGGCTCGGTAGGCTCTTCCTTTGTGGCGACGATGTGCAATATTACCGAAGTGAATCCCTTACCTGGCCATTATCGCTGTCCGAAGTGTAAATACAGTGAGTTCAAAGAGACGGGCGCCATTGCTTCCGGATATGATCTCCCGGACAAGCAATGCCCCCGGTGCGGCCAGGCCTTGATCAAAGACGGCCAGGATATTCCGTTTGCTACTTTTATGGGTTTTGAAGGCGATAAAGAGCCGGATATTGACTTGAACTTCTCCGGAGAATACCAACCGAAAGTGCACCGTTATACGGAAGAAATTTTCGGTAAAGGTTATGTTTTCAGGGCCGGTACAGTAACCGGCCTGGCAGAGAAAATGGCTTTCGGTTTTGTCCGCGGCTATATGGAAGACAAAGGGATTAAATTACGGAACGCTGAAGCGAACCGGTTGGTCAAAGGCTGCACCGGAGTGCGCCGTTCCACCGGACAACATCCGGGCGGGTTGTATGTTGTCCCCAAAGATCATGAGATCTATGATTTTACTCCGGTTCAGTATCCGGCAAATGATAAGAAAGCCGAATGGATTACCACTCATTACGACTATCACGGCGCCTTGGAAGGACGTTTAGTGAAACTGGATATTTTGGGACATGATGATCCCACGGTAATCCGGATGCTGCACGATCTGACCGGGATCGACCCCCGGACCGTGCCCATGGCCGAACCGCGGACGATGAAGATTTTTTCTTCCGTTGAACCATTGGGGATTACCCCGGAAATATTGGGGTTTGACTTGGGGACCCTCGGAATTCCGGAGTTTGGTACCGGGTTTGTCCGTCAGATGTTGGAGGAGACCCGTCCGACTACCTTTTCCGAGCTGGTATTCATCTCCGGACTGTCCCACGGGACCAATGTCTGGTTGGGTAATGCTCAGGATTTGATTCGGAATGGGACGGCAAAATTGTCGGAGGTAATTTCCACCCGTGACGATATTATGAATTACCTGATTTTTAAGGGTTTGCCGCCCAAGACTTCCTTTAAAATTATGGAAAAAGTACGTAAAGGAAAAGGCCTGGAACCTGAGGATATTGAAATTATGCAACAGCATCAGGTGCCGGAGTGGTATATCGATTCCTGCCAGAAGATTAAATATATGTTCCCCAAAGCCCATGCCGTTGCTTATGTAATGATGGCTTTCCGGATTGCTTATTTCAAAGTATACTATCCTGAAGCCTTTTATGCCACCTACTTCAGTGTCCGGGCCGACGAGTTTGACGCGGACATCGTTGTTCAGGGGGAACAGGCAATCCGCAGGTACCGGGAGGCTATTAAGTTAAAAGGTAACGAGGCCACTCAGAAAGAGAAAAACCTGGATACAATCTTGGAATTGGTCTTAGAAGCGATGTTACGGGGGATTAAATTTCGCCACGTTGATCTTTACGAATCCGACCCGAATCGTTTTTTAATCACTCCGGAAGGGCTATTGCCTCCGTTGGCTTCCTTGCAGGGAATGGGAGAAACTGCGGCTAAATCTTTGGCAGCCGCCCGAGCGGAAGGCGCTTTTCGTTCTATTGAAGACTTGAAAATCCGGGCCCGCCTGAGCTCAGCGGTAATCGAGGTCTTACAAAAACACGGTTGTTTAGCGGGAATGTCAGCAACCGATCAATTGGAATTATTCTCAATCTGAAAAAAGCGCCCTTACTTTTGCGGGCGCTTTCTCACTTGGTGGGATTGGTTAAATAGCTTTGGCTTACTTGAGTTTAGTCGGTATGAATAAATCAATTAAACCGATTATTAATGAGGCTAAGAGCGCTCCAATAACCGAAACCGACATTCCCGGGACTATAAACTGGGTAATATAGATCACGATCGCCGACACCAAAAAACCAACGACTCCGTGAGCATACGGCGAAATATTTCGGCCTAAAACCAATTCAATTAAGTAACTGACGGCAGCAATGACGATTGCAGCCAGTAAAGCACTGGTAAAATTTAAGGTTCGGAAACCGGGAACGATGACCCCGATAAACATTAATACTAAAGCTGCTACGACAAACCGGACAATTGTCCGCAACCAATCCATCGCTTTCACCCCCTTTAACCCGTAATCCCAAGTTGTAAATATTTTTTCCAAATAAAAGTTAAGTATACTTTCACCGGTTGGGAAATAATACTAACAATTAGAACGGTTTCATAATTCCTAAATTCTTTATCTTAACACAATAAATTGCTGGTCTAATCTGGTTTAGACAGCATTTATTGTGCTAAATTCGATAAATATAATTATGAAACCCTTAAAATTCATAAAGTCAAAGGAGTTTTATAGATTGCGCCTTAGAATCGTCAGTTTCTTTAATAATATCGATGATGCTAAAAACGCGTTTGGCCGGATAAAAAAAGAAAGTTGGAACAAAGCCAATTTAGCAGTGCTATTTCGCGAGACTGGGTCAGAAAACCCGGCCGGAGCCGGGTATGAATTTGCCAGTGATAATTGGATGACTGTCTCTAATCTGGCAACGGCTTGGCCGGGAGTAGACCAGGTGGAGCTTAGCGGTATTGGCCGGGTATACCTGGGCACTAATTTTCCGGATCTGCGGACTATTAACAGCTTGACCCGAGAGCACCCTGGTCTTAAACAGGGTTTACAGGAACAAAAAATTGTAACAGTGGTTGAAGTTAATCCGGAGATCCAAAACCGAGTCCGGGTGATCTTAGCAAGTAATGGGGCAGAGATTATTGATCCTCAGGTTACGGCAGTAACCGAAGGGTCCAGTAACGGTAAGATAAGTTAAATCTGGTTGAGAAAGCAGGATTTTAATTATTAAAAGGCGAATCATACCATTCTCAGGGGGAATGATATGTCAACTTCACTTGGAGCTAAAATCAAAGCGATAGCACCAGACAGCATTGCTGCAGAATTAGGAATTGAACCCGGTGACATTCTGCTGCGAATGAACGGGGCCAGACTCCAGGACTATATCGATTTTTTGGTTTACAGCTCTGAGGAAGAACTTAACCTGGAAATCCTTAAAAAATCTGGAGAAGTTATTGAAATCGAGTTTGAAAAAGACAGTGCGGAACCGTTAGGCCTGGTCTTTGCCGATAATGTATTCGACCAGACCCGGGTTTGTTCCAATCATTGCCTGTTTTGTTTTGTGCACCAACTGCCGTGTGGGCAACGGGCTTCGCTCTATGTTCAGGATGATGATTACCGGTTGTCGTTTTTGCATGGCTGCTATATAACTTTGACGAATTTATCCGAAGCGGATTGGCAGCGGATTGAGCGGTTACATCTCAGTCCGTTGTATGTTTCTGTCCATGCTACCGATCCGGCGGTGCGCCGCAAGTTATTGGGTTCCAAAGCCGGTGGAGCAATTATGGCCCAACTCAAACGCCTTGGTTCAGCCGGTATTTCCGTTCATACTCAGGCAGTGATTTGTCCGGGAATTAATGACGGGGCGATCTTGGAAAGGACTATTTCCGATTTAGCCGGACTTTGGCCGGGAGTACTGAGTTTAGCTGTAGTACCGGTTGGTTTAACCTGCCATCGGGAACATTTGTATCCCTTGCGCCAATTCACCCCGGCGGAAGCCTGCCGGGTCTTGGATCAGCTTTCCCGCTGGCAGCAGCAACTACTGCCGCAGCTTGGCACCAGATTTGTGTTTGCGGCTGATGAATGGTATCTTCAGGCCGGACGGAAATTCCCTCCGGAAACCGAATATGAAGAATACCCCCAGCTGGATAACGGAGTAGGGCTGATCCGCTTTTTTTTGAGCGAATTTTACCGCTGTTTTGACAAAAACCGGTCGAAATTGGCTGCCCTTAAAGTTAATCTGGCAGTAATCACGGGAATGGCAGCGGTAGGAATGTGGCAAGAGATTAATTCGTATTTTAAAACCAATGCTCCGGGAGTCATGTTAACTATCATTCCGGTTGCAAATGAGTTTTTAGGGACTTCAGTTACTGTCACCGGATTATTGTCCGGAAAGGACATTATCAGGGCGATTAATACCGATCAGACCCAGGGCAGGCCGTTATTATATTTAATCCCTCAGATCACCCTAAAGCAAGGCGAAACACTGTTTTTAGACGGAATTGACCTCAACAGCCTGGCAGCAATGGTAAAACCCAAACGCATCGCGGTAGTGCCGACCCGAGCTTCTGACTGGTTAGACTGGATTATTAAAGAGGGATGTGTAAACAATTGGGACGAGCAGTAATTGCAATTGTAGGACGGCCTAATGTCGGTAAATCCACCTTGTTTAACCGGATTGCCGGACAACGGCTGGCGATTGTGGAAAATAACCCCGGAGTTACCCGGGACCGGCTTTATACGACAGCTAAATGGTTGGATCGGGAATTTCTGTTAGTTGATACCGGCGGACTGACCGACGCAACCGACCAGATTCAGACGGAAATTCGCAAGCAGGTAGAACTGGCGCTGGAAGAAGCGGATGCCCTCATTATGGTGGTCGACGGCAGGGAACCTTTAACTGCTTCTGACTTTCAAGCAGCTCAGTTGTTACGCCGTACTAACAAGCCGGTAGTATTGGCTGTTAATAAGATCGAAGATTTTAAAAAGCCCCTTGATCCGGAAGTCTATACCTTAGGATTGGGAGAACCGATACCGGTCTCCGCTGAACATGCCATCAATATTGGCGACCTGTTGGATGCGGTCTTGCAATCGGTACCGGAAGAGACGGAGACTACGGTGTATGACCGGATCCGGGTAACTTTTGTCGGCCGACCCAATGTTGGTAAGTCTTCGTTGGTTAATTCGATATTGGGCCAAGAAAGGGTAATCGTTAGCGACCTGCCCGGCACCACCCGGGACGCTATCGATACTCCGGTAACAGTCGGTGCTACCCATTATTTACTGGTGGATACGGCCGGAATTCGTCGCCGGGCTAAAGTCGAGGCAGCGGTGGAGTACTATAGTGTTGTCCGGGCCTTGCGGGCGGTGGAACGTTCCGATGTGGTAGTTCTGGTTTTAGATGCGACTCAAAAACTGGCGGACCAGGATCTCAAGATTGCCGGGATCATTAAAGAGGCCGGAAAAGCCTGTCTGATTCTGGTTAACAAATGGGATCTGGTTGACAAAGACTCTCAAACCGCAGCTAAGTTCGAGCAACAAATCCGTGAGGCTTTAGACTTTCTTGATTTTGCACCGTTACTGTTTGTATCCGCCAAAACCCGGCAGCGGGTTAACCGAATTTTAGAAACAGTCAACCTAGTAATGGGAAATTACTGTTTGCGAATTACCACCGGGCGCTTAAACCAAGTGCTTTCCGACGCGCTCTTAATGCATAACCCGCCTGCCGTTAAAGGAAGGTTATTGAAGATTTATTATGCAACGCAGGTTAAGGTGAAACCGCCGACGATTTTGTTATCGGTTAATTACCCCGAAATCCTACCGGATTCTTACCGGCGCTACCTGGAGAATAAATTTCGGGAAGTGTTCGGTTTTGTCGGGACTCCGCTTAAGTTTCAGTTGAAGCGGAAATAAGGCAGCCCCCTTTTTTCGGATCCGGATTAAATTAAAAGGAAGGCTGTGGATATAAGGTTGGAAACATTGAAAGTCATTGCTGCAATTATAATCAGTTTTCTAATCGGTTCAATCCTCACCGGTGATATCGTGGCTTATTTGAAGAAGGTTAATGTCAGGGCTCAGGGAAGCGGTAATATTGGAGCAACCAATGTCTATCGTAGCCTGGGAGCATTTTATGGTGCCTTAGTTTTAGCTGGGGATACCCTGAAAGGAATTATTGCGGTTTTAATCGGTGGTCTGCTTGGTAACGCTTATGGCCTGGACTTGGCGGTAGTGGCCGGTATTATGTCCATCGCCGGCCATAACTGGTCGGTTTTTGCCGGGTTTAAAGGCGGCAAAGGTATTTCCACCTCATTTGGTGTGGCGATTGGGTTGACTCCGCTAACCTTGATTATTTTAGTTCCAATTTGGCTGGTACTGTTTTTACTGACCCGCTATGTATCACTGGCATCGATTACTGCAGTAATTGTCTACCCGCTGACAGTTTTTTTGCTCTACAGCGGTGATCTTCAGAAGTTGATTTTTGCAATTTTATTAGCAATTTTAGCTGTTTACCGGCATCAGGCCAATATCGGGCGGTTGGTTCATGGGGAGGAAAATAAGATTTCATTTCGAAAAAGAAAGGATGCTGAAAAAGGATGATTGGTGTGATTGGCGCCGGCGGCTGGGGAACGGCGTTGGCCAAGATTTGTGCTGAGAAAGGTTACCCGGTAACCATTTGGGCGAGAGAGCCGGAAGTGGTGGCGGAAATTAATCAGCAACATACCAATAACACTTTTTTACCCGGAATCACGATTCCTGAGTCTATTCGGGCTAACGCTTCACTGGCGGAAGTGGTTTCCAAAAATAAATATTTGATTTTTAGCGTCCCCAGTCAATGGGTACGCAGTGTGGCTCGGGCAGCCGGCCCTTATATCAATAAGAACGCGGTGATTATCAGTGCTGCCAAAGGTTTGGAGATTGACAGCCTGAAGTTGATGAACCAGGTGTTGGAGGAAGAGTTGCCCCAAGTTGATCCTAATGCGATTGTCGCCTTATCCGGCCCGACCCACGCTGAGGAAGTTGCCGTCAACAGTCCCACCTTGATCGTGGCAGCTACCCCGGTTTTAAGATATGCCCGGGAAGTACAGGATTTACTGATCTCTCCCACTTTCCGGGTTTATACCAATCCCGACCGGGTGGGGGTCCAATTAGGGGGAGCGTTAAAAAATGTCATTGCACTGGCGGCCGGAATTTCCGACGGTTTGGGATTTGGTGACAACAGTAAAGCTGCTTTGGTAACCCGGGGAATGACGGAGATGGCACGGCTGGGAGCGTCCTTAGGCGCTCAAACCCCTACTTTTGCGGGTTTATCGGGCATGGGCGACTTGTTTGTCACCGCTTTCAGCAAACATAGTCGTAATTCCTGGGCCGGACGGGAACTGGGTAAGGGACGTTCCTTGGAGGATATTGTGAATTCTACCAAAATGGTAGTGGAAGGGGTGGCCACCACTCGGGCTGCTTACCAATTGGCCCGGTCGTTAAATGTGGAGATGCCGATTACCTTTATTACCCACCAGATCTTATATGAGGGGGTCAGCCCGCGAGACGGAGTCTCCCAACTGATGGAGCGGGACCGTACCCACGAGATGGAGGAAGTGGTGACAGCGACTTATAAGTGGGAGTGATCGATCGGTAGCATTTAATAGCAGAGGCCGAAGAAGTTTTTGTTAGTTTCGATTATGAAAGGCTAGGAATATTTCCTGGCTTTTTTTTATTTTATTATTTGAGCAAATTTCTAATTACTGATTTTGGAAGTTGTTGCTTACGGCAGACAAAAACCAGTAAAACAGAGCTTATGTAAAACTGAATAGATTAGTTGCATTTAGATAGACATTTTGTTAGTTAACAGAATTTCATATTAATGTTAAAATATGTAGAGTTTATAACAATCAAGTAACAGATAGGTGCTGGAGTGAGCGCTTATGCACTTGAAATTTGACACAAGAGTCGGTTTAATTGATGGCTTGATTGCCAACCGGGGTTGTTAGGTGAAACAGAAAACGGCTGACAAAAGTGTTGGTTTAACGGGGAGCAAATCAGTTGGATCAGCTATTAAGTTTGAAAATTTTCTTAGGATAAAATTACCGGACTGCGTTGCGGCTGATTTGGATCAGTTAACGATGAATGAGTCCGGTAATTTTATTGGGAAAAATCTATCAGCGGAAAGAGGGGAGTGGTGGAAGAGGCTGAACTGAAACACCAGGAGGAACTTTAAATTGTGAGCTGGAGGGTGATGCAGGGGAGCGTTGGTATCTTGGCGACCATTGGGTTTTAAGGAACAAAGCGATTAGCGAAGGAGGAGTTGGTATTTGTGAAAAAATGGCTCTTTTTATTGGCTGCCAGTTTGGTCTGGTTAGTGGTTTGCGGTATCAAACCGGTATGTGCTGCGACTGACGGGGAAGTGAGTGTGTTAGAGAAGATTGGGAAGGATGGGGATTATTTAACAACCAGCTTGGTTGCTCAAAGATTATCAAATTATTGTAGTAGTAGGTCTGCTATTGCTTCAGGAGATGTGGCATTTGTATTTGAGATGGAGAATGGATTTCAAATTTTTGAACTTGATGAAAATGGTATTTGGCACAAAAAACAGGCGGTTCAAAATCCCAATTCAGATGCCAATCTGTTAAGTTTCTTATCAGAAGATACTGCAATACATACTGGGGATCCATGGGATAACTATTTATATACAATTGATCGTGATTAGAACGGTATTTGGCAAGAATCGCAGAATATCGGGGGATACCATTATGTAGTGTCTGACAACATCTTGGTGGTGCAAAAGACCAGACCGTTTCTGGACCGTTTATGTTCCTTAGTAGTTTATGAACGCGGTACAGATTGTATCTGGCGTGAAAAACAAACCATCAGTTATGAAGTTAACTGTGTTTCAGATGGACCAATTACAAATCCGATCCCATGTGCTCGGGTGTGTAAAATATTTTGTGTAAACCTCCGATAATCAAAGAGTTAATAAGGATGTGTTTGATATTATAAAAGTGATCCATAAAAGGACCAAATGATACTGAAAAAGTGATCCACCTCAATCAAACCTCCTGCTAAACCGTTAAATGAAACGGAGAATGAAACAGGAGGTAAAAAGGAGATGAAGATTGAAGTGGATCAATATCAGAATATCAGACACCTGTACATAGCGCAAGGCCTATCAAAGCGGGAGATTGCAAGAAGGCTGCGGATCTCGCGTAATACCGTGACCAAATATTGCGAAGGCAAGCACGTTCCATGGGAACGGAAACCATACCACCGGGAACCCACAGTAATCACTCCCGAAGTAAAAGAGTTTATCGAAAACTGTCTCAAAGAAGACCAGGAAGCGCCTAAGAAACAACATCATACCGCCAAGCGTATTTATGACCGGTTAGTAGCTGAAAAAGCTTTTACAGGCGCTGAATCAACGGTCCGCCGGGCAGTACGTCAGATCAAAAGCGAACTTCCGAAACAAGTCTTTATTCCGTTGAGCTTCGAACCCAGCAAAGCCGCCCAGGTCGACTGGGGCGAAGCCACGTTTTATTTGAACGGTCAAAAGACCAAAGC
>DATCLA010000048.1:0-1592 GCA_036564195.1 Bacillota bacterium
CTTTATATGAAATTACGTCAATTATATGATTTCATCGTACATTCCTGCAAAATTTTTATAACTCTGCCTTTGCATAACCCGTACTTTTGCTAATTTAATACCTCACCTTTAAGATTATTTCAACTAGACATGATCCTAAAAGGTGCTTAACAATACGATGGAAATGTCATCTTTTTTGTTCACACGATTAGCCTTTTGCTTTAGTTCGTTAAAAAACAAAAAAACCAATGCTCTGAGTCGCTCAAAGCATTGGCTTTACAGGCTTTTCGTTATGTATGGTGCCGATGGTGGGAGTCGAACCCACACTCCCTCACGGGAACACGATTTTGAGTCGTGCGCGTCTGCCAATTCCGCCACATCGGCGTAAAACACATATCTGATTATACAATAGCAACAATAGAAAGTCAACAACTTCTTTCATGCCGAGGGCCGGACTCGAACCGGCACGGTAGTTACCTACCCCAGGATTTTAAGTCCTGTGCGTCTGCCAATTCCGCCACCCCGGCGCCACATCAGTGGAGGCGGCACCCGGATTCGAACCGGGGATAAAGGTTTTGCAGACCTCTGCCTTACCACTTGGCTATGCCGCCACAGAAAGCGGAAGACGGGACTCGAACCCGCGACCCCCACCTTGGCAAGGTGGTGTTCTACCACTGAACTACTTCCGCATTATGGCTGGGGTAGCTGGATTCGAACCAACGCATCACGGAGTCAAAGTCCGTTGCCTTACCGCTTGGCTATACCCCAACAATAGAAGGAAAGGGCGACTAGTGGGAATCGAACCCACGCATGCCAGAGCCACAATCTGGTGCGTTAACCACTTCGCCATAGTCGCCACAAACTGTTATTCTTTTATGGCAGGGGCAGTAGGAATCGAACCCACACCGGAGGTTTTGGAGACCTCTGTTCTACCATTAAACTATGCCCCTGCGTGAAAATGGAGGGGGACGGATTCGAACCGCCGAACCCAAAGGGAGCGGATTTACAGTCCGCCGCGTTTGGCCACTTCGCTACCCCTCCGTAATTGATGGTGCCGACTGCAGGACTTGAACCCGCAACCTACTGATTACGATTCAGTTGCTCTACCAATTGAGCTAAGTCGGCATATAAGGATTAATATACACTCTTGGCATATTGAAGTAAAAAGTAGATGGTGGCTCGGGACGGAATCGAACCGCCGACACAAGGATTTTCAGTCCTTTGCTCTACCGACTGAGCTACCGAGCCGATATATTTATGAGTGGCGGTCCCGACGGGACTCGAACCCGCGATCTCCTGCGTGACAGGCAGGCATGTTAACCACTACACCACGGGACCATTAAAAGTGGGTTATATATGGTGGAGGATGACGGGATCGAACCGCCGACCCCCTGCTTGTAAGGCAGGTGCTCTCCCAGCTGAGCTAATCCTCCTGAATTAATAAAAAATAATGACCCGTACGGGATTCGAACCCGTGTTACCGCCGTGAAAGGGCGGTGTCTTAACCACTTGACCAACGGGCCATTGTCTCCTTAACAAGACAAGAATTATATTATCATGTATTACTGAACTATGCAATAGAAAAATTAAATTATTTTCAAAAAAATTTATAT
>DATCLA010000049.1:0-1555 GCA_036564195.1 Bacillota bacterium
GAGATAATGAGTACAATACAATTTGACTACGAACAGATCCGCGAAGGACTGGACTATTTAGAACGAGCTTTACCGGAAGTGGAGTCTCTGGCAGATGAATTTTACCAAGGCGCCGAGAGCAATACTTGGGATAAGTTCGACCTTTTCCTGGAGGGACTACAGTGGTTGGCCCAGCTGACGCATTCATTACAAAATCCCAAAACGGTTGCCAACTGGGCGAATTACCAAAGGGCTGCAACGGAGTTACTTAAAAAGTTGGGTGAATTGGATACAGCTTTACAAGTTGGCGATCAGGTGTTGATGGCTGACTTGATTAAATATGAACTCTATCCTTTGTTGGAAGAACTCCGTTTTCAACTGGAAAAAACCTTAAAAGCCAGGGAGCATGGCCATGATGATCGGAATTGACAATACTGATGTGATGACCGAGCGTTTTCCCCAGGTCTGGCAGCAGCTCAAACAGTTGCAAACTACTCATCCGGAACAGTTAAATAAAGTTCGGGTGGTCGATTCCAAAAGTAAACTGCCGACCTTAATTGTGACTCAGGACGGTCAGGAATACTATATCCACAGCAAATACGATCCGATGGCTGAGGCCCAAAAGTTTGTCGCTCAGTTTCGAAATGGGAAAACTTACCGGCATATCTTTTTTTATGGTATCGGACTGGGGTATCATGTGGAAATGTTATTGGCGCAATACCCCGGTGTGGATTTTACCCTCTTTGAACCGGCCCCGGAAATCCTCTATCATTACCTGGTTACCCGGCCATTGGCCCGGTTACCGCTGAAATCCTTGAAATATCTGGCGACTGAAATTACACCTGCAGATACGCTGCTCTTTTTGAAGAATTTTACCAATTTACTTCAAGAAGACATTTTGTTTGTTACCCTGCCAAGCTACGAGAGGATCTTTAAAAAGCATTACCTCGCTTTTTTGCAGAATTTCAGAAAGATTGTTTTTTATAAAAGAAATGCATTGAATACTGATTTGGTCTATCAAAGCAAATGGACGTTGAATAGTATTAAAAATTTTAAATACCTGCTGCAAACGGCGGATTTTATTGCTGCAGCCGGATCTAATTTAGCTGGAAAACCGGCGATCATTACCGCAGCCGGCCCTTCATTAATGGATGAGATCGAAAATTTAAGGACAATTAAAACCAAGGGACTGGCCTATATTTTTTCAGCCGGTTCGGCATTGCACCCCTTGCTTAATCACGGGATTCTGCCCGATGCTGCCTTTGTGTATGACCCCAATGACAATTCCGGGGTTTATAAACCGGTTCTTGACAGGAAAATCGATACCTTACCGTTAATCTTCGGTAGTACGATGGGCTTTAGCCGGTTTGACGAATACTTGGGCCCTAAATTTCATTTTATTCTCAGCCAGGATCGGGTGGCCCAATTTTTCCTACAAAAACCGGACCGTAGTGAACTGACAGTGATTACCGACAGTACGACCATCTCCAATATTATCTTTCAGTTACTGGATAAACTGGGCTGTGACCCGATTATCTTTGTTGGGCAGAACTTGGGGTATCGCGGCGACCTAACC
>DATCLA010000050.1:0-10599 GCA_036564195.1 Bacillota bacterium
AAGTTGTGTTTCAGGCTGAAGCCCAACTCCGGTCAAAATATTCTATTTCCTGATGTTCCGGAAATTTTACTAAAATATTAAACTGTAGTTCTCTTTTCCAACCTTATCTGGCAATAATGCAACTTCCCAGCAAATCTTCGAGCAAGCGCAAACCGCCGCGGAAACCGGTATAACCTCGATCAATAATCGCCCGGTTGGCCACAGGAAAACTGACGCTCAAATGAGCGGCGCCCAATGCTTGCGCCAGTTCCCGATCCAACGAGCTGCCCACCACAAAGCCGGGGGTAAAGGCGTTATAATACTTCTGACCATGAAACTCCGGCCAATGTTGTTTGAAATGCCGGATCACTTCGCTGGTGTCGGTTTCGAAGACAACCACCGGTTTTAAGCCTGACTCCAGGTTGAAACGTTCCGAAGCCAGCTGCTGTTGCTGGGTTTCAGTTAACGGATCGGTAAATACGACCAGCTCCGGCAACCACCCCAGATCGTCGGCTAGAAATTTGGTTAACGCCACCGCATAGTTGACATCTCCGATCACAATCGCGTAACGTTGTAAGTCCAGGTCATTATAACATTCGATCAACGGTTCAAGATAATGGTAATAACGCTTTTCTTCTTCGGCAATGACCTTGGCGACGATCATCTCCTCTATTCCCAAGCTTCTCCCCACTTCTTTCAAGAATGACGCAGTTGCTGTCGGTCCAATCGGTAACGGCGTAACGAGATAAGGTGTGCCGTGAATTTCTTGGAAGACCGCGGCGGCTTCCACACCGTAAACATCTGATACTACAATATTTAATTCAGCCCCGGCAGCCTTCCGGATTTGCTCTAGCGAATCAGCCTCAGTGAAAAAGGTGTTAACGGTCAAGCCTAACTTTTCCAGCAGTTGCCGTAAGCCTTCCAGATTGCCCCGGCAGAAAACATCCATAAAGGGAACCAGCCCCCAGAGATTTACCTGCCCTTTGACCTTAGGAAGACCTCTTTCCAGAAAGTTCTTAAAGAGCGCCTCTAAGACCAGGTCATAACCGTAATAAGAGTTTCCTTTGAAGCCGCCGGTCTCGGCATGAATGATCTGCACTCCTTCATCCCGGAACTCCCGGACTACCGCCCGGACATCATCACCGATAACCTCAGTGACACAACCGGTAATTACGAAATATAACTCTCCCACAATAATCTCCAACGTATTACGGATTTCTTCGTGGAGGCGGTCCAGCCCGCCGAAGACCACTTCCCTTTCTTGAACATTAGAACTGGGAACGGTAAGCGCTCCACAGTAGCCGCCGACTTGGAGCCCGCTGCCGCCATTTTGAGTCCAAGTAATATTTCCGGCGCAGCCGGGAGCAGCATGCAAAATCGGAATCACACCCGGCAAAGCGGTGATAGTCTCCATCGCGCCCCCCAAAGCGCAAAGATATCGGGGCCGTTCAATGAATTCACTCATCTTGCCTGCCTCCTCCGGCTTTGATATATTGAAACGGATCGGATTGGTACCACTTTTCGGAGTAAGGAAGACGCACCTTTCCACATAAACGCCTGTTAAAGATGGGATTCTTCAATTGCCGGTACAGGCGTTTGGCCAATTCGTAAACGCCGCGGTACCCCATATAATTTAAACCGGTATTATAAATGACATGGGTAGCAATGCCTAATTTACTGGCTGTGGCATTGCCGTTCCAATGCCCCAGGAAGAGGTCGGGTTTTAACTTTTTAAGCAGATTGGCCTCTTCAAAAGGCTGCGCGTTGGCGATATTGACCGGAATATCAGCGGAGGCCACCCGCGCCAATTTTTCATACTCTACTTCGGCGAATTCGTCGTGATGGTACGCACGGATACCTACCAATTCGAAGCCAAGCTCTGTAAGGAGGTAACCGGTGGCATAGGCCCGGATCTCCCCGGCACTGATGAAGGCCTTCTTGCCTTTGAATAAAGGCTTAAATTCAGCCAATGCCGCCTCCAGTTCGGCTACTTCATGAGCGATTAGCTTCTCCGCCACAGTCTCCAGCCCGAAAAAGCGGGAGATCTCTTTCAACCACAGATTGGTATTTTCGATTCCGATGGGCATGTGTTTGATCAAATAAGGAACCCCGTACTTTTCATAGAGATGTTGCAAAAAATAATCATCATGAGTGGGGCAGGTATTGATGGATAAAGCAGCTTGCGTTGCTTTATACATCTCCTCCGGTTGGGTGAATACCGGAAAGACATTAACCTCAAGTCCCAACGCGTTTAACAGACGAATCAGTTCCAGCTCATCGGCTCGCCCCATCGAAGAGACGTTCATCAGATTGACAGTTCGGCTTAAACGGTATTTTTCTTTGAGGAGTTCCAATTCATCCGGGATTACCCGGCGTTCTTCCTCAGGCTTCTCCAGCAGGTTACGGCCTAAGCCATGATAGACCGCATCATAAGCCGTAGCCCAAATTTTCGTCTTAAATCCTTCGCAATGGACTGGAATAAGTTTCGCATTGATCTCAGGTTGTAATCGGGCGGCGACTCCATCGATATCATCACCGATAATTCCCGGTACGCAAGCGGCCACAATAATGATGGTGGCGGGCCGGTAACGCCGGTCTGCTTCCCGGATGGCCTTTTCCAGCTTGGGTTCACCGCCGCTCACCACATCGGTTTCATTCAAGCCCGTAGAAAGCCAAAGCCCATCCTTTACTTTGCCCCAGCGTACATTACCCCCGGAACGGATATTGGCGTTTTGGGAATGGGAGCAGGAACCGCAACCGATCGCCCCATGTAACAAAACGACACTATCGGGAAGGCTGTTCAACATCGCCAGCGCCGGTAATAGCAAACAAATCGAACCCTGGGTAAATGTCCGGTCCCCGTTTGCCAAACAACAGCCTCCGCTTTTTTTGGTCAAACCGCATAACGGGCCCCCATAGGTAATATTGGCTTTCAAGCGTTCCTCGCGACGCGGCGGTTCTTTGTTTTCAAGATAACTCATGCGACACCTCCAAAAAAGTTGAATACTCCCGGGCTGCTTTCATCATGGCTTGAATATTCTCTAGTGGCACTCCCGGCGGAAGATCACAGTCCGGCATCAGAATATAACCAGGCGCCGGTCCGCCTCCGCCAGACATTGACAGCAAGCGGTCGCTACTTTTTCACGATTTTTGGCAATAAACAAAAGGCTAAGCAAATGCCCCTAATTAGCAGCATCAACTTTGCCTCCAGTATTTCTGGTCAACTAATTCTTCTGGTATTAATTATTTTAACCGTACCTTCTCATTCTTCTCAATCTGTACGACTTGACCGTTTTGAATGATCAAGGTAACCGAACCATAAACAATTTCCGCTAATAATTGGTTCAATTTCTGGAAAACGCTCTTGGAAAGCGGGCCTTCAGCCCCTTTAGTAACATGTCCAAGTGACATCTTCGAACCCCTCCGCAAGAATCATTTAACTATGCCAGTACTCTCAGGTGTTCACATCCGGGCTGCGTCACTTCTGTAAAAGCAGCCCAATCAAGATTTTCAGAAATATTGACCTGAATAATTGTACCATCTTGTATGATAACTGTGATCGAACCGTTCTTTACCCGCTGCAGCGCTTTTAATACTGTTTTTTCAAATAAGTCCGAGTGAAAGGGGAGCGCTTTTTGGCAAGCCGGCATCCATAATACCTCCTTAATTAGTTTTATTTAATTATAGTATTCCTATATGTTTAGTAATATTTAAACAAAATATACTCCATTTTCCAAGCCGTTGTCAATACCTTTCAACTAAATTATCTTAATCTTATTTAAAAGCAATGGTGTGAGATTACGATAATCAGCATCAATTAGACGTTATCCTCTACCCTTCCTGCCTTCATGGTTAACACGCGTTGGGCGTAACAGGTTATATTCTTGTCATGAGTCACCAACAAAATAGCGGTTCCTTCTTTTACACCCAAGGCAAACAACTCCATAATTTCCCGGGCGGTTTCTCCGTCCAGATCGCCGGTAGGCTCATCGGCAATCAACAGCTTGGGTGCGGTCAGTAAGGCTCTCACAATAGACACCCGGCGCATTTCGCCACCGGAAAGGCTTGCGGGATAATGTGAGGCAAGCCGGAGCAGCCCTACCTTGTCAAGCAACACCAACCCCTTTTCGTAAAAGTCGCCCTTCCGCTTAAAAAGGGTAAAGGGCAGCATCACATTTTGCATTACCGTTAAATTAGGCAACAAACTTTGTCCCTGCATAATGTATCCCAGCTTTGTATTGCGCAACCGGGAAAGCTCGCTGTCACCGATGGTTTCATAGCTGTTCCCCTCAAAATAGATCTTTCCGGAGGTCGGGGTTAAAAGCCCCGCCAGTATATTAAGGAGGGTGCTTTTCCCGCTTCCCGAGCGCCCTACAATGCAGATAAATTCACCAGTACCGATCTCCAAAGAGACATCATTAACCGCTCGAAAAACCTTGCCGCCTTGAGTATATTCTTTGATTATGTGGTACGCTTTAAGAATCATACGTCACCATCCCGAATAACTAAGTAAGTGTCGCCTCTGATTATTTTGAAGATTGAAACCAACGAGGCGAGCGGTCCCGTCGCAAAAGACAAGCATAAACTCACCATAGTGATCACAACAAACTGCATCAGAGACGGTTGCAAATAAGGCAGGTTAAGCGCTGCTAGTACAGGTACCCCAAGCGAGAAGATTAACAAAACGCAGCATCCTATGCCAAGTACGCCACCGGTCAGACTGATTAGCCCCGACTCTAAAAGTACAAGGAGAGCAAGGTTTTTCCTGGTTGCCCCCAAGGAACGCAAAATCCCGAATTCGCGCTTCCGCTCATTGAGGATGACTGCGAAGACAATTCCAAGAACTAAAACGGATAAAATCCAGAATAATACGGCCAAAGTGGTAATCAAGCCTACTGTTGCCCGTAAGCTGCCGGATACCTTACTGATGATTTTTGCTGCGGTGATCACTGAAATTCCGGGGTTTTCGTGTTTAAACGCCTGACTAATATTTAGCGCGACATCGTCAGCTGAATAACCGTCCTGAATCAATACAGTCACGGATGAAACAACATCTTCCGGTATGCCCATCGCGCCGCTATTTGCCACATAATCATCGGCCGCCCTTTCTGCCGCCTCAATATTCATAAATACCGAAGCGTCCAAGCCGGTTCCTGTATTATCCATCTTGGCGGCAATGCTATAATCACGACCAAAAAACCGCAGTTTGGCACCGACCGTGCCGGCTATATTCGCTCCAATCACAATCTCGTCAATTGAAAGTTTCCTGCATATTTCGCTTTTGATCCAAGGTTTAACCGTAAAATCAGTATCCTGATCAAAACCGATCATCTGTACAGTGGAGGCACAGCAATCGGTATTCAGCGAAGCGACAAACAACTGTGGGGACGCTGCACGAACGCCTGGGATACCTAATATTTTCTTAGTCCATGCCGCGTTCATATAAAAGGTGCTGGGTTCGCCGTGCAATAAAATTCGCTCCGTTTTTTGCTCATAGCCTTTAGGGACGATCAATATATCCGCCCCCAGCAGTTGAGAGAGCCTGGCCGTGCCGTTTTGAAGGCTTAACGAAATTAGCGATCCTAAAAACAGTACCGCGGATAAAACAGTGACAAGAAAGATTAAGGCGCTGGTACGGGACGGTCGACGCCTTAAATTGGATAAGGCAAGGTTTGGAAAAGCAAAACGTTGATCGATGCCCATTAACCGTTTCCTACTCCCTGTTTTCCTGCGGAAGAGATTAAATATAGCGAATTGAATGTAAAACCGATTACGATAAGAGTACCTATTACTATAATGGCTGGAAAGGTAATCCTGCGGCAGTCCATGTTTTCCATTGCGCAACCGCCAATCAAAACTGCGGGAAACGCTAGAACCAACATTCCTTCCAGGGCAACCGCAATGCTAAGTCCTAAGCGCGTTTGCTTCGATGCGAACGTCAAGATCAATACTCCCAAAACAAAGATGAGTAGGCCGATACCGAACTCTGCTTCTCCAGTCCAGTGACATTTCATCCAACTACCGTCCGGTTTTGCTTCACACAGCCTAAAAATGGTCTTTGGCCCTAGGGAAACGAGCAAGCCGGAAATAATTGCGCCTATTCCTGAAATTAAACGGTTTTTCATGACAATACCCCTTTAAAAGTAAAGTTATTTAAATGAAAACGGTTTCATCTAAGTTTTTAACCATTGCTTTCCTAGATCGTATATTCCGGTGGAGGCGCGGCGCTGGCCAGATGCAATTTTTCAAGAATACTTCGGCGCAGTCCTAAAAATTCGGTACCCCCTCTGTGCCTAGGTCTGGACAGATGAACATCCAAGGTTGCACTGATTTTACCGGGACGCGACGTCATAATGACGATCCGATCGCTTAAATAGATGGCTTCATCCACATCATGGGTTACCAGAATCATGGTCGTCCCGTCTTCCTTCCAGAGCTCTAAAAGCTTATTCTGGAAATCGATTCTGGTAAAAGCATCCAAAGCACCCATTGGCTCATCCATTAACAGCACAACGGGTCGATTGATCAGCGCCCGGGCAATCGCCACCCGCTGCGCCATGCCGCCGGAGATTTGATGGGGATAAGCTTTTGCAAAGCCCTGCAGCCCGATGAGTTCAATAAACCGGGCCACATCGGCTTTGTTTTTCTGATAAACTCCTCTAGCTTTCAGTCCGGTGGCAATATTTTTTTCTACCGTTAGCCAAGGGAACAGACTGCCTTGCTGAAACACGTAGCCTTGCTGAGGGCCCGGACCGGTGATCTGCTCCCCCTTCAACATGATTTTCCCGGTTTCCGGCCGATCAAGGCCGGCAATCAGCCGTAACAGTGTAGTTTTTCCACAACCGGAAGGACCGATGATCGAAATGAATTCGCCTTTCCTTATCGAAAGATTAATATTCACGAGGGCTTCAACTGTATTACCGTTTGTATCCACATAAGTATGGCCAACCGCGATAATTTTGATCAAATCTTTGTGGTTCACTTTATAAGCCCCCTTTGCCAGATTGACAAGCGGTTTTGGATCAAAGCAATCACTTTCATAATCATGGAAAAGAGCACAGCCATGATGATAATCGCGGCATACACCTTGTAATATGAAGACCAGGCTTTGGCCCAGTTGATATAGTAGCCAAGGCCGCCCTGGGCGCCCATCATTTCCGATATAACCAGGGTCGTAAAAGCAAGGCCGTTGGCTGTAGAAATTCCCGTAAAAATCTGGGGAACGGCATTGGGAAGCGCTACATGAAACAGCAGATAACTTCCATTTGCACCCAGAGTTTTGGCCACTTCAAAATAGGTCTTGTGCGTACTGGCCATTCCCTGTGCCGTCATAAACGCCACCGGGAACCAAGCACAAATTGCAATTAAAAATACACCGGCGGCAAATGAAGTAGGGAAGACAGTCAAGGCAAAGGGCATCCACGCCACCGCCGGCACAACTCCGGTAATTTTCAAGACTGGAAACACCCAATAGTGAACTTTAGCGAACCAGCCGATGAGGATCCCTGTACCAACCCCCAAGACGATCCCGGACAAGAAACCGAGAACGAAGAGGCGTAGGGAGTAACCGGTATTTACCAGCAAAAATTCATATTCTTCCCAGATAGCCCCAGTCACTTTGGAAGGCCCCGGGAAAAACGGCAACGGCAGAAGATTAAACTTAGTGCTTAGCAGGTCCCATAGGGCGAGAATGATACCCATTGCAAAGAGAAAGGGCGCACGGCTGATGAATTTGACTCGTCTTTCACTGTCAAACCACGAAAACACAGCGAAACCAAAATATAGCACAATCAAGCCAAGCAACGCTAAGCGGTATGCGATATTATTAACTTCTTGGGTATCCGGAACTGTCAGACTGACAATTTCCGCCACTGTGAAACCCAGCAGTGAAAACAACGTCCAAAATAAATATCTTTTATTTGCTTCCGCCCTTTGGATACCTGAATTTCGGTTTGCAACCGGAGTCGAGGTAAAACCTGTAAATCCAAAGTTATTCAATCTTATACCTCCTTAAAGACTACAATCATCACTTTTGCACCTTGTAATAGATTTTCTCCGTAAATTTTTCAGGGTCGGTGGTTTTGAGATAGCCAATTTTCGAAAGCTCTTTTACGAAATAAAGTACATTTGCTTTGACCACTGCCGGGTTGGTAATTTGCTCCTGCGCGGACGGATACTGATAGCTCTTTATCAGTTCTAACGCTAATGTTTTGTCGCTAATATCGGAATATTTCTTTTCGGAAATGATGGTCACGGCTTCTTCAGGATGGTTATGAATCCAGTCCTGCGCTTTATTGTAAGCGCGCAGGAGCGCCGCGACTTTTTCAGCATTTTCTTTTAGTATCTTTTCGGAGGCATAAAGGAAGCAGCAGTATTTATCGGCGAAAATCGGATCGGTCGCTAAATCGAAGATTACTTTAAAACCCTTGTTCTTCACAGCCAGAGATCCGAACGGATCCCAAATGGCCGCGGCAGCGATATCGCCTTTTTCAGCGGCTTCTATTTCCAGATTACCGTCGCCGTAAGGAACAAAGGTCACTTCCTTATTATTTTTGGCAACGATGCCGTGATTCTCCAACCATACGCTGGCAACTTGAAAAGGGGTCCCCCCAATTTCGTCAACGCCAATTTTCTTACCTTTCAGGTCCGCAGCGGATTTAATGGGAGAATCCGCCGGAACCACTATCTTGATGCACCCCTTATGGAGTCCATCCACGACCTTGACCTTCAAACCTTCTTCAATAGAAGGAAAGAATTGAAAGTCGCCGTTTACAATCGGAATACTGCCATTGTTCAATCCAATTTTCCGGGTCTCAGTATCGGCGGAGATGAGGTTTACATCAAAACCTTCCGCTGCAAAAAAACCTTTTTCATAGGCGATGTAAATGGGCGCCCCGCAAAGCGAACCGTCCTTGCCGGGAATATCAATTTTCCCGTATTTATATTTAGAGATCTGCCGACTTGAACTCTCAGGACCCTGAGAATCGCCGGTATTCTGATTATTGTTGCTGCCCCGCGCGATTAACAATATGACTATGACAAGAATAAATACCGCTGTGCCCATGATTTTTCTTAAATTCCTCATAATAGAGCCTCTCCTTAAATTCAGTCTTAGGCTAATGCCCTCTGAACAGCTGCTTGGGATCGACAATCAGAGCAACCGCACCTGCCGGCCCGGCTGCTATGCGAATCAGCTTGCCGGGGATGCCGGCAACCACCTTTTCTACACCTAAAAAGCAATTGCCGGACTCAACTGTTTGTCACCATAAAATAAAAGGCTAAACCAACTCTTATGAAAATCATAAGGTAATTGACTTAGCCTCCAGGTTTTCTGGTCAACCTTGTTTCATATATAATAGTTGTTATAGTAGTTTAGTGCTTATTAAATATTATTTCAATCACATTTTTACATTTTCCTCAATTCGGACAACTTTACCGTTTGCTGATTAAAGTTACCGGACTTAACCCGGTTCAGCTCCCAGTAATTTTAAATAGAACAATTTATAAATGTTCAATCCTTCAGTCTTCCTGAAAAAGAGCGGTTGACAAGTAACGTTCCCCGGTGTCCGGCAATAGTACGACAATTGTCTTCCCTTTATTTTCAGTCCGCTTAGCCACTTCCGTAGCAGCAAAGGTAGCAGCTCCCGAAGAGATACCCACGAGTAAGCCTTCGAGCTTAGCCAGTTTTCTGGAAGTTTTAAAGGCTTCTTCATTTTTAACCCTAAAAATTTCATCAATCACCGCTTTGTTTAAAACATCAGGCACAAATCCGGCTCCGATACCTTGAATTTTATGAGGACCGGGATTTCCCCCTGACAAAACGGGAGAGTCAAATGGTTCAACGGCAATTATTTTCACCCCCGGGTTACGCTCTTTCAATATTTCGCCTACACCGCTAATTGTTCCACCCGTCCCGACTCCGCTAACAAAAATATCCACCTTGCCGTCGGTATCCCGCCAAATCTCCTCCGCGGTCGTCCGGCGGTGTATCTCGGGGTTAGCCGGATTCTTAAATTGTTGTGGGATAAAGGAATTAGGAGTTTGGGCGGCTATTTCTTCCGCTTTCCGAATCGCGCCTTTCATTCCCTCAACGCCCGGGGTCAATACCAATTCCGCTCCCAGCGCCTTTAACAGATTACGCCGCTCAATACTCATGGTTTCCGGCATTGTTAAAATCAACTTATACTCCTTGGCTGCGGCGACAAACGCTAAGGCAATACCAGTATTACCGCTGGTGGGTTCGATAATCACCGAATCTTTTTTCAGGAGCCCTTTTTCTTCAGCGTCCTTGATCATACTATACCCGATCCGGTCTTTAACACTCCCAGCCGGGTTAAAATACTCCAGCTTGGCGATGATCCTGGCAGCCAAACCGTTACTCTTATTGTAGTTTGTAAGTTCCAATAAGGGTGTGTTTCCGATTAAATCCGTCAAATTTCTGGCTATCTTCGGCATTATAACTCCTCCTACCTGATAATTAATTTAATCCCATGTATTCCTATTATCTTACTTGGTTTTATCTTTATATTATAATTACTTCCTGCAATTGTCAAGAACTTCTTTTTATTTCCGGTCCGATTTAGGATTTAATCGTCTCCTACCTGTTCGTAAATGAAAACC
>DATCLA010000051.1:0-6174 GCA_036564195.1 Bacillota bacterium
GTTGTAAGGAGCTAATTCCAATGTTTGATGGGTTTTGAAACTAAAAATCAAGTCTTCATTATTAGCAGCGGAAATATTTACACTTAATAGGGATATATGTAATAAAGACAGCAAAATAATTCGTTTAAACCAACTTAAGTACCGCATTGAAAACTCTCCTTAAATTAGGACTTAATGTTTTATTTTATCCCTAATATAGTTCAATCAATTTAAGGATAATCCTCTTTATTATGATGAAAGACTTTATTCACTGCGGTATTTTTGAACTTGCGTTTTAAAAACCCGTTAAATATTTGGAGATTATTTTAAAACTTATCAAACTGGATTTACTATACCAACTTAAAAAGAAAAAAGTTTGTGTAGTTCTACACAAACCTAATTAACTGGTCGGGCAGGCGGGATTTGAACCCACGGCCCCCACCACCCCAAGGTGGTGCGCTACCAAGCTGCGCTACTGCCCGTAATCAACAAAATTCATTTTATCATTTCTTCAAACCATAGTCAACCGGTAAATTCTTATAAATTTAGACAAGGGCTTTAGAGCTTATCCGGTTCAATCCTTCTGCTTTTTAAAACATTACCGAACTGATCAACGGTAATTTCCAACCGGTGCATAAAATCACCCAAGGAAGCTAGCTTAGAGACACTCTCCAACCGCATAAAGTCGGATAACATGGTATCAAGCATTTTGTATACCTCAGCCAGTTCATTTTCACGCTTTTTCAACCGTTCCTGTTCTTTTTTGACTAACTTTTGCAATTGGTCGTTCTCTTCCATCAAGTTTTGCAGTTCTTCCATTAATTTATCTTCTCTTTTTAAATCCCGTTCCACTGCCAACAGATGTTCAATAAAACCCCGCAGGTCTAATTGACGCCGTTGCGCTGCTTCGATACTGGCTACCCGTTCTTCGATATTTTTGATAGTTTCTGGTAAGTAGGATAACTGGTAAAAAAAAGAGTTATCCCTACTTTGAGTCGGTAGCGGCGACTCATTTAAAAGCGATATTTCCAGATCAACTCGATCTACTTCTGCCTGTTTATTTAAAGTTTCAGTTATGGCTTTGCTACTGGTTTGCTCCGGTTTGCTATTTGTATTAGCACCGTTTTCTCCTAAAACCTCTTTTCCCAGTCGTAGCAGATCTTCTTCAGTATATTCCAACCGTTTCATCAACCGGTAAAAACGCAATTTCAAAGCAGCCGGCGAAAATGATTTCCCTAATTTTTCTTGTAACTCATCACAAGCCATAGTCCGCGAATTACCCAACGCCTGATGTTTGGCAAAAGTATCAAGAATCACCCGGTCCACATCTTTCAGCTCTCGGCTGCGTTTACGGGGCGCCACACCGGTTAGATTCGCATATTTGGCATGCATCATATTATAATATTCCTGGTTTGAAAGGCCCTTATCTTTTAAGAGACGGCAAAATTGACTGCGTAAAGCACTCATTTTACGTCCCAGGCGTGTTACTAGTTCACGGCGTTTTTGTGGGTTCCACCACGAGTCAAACAACATTTCGTTTTCTGCTTCAGTATAACGGGGTTTTTGTTTTTGTAATGGCCGATTTTCAAACTGATTAGCAGCTAAGGCATGATCACTCATCTATTTACCTCCTAAAACTGGATTTGCACAAAAATGGCTTCTATCATATTTTGTTCCAGGAGTTAAATATTTATGCCATCAGAAACGAAATATTTTCATTGTTTGATTATGGTAACAGTTTTTTAAGCAATACAGTAACCGGTATTCTAATTTTGATTGTTGTTAGTTAAACGTTCCGCCAGTTTAACCGCACGGTAAGCATCAGCCGCGTAACCGGCGGCGCCGATTTCCCGGGCATAAGCTTCATTTACCGCTGCGCCGCCAATGATAACTTTAGCGTTGATCCCCTCCTTTTTAACTAAGTTAATTACATCGGCCATCCTCGGCATAGTTGTGGTCATCAAAGCCGACAACCCGATCAAATCCGCCTCGATTTCCCGGGCTTTGTTAACAATAGTAGCGGCACTGACATCTTTTCCAAGGTCATAGACTACAAATCCTTGGTTTTGCAGCATCAACGCTACCAAATTCTTACCGATGTCGTGGATATCCCCTTTTACAGTTGCCAATACAATCTTGGCCCGGCGGTTACACCCTCTTCCTCCGTTTTGATTGGTCAGAACCGGTTCCAAGTATTGAAACGCCTGTTTCACTGTAGCGGCACTTTGAATTAATTGTGGTAAGAAATACTGTTTCTTTTCAAACAATTCTCCCACCCGGTTGATAGCCGGGATTAAATAATTATCTACCAAAACCCCGGCTGGAGTGCCGGCCTCCAGGGCTGACTGTAATAATTCCTCAATCTGTTCCTGATATCCATAGATGACGGCATTATATAATTCTGCAAGAAGATTAGATTTTCCAGACGTGGCTTGGACCGGTGGATCAGTAACCGGTTTAGAATTGGTAAATCGTAAGAGATAATTGCGACTGTTAGGATCCTTGGCTACCAGCAGATCGGCAGCTGTTTTCAAGTCCATCACCAGTTCACTAGTGGGGTTGGCAATAGCCATGGTTAAGCCTTTGCCAATGGCCATTGCCAAAAAGGCTCCGTTAAGTAAAGCCCGCTGCGGCAAGCCGAATGAAATATTGGATAGTCCGATAATCGTGTTGCAACCAAAGTCAGTGCTGCACCAGTGAATCAGGCTTAAGCATTCCCGAGCTGCGCTGGGATCAGCCGAGATAGTCATTACCAAACCATCGACCACCAAGTCGTGTTTAGTATAACCAAATTGGCTGAACCGTTCATAGATCCTGACTACAATCTGCTCTCGTTCGGCCGCGGTTTTGGGTATACCTTTGTCACCGATGGGCAAAGCGATCACCACCGCCCCATATTTAGTAACCACCGGAAGCAGCCGTTCCAACTTCTCCGTTTCACCAGAGATGGAATTAACCAACGCCCGGCCGGGATAGATCCGTAAAGCTTGCTCAATCACTTCCGGAGAGGCGGAATCAATACATAAAGGTGCTTCGGCAGTAGTCCCCAACAATTCGACCAACTTAAGCATTGTCGCAGCTTCATCAATACCAGGCATTCCGGCGTTAATATCAAGAATCGCCGCTCCCTGTTCCATTTGTTCCTGGGCAAACTTCCGGACCAGAGTGGTTTTTCCCATTAGCAACTCCGCTTGCAACTGCTTTTTGCCGGCAGGGTTGATTCGTTCACCGACAATGACTACGGGATAACTGTTTCCTATAAATACGCTCCGTCGGCTGGAAGTTACGGCAGTGAACGGTTCCACCACCCGTTTAACCGGAGCCGTCTGGCCAAGCAACTTAACAATGGCGCGGATATATTCCGGACTGGTGCCGCAACAGCCGCCGATTAACCCTGCCCCTGCCTCCACCAACAATTTAGCCTGACGGGCAAATTCTTCCGGACCCATGTTAAATTCGGTTTTTCCATCAACTAAATGAGGCAGTTCAGCGTTGGGTTTAGCCAACAATGGGCGTTGGGCGTAACGGCTCATAGCGGTTATTATTTTAATCATGGTTTCCGGGCCGGTGGAACAGTTACAGCCTACTGCATCAGCGCCCAGGCTTTCCAGAGTAATCAGGGCGGTCACCGGATCGGTTCCGGTTAACGTTAATAATTCTTCGGTAAAAGTCATACTGACACAGACCGGTAAGTCGCAACTTTCCCGGACTGCCAACAAAGCTGCCCGGGCATCCTGGAGATCAAAAATGGTTTCAATCACAAAGAAATCCACCCCACCGCTTAACAACCCCCGGACTTGTTCTTTATAGATATTGACAGCGGTTTCAAAGGGTAATTCACCGATTGGTTTGATAAACTCGCCCGTAGTTGAAAGATCACCGGCAACTAAACATGCGGACCCGGCTGCCTCTCGGGCTAACTGGGCCAAGGATTCATTGATAGCTACAGTTCGGTCACCTAAGTTATAGGCAGCCAACTTCAGACGGTTCGCGCCGAAAGTACCGGTATAGATCGCCTTGGAACCGGCCCGGACATACTCTTTTTGCAGGTCAACCGTTAGTCTGGCATGTTCAAGCGCCCACTGCTCCGGGCAGACCCCCGGCGGCATCCCACGTTTTTGCAGTTCGGTACCGAAAGCGCCATCCAAAATCATTACTTGATTCCGGAGATAATCCTGAAAGGTTTTGCGGTTCATCGATTCCCACCTTTTTTAGAGTAATAACAGCAGTCCGTAAAGCTTTTCTCCTATATCAAAGGCATCAGTTCCATTTGCCCCCAGGCAGCTATCCGGTTGTCTTTTACAATCAGTACCCCGGTAATTCCCGGAATATTTCTGGCAAATTCCAGCGCCCGGTTAAAGTCCCGGGGTGTCCTGACCAAATTGCCGATAGCGGTAGCAACCGCATCGGCCAAAGCCACGTCCGGTGCTACAATGACACTGGCATCAGCTTTACCAAAGCTCAATGAAGGTCCAACTGTGCCGGCCGAAGTACAAATGCCCACTCCTTTCCGGCACGGTGGAATTTTTATTCCGATCCGGTTACTAAAGACGGATGCTCCGGCATAAACTGCAATTATCCGTTCCCGCGAAGAACGAAGGTAAATGTCACCACCATTTTCGATAATCAAGTCGCCGGCATCGGTTTCGACACCTTTTCCCAACATCCCGGCAATTGCCCCAGCAACCGCAGCCATCGGACCCACTCCGGCCGTGGCGGCAGCGGCAATCATCCATTGCACTAGAGCAGGAGCTTGCGAATCGGTCGGAACCGGCGTCAGGGACGTAGCAAAAGCCGGATGCGCTTCAATATACTCTTTCAATTGCCGCCGGTAATGTTTGAGCTGTTTGGTTAATTTAGCCTTTAAATTCGCAACAGACTGGACCAAAAGGTCGCTTTCCCCGATACATATCCGGTATTTTTGTAAATCCGGTGCAGTTACCTTACGGTAGAACCGTTCGATGTGTTGCGATTTGCCATAGGTGTCCGATTGCCGATCCATCTTAAAAAGTAACCTTGATTATCTGCATTGGACAGGCATTAACGCACATCTGGCAGACGATACATTTTTCTTTATCAAATTGGAGTTTCCACTCCGGCGGGCCGATGGTCAATGCTTCCGACCGGCAGACTGCGGTACAGCTGCCGCAATTAATGCAATCGGCCTCTGCCAAGACGATCTTTTGACTGACCGGAGTCACGTTCACTCCCTGTTCGAGCAGAAAATTAATGCCGGCGTCGATATTAGTTTCTGAACCGTTGGAAAGTTCCACCACCATCTTGCCTTCTTCCCCGGGAGTAACTTTGGCCTGTAAGATATTGATCGCCAGATCAAAATCTTTAACCAGGTGATAGGTTAATGGCTGTTCGGTTAGGGCCGGCGGAAACACCAGAATGACCTTTTTTTTCGGCATTGCTTAAACCTCCTCATTATGAATATCCAACGGTTTTACCTGACTGGACATTGGCAAAGGCTGGACCGCCTCGGTAAGCTGGAAACGGCCGCTACTAATCCACTCTTTTAAAATCCTTGCAATCTTTCGTGCCTGAGTCAGTGATGAAAGAGGTGCGGTAGGAACGGTTTTGCCATTAATGACAATTGAACCGGAACGCAACTGCTGATAACTGACTTGGCCCAAATTGGGCCGGGACCGTCTGGCCACCCCATAGTCAAAGACCGTAGTCTTAATATCCTTATTACTTACTGCAGTAAACCGGACCATCTCCTCATCCAGGATGGGAATGGGAATACCTACGCCCACATACATCGAAACACCATAGCGATGAAATACCGCGGCCCGCAGAAACTCCCGGGACATTTGTTTCAGATCACCGATTAAAGCGAGGGTTCCGGCAGAAGCGACCGGAATGCCGTTGGCAGCCCGGGTTTGAACCGGATTATGCTGCGTTCCTTCCCAAGCCACATAACCGATACCACCGCCTAAAAAGATCCGGGTACCAATGCCGATAGTCCGGTAATAAGGATCATTTAATAGCGGGCTGAGTTCTCCGGAAGTACTGTACGTAGCGTTACCAAAATGGGGTAATAAGGTCCCCATGTAAGTGTAAATAGTTTTTTCGGTGGAATTCACCGCTACTCCATAATTTTGATAAACGTTACGTGGATTAAATAGGTAGGCCTGGTTAAGATCGGTTAAAGTAACCTCAGTCAGCAACTCTCGACGGGGGTAACAG
>DATCLA010000052.1:0-16251 GCA_036564195.1 Bacillota bacterium
CCCGCACGGTAACCACCGCCAGTAAAATGAGGACTCCCAGATCCACCGGGTTAATCAGGCCCAGCAACTTTCCATCCCCATCCCAAAGCTTGCGCATACCAAAACTCCTTACCCTTTGATTAAAGGTATTTTTACCGAAAATGCTTTGAAATAATAGTGGGAGTGAAATGGGCCGGGTGTTATTTGAATAACTCCTCCCTTAACAACTCATTCACCAGACTGGGATTGGCACGACCTTGAGTCTCCTTCATGATCCGGCCGACTAAGAAGCGGAAGGCTTGCTCCTTACCGGAGCGGTAAGCGGCGACGGACTGCTGATTGGATTTTAAAACTTTTTGAACGACTGCTCTCAACTCACCGATATTATTAATCTGGGCCAGGCCTTTTTCTTTAATAATCACCCCCGGATCCTTGCCGCTGCAAAACATCGTTTCAAAGACGGCTTTAGCAATTTTACCGCTAATTAAATTATCATCAATCAACTGTAACAGTTTAGCTAATTGTGCCGGCTGCAGTTTCAGAGCGCTGACCGCTACCCGTTGTTGGTGCATCATGCGGAAAAGCTCTCCCTTAACCCAGTTACTGACAGTCTTGGCCGCGCCGCCATAATGAGCAACCGCAGCTTCGAAAAATTCTGCCAGTTCTCTGTGGCTGCTGAGTAGATCCGCATCTTCTTCCGGCAGTCCCCATTGGCCGATATACCGACTTCGCCGTGCTTCCGGCAATTCCGGCAAAGAATGCCGCAAGCGCTCAACCCGGGCCTTGTCAACCCATACCGGTAACAGATCCGGTTCCGGAAAGAACCGGTAGTCGCTGCAGTCTTCTTTAGAACGCATAAAAACCGTAATGCTCCGGTTTTCATCCCAGGCTCGGGTTTCTTTATTGAGTCGGGCACCACTGTCAAGCAGCTGCGCCTGCCGCGCTGCTTCATACTCCAATGCTGCCTGCACAGCTCTAAAGGAGTTCATATTTTTAATCTCCACCGGTATACCTAATTCCGTTCGACCGGGAGGTCGTAACGAAATATTGGCGTCACAGCGTAGGGAACCTTCTTCCATTTTACAGTCGGAGACTCCGGTATAGTGCAGTAAAGTCTTTAATCTTTCCAGGTAACTTCGGGCTTCCCGGGGTGAGCGGAGTTCCGGAGCGCTTACAATCTCAATCAGAGGAATCCCGCAGCGATTGTAGTCTAACAATGCATAGTGGGAATTTAAAATTCCGCCTCCCGAATGTACGGTTTTACCGGCCTCCTCTTCCAGATGTACCCGGATAATGCCGACTCTTTTAACCTTCCCCACTCTTTCCTCCGCCGGGATGTCAATCCAGCCGTCCCGGCACAATGGTAAATCACTTTGAGTGATCTGATAAGCTTTTGGTAAGTCGGGATAAAAATATTGTTTCCGGTCAAACCGGCTAAAGTCAGCAATACGGCAATTTAAAGCCAATCCGGCCAGAATGGCATAATCCAGCGCCTGTTCGTTAAGTACGGGCAGCGTTCCGGGTAAACCCAGGCAAACCGGACATACCTGACTGTTGGGTGGGGCACCGAACTTGGTGGCACAATTGCAAAATAGCTTGGAGACAGTTTTCAGCTCAACGTGAACCTCCAAACCAATGATAATCTCATAATCAGTAACCGGCAACCGCTTCACCTCCTCGATGCTAGAGATTGGGACGGTAGTGATGATAGCCGGTAGCCTGTTCAAAACTGTAAGCCGCCCGTAACAACAATCCTTCTTGAAATGCCGGACCCAGTAACTGGAGACCGATGGGCAACCCCCGGTCAAAACCGCCCGGGAATGACAATGCCGGAATTCCGGCTAAATTAGCTGTAACAGTAAAGCTATCCTCCAAGTACATTTCTAAGGGATCCCGGGTTTTAGCACCGAGATAAAATGCAACCCCAGGCGTAGCTGGAGTAAGAATTAGATCGCACTGTTTAAAGGCACGGTTAAAATCCTCTCGGATTAAAGTTTGGACTTGCTGTGCTTTCCGATAATAGGCATCGTAATATCCCGAACTCAACGCAAAGGTACCTATCATGATTCGCCGTTTCACTTCGGCGCCAAAACCTTCACTGCGGGTTTTTAACATCAGGGCCATGCTATCGGCTACTGCGACCTTGGTCCGGTGTCCGTAACGCACCCCGTCATAACGGGCCAAATTGGAACTGGCTTCCGCTGTTGCGATAATATAGTAGGCTGGCAGTGCATATTCGGTATGAGGGAGGGAAACTGTTACAATTACCGCCCCCAGTCTCCGATAGACTTTAACCGCGTCGATTACAGTCTGCTTAACCGCGGCACTGATTCCTTCAGACCAATACTCCCGAACGAGCCCAATCCGTAATCCCCGAATGTCTTTGGATAATTCCTGTACATAGTCAGGTGCCGCGTAGTTGATACAAGTAGAATCCCGCCGGTCATACTCTGCCAGCAACTGCATTAACAAAGCGCAATCCCGAACATCTTTCGTCAGCGGTCCGATCTGATCTAAGGATGAAGCATAAGCTATTAAGCCGTAACGTGACACCCGGCCGTAAGTGGGTTTAAGTCCGACAATCCCGCAATACCCGGCCGGTTGGCGAATTGAACCGCCGGTATCCGAGCCTAAAGCCAAAATAGTTGCTCCGGCGCTGACTGCCGCAGCGGAACCGCCACTGGAGCCGCCAGGAACCCGCCTGAGGTCCCAGGGGTTTTTGGTTGCAAAAAAAGCGGAGTTTTCCGTTGAAGAACCCATCCCGAACTCATCCAAGTTGGTCTTGCCTACCATAACCAGGTGGCCGGCTTGGATAAGTTCGGTAACCGCCGCATCATAAGGGGGAATATAGTCCGCCAGGATCTTAGAACCACAGGTGGTCCGAACTCCGGCCGTCGCAATATTATCCTTTAGCGCGATCGGAATTCCGGCCAACGGGGCCAATGGCTGGCCCCGGGCCCGCAGCGCATCAACCTTTTCAGCCTCAGCCAGGGCACTGGCCTCCGTCAGATAGAGATAAGCCCGGGTCTTAGGGTCTACACTTTTAATACGCTGAAAGACAGACTCTACAATCTCAACTGCTTTAATCTCGTGGTTATTCAATAATTGTTGCAATTCATGGGCTGTTTTTTGATACAAGGGCAAGGATAGCCCCCCCTTAACGGGATTTTTCCGTTTCCTCAAGGACTTTCGGTACTTTAAAAAAATTACCCAACCGCTCCGGAGCATTAGCCAGGGCTAATTCCGGTTCCAGGGAGGTTTCGACCTGATCCGGCCGGAAGGCCTTAACCGACTTGGTAGCCGGAACAGTCACTGCTACTCCCGCGGTGTCGATCCGGTCCAACTTGGCAAAGAAGTGTAAAATTTGATTAAGTTGGCCGGTGAATTCCTGCTTTTCAGTTTCACTCAGTTCCAGACAGGCCAGTCGCGCCACGTGTTCCACTTCGGATTGGGATAAACTCATGAAGTGAATCCTCCTTGCAACAACCTGTTAAACTCCGCTTCATCAATAACCGGGATCCCCAAAGCCTGGGCTTTTTGCAGTTTGGAACCAGCTTCCTTCCCAGCCACCAGGTAATCGGTATTCTTACTTACTGAAGCAGCCGCTTTGCCGCCATGTTTCCGGATGACGGCTTCAATCTCCGCTCGGGTATATAGCTCCAAGGTACCCGTTACCACCAAGGTTTTTCCGGCCAAGGTCTGCGGGACGCTCTCATTAACAGCTTCTACCGTATTAACGCCCAACTCCTGCAGCTTCCGGATTAATTCACGGTTATGGGGTTCGCTGAAATACTTAGTAACACTGGCGGCAATCTTCGGGCCGATGGCTGGAATCGCCGTCAACTCCTCCTCGCTGGCAGCCATTAAACGGTCCAGGGAACCGAAAGCCGCAGCTAATTCCCGGGCGGCTCCGGCACCGACATGTCTGATTCCCAAGGCGAATAATAACCGGCTTAAATTGTTGGCTTTGGAAGCGGCAATCGCCTTGACCAGATTGGTGGCAGATTTTTCCCCAAAACGTTCCAAACCCACCAAGTCCTTTGCTTGCAGCCGGTATAAATCGGCCACATCATGAACCAGGCCGGCATTGATTAATTGCACCACAATTGACTCGCCCAGTCCGTCAATGTTCATGGCCTCTCTGGAGACAAAGTGGATAATCCCCTCCCGCAGCTGGGCCGGGCAGGCTCCGCCAATGCAGCGGGCAATCGCCTCCCCGGGTTCCCGGTAGACTGCGGAACCGCACTCCGGGCAGACTGTCGGCATTGTAAAAACTTGTTCACTGCCATTGCGCTGTTCCGGAAGGGACCTTACTACTTCGGGAATAACATCCCCGGCCTTTTGAATAATTACCCGGTCACCGATGCGGATGTCTTTCTCCCGAATATTATCTTCATTATGCAAGGTAGCCCGGCTGACGGTTGAACCCGCCACCCGCACCGGTTCCAAGACCGCAGTGGGAGTCACCGCTCCGGTCCGGCCGACATTAACCACAATATCCAGTACTTTGGTCTCGACTTGCTCTGCAGGAAATTTAAAAGCAATTTTAGAACGGGGGGCTTTGGCGGTATAACCCAACTCTTCCTGATCGGCCAGGGAATTGAGTTTGACCACAATTCCATCAATCTCATAAGGTAGTTCGGCACGCCGGGCAGTCCAGTATTGACAATATTCAATCACCGTCTCAATACCCGCACAGAGTTTGGAGTGGGGGTTGGTCTTTAAACCAAGTTCTTTCAGAAAGTTTAATCCCTCCCACTGGGTGCGGATGCCTTTACCTTCTATGTACAACAGATCATAAAAAAAGCCATCCAACGGGCGGCTAGCGGTAACTCGCGGGTCCAAATTACGTAACGAACCTGCCGCACTATTACGCGTATTGGCAAACAGAGGTTCTCCGTTTTGCTCCCGCTGCCGGTTGAGGGCTTCAAAATCCGCCTTTTTAATATAGATTTCTCCCCGTACGCCCAGATTCAGGCCGGTTCCTTCCTTTAAACGCAAGGGAATCGAGCGGATGGTTTTGATATTAGCGGTAACCTCTTCGCCGGTAATCCCGTCGCCTCGGGTGGCCGCTTGAACCAAACGGCCGTTTTCATAGGCTAAAGCAATAGTCAAACCGTCAATTTTCAACTCAGCAACATATTCAACCGGCCGGGCCGTACCCAGGGCCCGTTTGACCCGCTCATCAAAACTCCGCAACTCTTCCGGGCTGAAAGCATTATCCAAACTCAATAAAGGCACCCGGTGCCGGACGGAATTAAACTCCGGCAACACTGCTCCCCCTACCCGTTGCGTCGGTGAATCGTCCGACCGCAATTGGGGGTATTCCTGCTCCAGTCGGATTAATTCCTGCATTAACTGGTCATATTCCCGATCACTGATCTCCGGGGCATCCAGAACATAATAGAGATAATTATGCCTTTCCAATTCCGCCTTTAAAAAGTCCGCCCGTGCTTTTATTTCTTCAAACGCTGGCATCGCCACTCATTCCTCCTGATCTGGGGTAGCAAATTTACCTTTTAATTATACACCTCACTCTAAAATCCTTCCCTAAAATTATTTATTTAGCCGGAAAGTAACGGATACCGCCAACTCTACCGGGTCTGTTAACAGGCTAATTATTAAATCGGCCACTGCAGATCTCCACTACCGCCAGCTCCAGCTCCAGGCGGGGTTCGCGCTGGCCGGATTTGATCCGGTATTCCGCCAGCAACAACCGGTGGATTACTTGTTGCAGTTCCTCCAGTTTAAACCGACCGGACTGAACAAAACTCTTCTCCGCCACATAGGGGTTGATCCCCAGCATTCCGGCTAAAGCTTTGGAACCAATCCCCTGATTGCGGGCTTCACTGGCCGCAACTACATTACGGAATTGCTTGGCCAGAGTAGCCAGGATTTTCAATTCCGGTTCCCCGGCGTCTAACAGTTCTTTTAAACGCGGCAGACCAGAATAGGGGTTACGTTCCGCCACCGCATCAATTAATCCGAAGATATTAGGTTCCGGTTCTTTAGGAAGTAAATCATCCAGTTCCGTATCACTTAACTTCCCGGCAGCCCCGGTAAAGAGCCGTATCTTTTCCAACTCGGTCCGGACCCGTAATAAATCAACTCCTAAACGTTGGACAATCACGCGAATCTGAGATCCGGTTAATTTTAACCCCAGCTCCCCGGAGTATTGTTTCACCCAGGCCGGGACTTCGGCTCCGGAGATCTTTTTACAATCAACCACGGTAATCCGCTTTTGGAGCTCCTGGTGAAGTTTTTTGCGCCCATCCAGTTTAGTTGCTGCTATAAAAAGATAGACTCCGTTTGCCAGACGGCTTAATCCTTGTAAGATCCCTTCTTCAAGTGCAGTCGAGCCTTTTTCCAGTTCAACCAGGTGGATCACTCGGTGCGAGCCAAAAAACGGCGCTGTCTCTAAGTTAGTAATTAATGTTTCCACTTCCAATTCGGCGGCACTGAACCGGATCAGATTAAACTGTTGTTCCTCAGCGGTGAGTAAACTGTCCACTGCCCGCCGGAACAATTGCTCCTGAAATAGAATTTCATCACCCAAAAAAAGATAGACCGGAAGCAACCGTCCTTCTTCCACCTGTTTAATAAATTCAACCCGCTTCATCCTGTGCCACCTTATTCTGTTCTGGAATTACTAGGATCCGATCCGGGTAAATCCGGACTGCGATCGTCCCCTGCCGGTCAGTGCGGTAAACAGCCGTCCCCAAAGACCGTAACCGATTCAAAGTCCGCTTACCGGGGTGACCAAATCGGTTACCCGCCCCGGCTGAAATTACGGTCACTCTTGGTTTAACCTGGCTTAACCAGCGCCAGGTAGTTGCGGAGTTGCTGCCGTGGTGCCCGGCTTTTAAGACCGTAGCCTTTAACAACTGGGGATACTTTTCTATCAGGATTTCTTCGCCTTCTCTGCTCAAATCTCCTGTTAACAGCAGCCGATATTTTCCGTAACCAACCAACAACACCGTGGAACGGTCGTTTTCATCGGAAGCCTCGGGCAGTTTAAATACCCGGGCTGAAACATATCTTCCCCAGCGTAGCTTTAGGCCGTGGCTGGCAAGACGTTTCTTGATCTTAAGCCGCCGCACTTTTCGGAGTAATTGGCTGGTCGCCGGTTGCGGCGTCTCCGGAAGGAAGAGGATTCCGGCTGGGATTTGTTGCAAGACTTCATCCAGCCCTCCTAAATGATCCTGATGACCGTGACTGCCAAAGACCTGATCCAGACGGGATATTCCCCGTTGCCTTAAATAAGGCACTACCCGTCGCCGTCCTTGCCCCTCGTCACCGCCGTCAACTAAAACCGTATAATGGTCCGGAGTTCTTAAAAAAACCGCATCCCCCTGTCCGACGTCAATAAAAGCCACCTCCAGGTAACCGCCTTGGGTTTTGCTATAAAAACTGCTCCAGACCAGCAAGTTTAACGCCAGTAACCCCATCAACACTAGTGATCCGTAGTTAAAGCACCGCCGGCCGGTCAGCAGATTAGGGCGTAATCCCGACACTAATAAACCAAGGCCCAGATAGTAACCGGGAATCCAGGGCCAGGGCCAACGCGGTACGACACTTACTGCCCAAGGCAGCCGGGAACAAAATCCATTTACCTGGAGGCTGAAGCTAATCACCCGGTCAACGCCGGCTAAGATCAACCGGGCTACACCGGGTAGCAACAGCCCCAGCAATTCACCTGCCAAACCGGCTACCACAACCACGCTGGCCGGAATGGCCAATAGTAAATTAGCCAACGGTGCTACCCAGGAAATCTGCGCAAAATAATAGATTAAAAGGGGTAACATCATTAGCTGGGCGGCAACTGAGATTAACAGGGTCTGTACCAGCGGTTTGAAGATGGGATTTTTGACCGGGAAATATTCTTTTAACGCCGGATAAATCCCCACTACCCCGGCAGTGGCGCCAAACGAAAGTTGAAACCCAATTTCAAATAAATAATAAGGCTTAGCCAGCAACATGATTAAGGCGGACAAAGTCAGCCGGTTCAGCGGTCCGTCTTTGGTCTTGAACAGCCCGGCCAGGATATACAAAAACAGCATGACTCCGGAACGCAGTACCGGCGCTTCCATACCGGTCATTAGGATGTAAAACCCTACCCCCAAAAATACAATCGGGATCCGCCCGGCCCGTCGCATTCCGAACCAGCTCAACAAGGTGTTTAACCCGGCTACTACCAATCCAACGTGCAATCCGGAGACTGATAACAGGTGGATAGTCCCGGTACGGCGTAAATCTGCCACAACCGTCCCTGCCGGTCCTTCCTCATTGAGCCAGTTGCCAAAGAGCATTGCCTGAAGTATCTGACAGTTCAACTTGCTCATACTGCGCCGCGCTACCATGGTCATTTTCAATTTTAATTGCAGGGCCCAATTTCTTACCACTACCCTTCGCAACGGTTGGTCGATTAAAACCGGGGGTTGACTGGCAATAAAAATCCCGCTAATCTGCCGCAATTCATAAAAGTCGGGCCAAATTTGGCGGTTACGGCGGACCGGACGCAGCTTTCCGGTAACTCGCAACTCCCTCCCCCACCAAGTGTCCGAAACTGACCCCTTTGTATAAATAGTTAATTTACCCCGGGGCGTATTCCGGTATTTCTTTAACACCAGTTCAAACCGGACTCCCCTTTGGATCGGTTCCACCCTGCCGGTCAACCGCCCTTCGACAGTCAGAAGCTTTCCGGTAAACAATCCGTTGTAACGCAATTGACTGCGATAGGTATCCCGCCAATAACTGAAGTTAAAACCGGCCAGGCTAACCAGACAGCCTAAAATTAGCCAACCCGTAACAACCGGAGCATAACACCACAAAGAACCTAGGATTAATATTAAAATCCCCCAACAGCCCCACAGCCAGGCTGCAGGACCGACCTGCCACCATACTGCCGCTAAAATACCAAAGCCTACTGCGGCTAATGCTAAAAGATTCGGTCTAATCATTTAACACATAAATAAGGGCGAAACTTTTCTAATTTACCCGCGCCAATGCCGTTAACTTTCAACATTTCTTCAATGTTAGCAAACCTACCGTTAACCTGCCGGTAGGCTAGGATTTTTTCAGCCATTACCGGTCCAATCCCCGGTACCGACTCCAACTGTTCCCGGGTAGCTTGATTAACATCCAAGGGCCAGGTGACTTTCAGTTTAGGCTTAGCTACAGCGCTTCTCGGACGGTTCCCTTTACCTGCTTTGCTAAACCCCGTTACTGAATCGGATTTTTTCAATTCCGCCCCAGTTTTGCGGCGGTAAGCGGGGATTAACACAACCTCGCCTTTTTTGGGTAGATAAATCTGTTCCCCGTCTTCCACAAAGGCGGCCAGGTTAATTTGGTCTAGATCAGCTTCGGCTAAGGGACCGCCGGCCTTTGCGATCGCTTCAAAGACCCGTGAACCGGCGCTGACAGCGACTACACCCGGTTTGGTAACTGCTCCGCAGATATGTACATATAGTTGTTCAAGCGGTAACTCCTCCCGGTACTCCGTTGCCTTACGCAGCGGGTCGGTAATATAAAGCAAAACGCCACCCAGAGCTAATAGCAACAGTAAGACAATAGCGGCAATCTTCTGCCTGAAGGTAAAAACCAGCACCCTAACCACCTTGTTTATTGTAATTATTTTCCATATTTTCGCCGCCGTTACTTCGTTCCCTGCTGGGTGTTTACAGAATCGCTATCTATTTTACATAAAATTAAAGACACAAGTTACAAAGGTTCGCATCGCCAGAATCACAACTGCTTTTCAAAAATAAAAACCCGCAGCATCAAGCTATGGGTTTTCAAAATACCGTTTTTAAAAATTCCGTCCTCACCTTACCGGTGGCAACGCCTTCACAAACTCTAAAAAGTCCTGGTCGGTCCCTTGGTAGGTCGCATCCAGCGGCCCTGTACCGTGACGGATCAGGTAGTTGGTAATCAGGTAAGTTTGAATTCCGACCGCTGCGGCTGCCAGGTCTTCTTGATCATCATTGCCCACCATCAGGCATTGTTCCGGGTGTTTCCCGGTTTCTTCCAGCACTTCCTGGAAAAACTGAAGTTGCGGTTTACAATAGTGGTTACGTTCATAACAAGTAATGTATGAAAAATCAGACGGTTCAAAACCGGCCCACCGGATCCGGTGTAGGATGGCTTTCTCCGGGAAAAGCGGATTGGTTGCCACCACCAAGTCATAGCCAAGCTCCTTTAACCGAGCGACGCTCTGGCGCATTGCAAGACTTTCTGCAACTGCAGCGCGGGTTTTTAGGAAGCCCCGATCATAAAATTCGTCAAATCGCTTTTGATAAACCTCCAAGTCACCGTCGATTAATTTCCCGAAATGTTCCATAAAGACCGTGACATTAGTACGGGGTTCGACATTATTCACCATGTAATTAGTGGCCGCCCAAATCCGCTCCACCAATTGCCGGGGTTCCACCAGATCCGCAAAATAGCGGCCCATTTCTCCGAAGTAAATCTGGAGAAAACGTTCCATATCTAAAGGCAGTAACGTCCCGTCTAAATCAAATAAAATCGTATCTAACATCAGACTCAACTCCTCAGCCAGGTATTCCGGTGGGCTTATGAACAACCGGCTGGTTAAAACTGCTCAAGCCCCGGATAAACTACTATTATTTTTCTAGTTTCAACTGCAAATACCTGCTTACGAAGGAAACATTTAATCCAAACTTACCGAATCCCAGATCCGACGACCCGGATCCACTTTTACATAGTAGGAACCGTGATTAAACACCCGGTACTTGAATAGGGGTAAAATCTCAGCTAAAGTTTGTTCCAGGTCCCCGGTGTACACCCAATAGATACACTTCCCGAACCCGCAATGAAAACCTTCATAACGGCTAACCGGACTGGACTTTACCTTGTCCCGCAAATCTTGATCCAGATTGATCACAAAAGCCTGATCATTCACATTGCCTCTAAAGCGATCGGATAATTTTAATACAATCTTTATCAGATTGTCAGTCCGTTTTGGGGTCAAATGATAGAGTTGTCCCATTGCAAACCACCTCGACTTTAGTATGGTGGAGGTGGTCCGGGATATACTTAACACTCCGCTACCGCATAATTTAAAATCCGTTCCAGAATCTTTTCCCCCCGGGCGGCAATGGCTGCAAAATCCATATTGGGAATATAGTATTGCTCCACCTGATCGTGTCGGAGTTTCGCTTCGTGGAGCAAAGCAACTGCTTTAAACAACAATTGCTCAATCAGTCGATGGTTTTCCGCTCCGGCAGCTTCATAGCCGGCTATAATGTCACTATCCAGGCACTCATTCATATCCACGGTAATGGCTTTACCCGACTCGACTTCGGCCCGGTGCGGTTCAACCGCTGTGGTAATCGCCACTCCCAAACCAGGGATAATCAAATGTTCCGGTTTAACCGGATCAAAACCACAGTAATAGGCTTCACAGTCATACCCCCGTTCCACAGCCTGTTCCGCCAGTTTTCCGATTAATGTTGCTTTGCCGGAACCGACGGCACCGGTAATGATAAATACCCGATTCATCGGCTCAATCAGGGTTGAAAGATAATTTTTAAATCCATCCGGTGTAATGGCGCTGGCAAATAATTTACGCAAGGTTCCCGGTCTACCACAAACCGGGAGATCACCGAAGATATTTTTAAGTAACCCATTTGCCTTAAGGTTTGCTTTACCGGGCTTAAATCCTTCCCGATTTAAACTCTTTAAATCATCATATATCACTTTGGCAGCCCGAAGGAAACGATAAGCTCTTTGGTAAAGTCGACCGCACATCTGGTTAACCTGGAGAATTTCGCTCCGATAGCGACGAATTCCGGACTCATCCCAATAGTCGCCCAAATTAATAATTTCATCCACCGCTCCCGGATTTTTCGGGTCAACAATATGCGGGCTGGTCCCGTCGAGCAAAGCTACTTTGAGCCTGGGGAAAACCACTCCGTCCAGAGAATTGCTATCGGAAGAACAATGATGAAGTTCCGTGTCAAATCCCCGTTCCAACATTGCTGTGGCAATCTGCCGCATCAAGGTGCTTTTGCCTACCCCGGGCCCGCCTTTGATGATCATTAACCGGCAGGCATCGGCGCCAATAATGTAATCATAATACGAATAAAAACCCAGCGCGGTATTACCACCCGGAAAAACCTTCTTAACCCAGCTGCACATTTTAAAAGCTCAGCTCCTTTCGGTTAAATCTTAAAAATAGCAGTCCAAAATCACTCTTAGTCTATGCAAGGGACTGCTTGAAGGTGAACCGGGTTCCCGCCAGTGCCGGGGATGAGTTTGGAAAACAGCCACAATAACATAATACATTTGCTAAACCAGAAAAAACAGTTTAAACTAAAGATAGATCTAATCCAACTATTAAATAACGGGAGGTTTAAAACAAGTGGTTAAACATATCGTAATGTGGAAGTTAAAAGAGGAAGCGCATGGAAATCCTAAAGCAGTTAACGCACGGTTAATCAAAGAAAAGTTAGAAGCTTTGAACGGTAAAATTCCCGGCCTGATCCACCTGGAAGTCGGAATTAACTTTATAGGTAATGCCGCTAATTACGATGTGGTATTGTATTCTGAATTCGGCTCAGCGGTAGATTTGCAAAACTATCAAGTTCACCCCGAGCACCAGGCGATAATCCCTTTTATAAACGCGGCCCGTTTGGAACGCCAGGCCGTTGATTATGAAGTTTAAAATAATCTAACCAGCTGAGGTAAAAATGCTACTGGCGATCGACATCGGCAATACTAATACAGTTTTTGGTCTGTTTGAGCAGCAACAGCTGAAAGCCCACTGGCGGATCAGGACCGACCGGCAAAAAACTGCAGATGAATACGGAATCATCTGTCTTCAGCTATTGCAATTTTATCAAATCAATCCCCTTGAACTAACCGCAGCCGTAATCGTCTCAGTCGTCCCGACGGTGGGAACTCTGCTGTCAGCTGCGGTTGAGACCTTTTTTAATTTAAATCCCTTAACCGTCCATTATCGCTTAAAAACCGGATTAAAACTCTTATACGACCAACCGGAGCAACTTGGCGCCGACCGGCTGGTCAATGCGGCGGCCGCCTACTTTTTGTATGGCGGGCCGGTAATCATCATCGATTTAGGTACTGCCACCAAGTTCTGTGTAGTCTCTGCCTGTGGCGAATACCTGGGAGGAATTATTGCGCCGGGGATCAAGAGCCTAGCCGAAACATTGAGCAATTCAGCGGATCAATTACCCCGTTTTGAACTGGCCAAGCCCCCGACGGTAATTGGTACTAATACGCTCCATTGTATGCAGTCGGGGATCATTAATGGTCAAATTGCAATGATCACCGGTTTAATTCAACAGATTAAAACTGAACTCAACCTGTCAAAGATTAAAGTAGTCGCAACCGGTGGCCTGGCTAACCTCATCGCTTCCACGGTACCTGATGTTGACACGATCAATCCCTATTTAACGCTTGAAGGATTACAGCTTATCTACCAGATGAACCGGGAGTGGATTTAAGGCTGTAGCAGGTTCTCAAAACTCCAGCCTCCGGTTAACCGCAATAAAACCTGGAGCAGCATATTAAAGTTATTCGTTAACAAGAGCGTTCCCATTAAAATCAATAATAATCCCGAAGCCCACTCCAGGTATTTCAGCCAAGGTTTGAACTTACCCAGCCAGCACGCTACCCGGTCAAAGGCTACCGCCAATAAAAAGAACGGCAGCGAAAGGCCGAGGGAATAAACAACTAGTAACATGGCGCCTTGGCCCAAGTCAGCCTTACTTCCGGCTAAAGCCAGAATCGAACTGAGGATTGGACCAACACAGGGAGTCCACCCCAACGCAAAAGTTACACCGGTTAAAAAGGCACCACCGATCCCCAAACGCTGTTTCAGATGAAAACGCTTCTCAACATACAACCGGGAAATAGGCAGCCAACCTGCCTGATGCAATCCTAATAGAATGATCAGCGCCCCACCCATCTGAGCCAAAAGCACCCGCCAGCTGCGTAACAACTGCCCCAGCAAGGAGCTGGTCATTCCCAATAAAACAAAGACAACTGAAAATCCGACAATAAAGGCGCTGGTGGCTGCTAAAACCTTTTTTCTGGGAACTTGCTGCTCTTTTAAGGCTGCCAGTGATACCCCGGAAACCACACTTAAATATCCCGGTGCCACCGGCAGAATACACGGAGATAGAAATGAGAGCACCCCGGCGGCTAAAACCATAAATAGCGATGCCAGTTCCATAATTATTGCTCCTTTAAAACAGCTTCCACTTTGGACTGCAACACTTTTAAAGTAGTGGCGCCTTCCACAATCTGGCGAATAATCCCCTGTTGATCAATGATAAAGGTCACCGGAATCGCATAGACATTATAAATCCGAGCCACTTGCCCCGCCGGATCCGTCAAGACCGGAAAAATAACTCGGTGTTTTTTAACAAAACTCTTTACCTGTGACGGCTCTTCCTGAAGATTAACCCCGAGTAGCGCTATTTGCTGCTGGGAATAGCGCTGATAAAAACGGTTCAATTCAGGTAATTCCGCCCGGCACGGCGGACACCACGTGGCCCAAAAATTAACCAGTGTTACCCGATTTTTCGCAATAACTTCGGTCAGTTTTACTTTTTTACCGTCAAGCCCGGTAAGTTCAAAGTCCAATACCCGGTTGCCTACTTTAGTACCGGCCTTAACCTCGGCGTTCCCGCTGGAAGTGTTCTGCCACACCAGAACAGTTATTAACAGAACGATGGCCCCCAAAACCAATAGTTTTTTTGGTTTCATTGGAGAAACCTCCTGTAAATTAATGTTATACTTCCGGACAATTAAATCTTAGCGACGCTAATTAAAATTGAACACTGCCTGCCGCTCCCAAAACCCGGAAGTAATTTCCCGCCGTAGGAATTGAAGTTCACCGGAGAAGCCAAAAAATAGGTTTACTTTTCAAGTTCAACATCTATAGTTACTCATAGTTTAATGCATACTCGAACCGGTTGTCAAATATTAACCTTTTAACAGTAAAAGTTCGAGCCCTCTTAAAACAGGTTCAGAGGGCCCGATAGTAATTTTGATTAATAGCACCGCACGGCTTACTTCCAAAAAAATAAACCCAATCAATCCCAGCAGCCGCTTTTATTTGCCAGTTCCAGCATTTCGCGGGCATGTTGACGGGTAGTTGCGGTAACCTGAGCCCCACCCAGCATCCGAGCTAATTCCTCTACTCGCTGTTCCGGGGTGAGGGTATAAACCGTTACTTTAGTTCGTCCCCCCGCTACTTGTTTTTCAATATAAAAATGGCGTTTCGCCATACTGGCAATCTGGGGTAAATGCGTTATACAGATTACTTGACGGGCTTCACCAATCCCGCCGATCTTTTCGGCAACCGCCTGGGCGGTCCGGCCCCCAATCCCCACATCAATCTCATCAAAGACCATCGTCGGAACCTGGTCCAGCTCCGCTAAAATTGCCTTTAAGGCCAGCATAATCCGGGACAATTCCCCGCCGGAGGCAATCTTAGTCATTGGTTTTAGGGCTTCACCAGGATTAGGAGCTACTAAAAATTCAATGTGATCCGCACCGGTAGGGGAAACCTCCACCGTCTTGGCGTGATAGGTCACGCCTGCGGCGGAGTCGGTCTCGGTCTGTGTCAATGCGATTTTAAATCGAGTTTTAGCCATATTCAAATCCTGTAACTGTTCCATAATCGCCTGTTCCAACCGGGCCGCGCCAGCAGTACGCTCTGCCGAAAGCCGTTCCGCCAATTGACCGAGTTCTTTCCGGGCTGCCTGCAGCTGGATCTCCAGTTCTTTAGAACGTTCTTCCTGATTATTCAGGGTATTTAGTTCATCCTCACACTTTTGTGCAAATAGCAAAATTTCAGCAATGGTCGGGCCGTATTTCCGCTTTAGTTGAGCGATCTCTTCCAGCCGGTCATCTAAAGCTGCCAAGCGCTCCGGATTAAACTGAACCTGCTCTTGATAACTGCGGAGTTCCCGAGATACCTCTTCAGTTTGACAGACCACATCCCGCAGTACCGTCATGATTGGTTCTAAACGCGGGTCAACTCCTGCTACCTGACTGAGCGTATGTTCCGCTTCACCCAATAATTCAATCGCCGCCGGTCCCTGATTGTTTTCATATAAAGCCTGATAGGCGGCTGCCGTTGCCTCGAATAGTTTTTCAGCTGAAGCAAGGATCTGACGTTCTTTAAGCAGTTCGGTATCTTCACCGATTACCAATTTGGCCTGACGGATCTCATCGACCTGAAAACGGAGAATCTCAATATTGCGGGCAGTATCCGTC
>DATCLA010000053.1:0-2724 GCA_036564195.1 Bacillota bacterium
ATATCTTCCTTCGCATGTATAGCCATGGGAGTAAGTCTGATCCGTCGTATCTTTCGGAATTCTTATAGAGTTTTTCTGTGTAATTGTTCTCTCTCCGCTGGTTGAATTATCACTAAAGCGACACGAATTCTTGCGGCCGGCACTGTGGCATCGCATTATACTGGGGAGAGGGATTTGTCCGCTAGCGCGCAGCCAAGTCCCTCTCTTCGCTTACTACTACTCCACAATGGTTAGTAATTTCATTAGCGGTATGATGGTTTTGCAGGGCTGGCGACTGGCTGCGGTCGGCCCTCGGCAGGCGCCAGGGATCGAGGTGATCGGAACAGGTATTGGTATAGTGGTTGGGTTTGTTAAAAAAATTTTTCCGGATCAGCAGGAGTTTACCAAAACGCAACGAATAGTAAATGTATTCATTGTATACAATGAATACTTTGAATACGTCGGATACAATGGATACAAAAATGAAGTGTACATAAGCTGGTAGAATCGAAGTATAGTGGGTGATCTTCCTGAACTTGATTGAACATGTTTATAAGGTTTTACGCAAAGAAATTCTCGAAGGTAAACTGGCGCCGGGGACCAGGCTGACAGAGATGCAGCTGGCCGAGAGGTTTAATATGAGTAGGACTCCCGTACGGGAAGCACTGGCGCGTCTGCGAAATGAAGGCCTCGTCTCTCTGGCGCCGGGGGTCGGCTTGATCGTCAGAGAGGTGTCACTCCGGGATATGGAAGAACTAATGGGAATCAGGGGCGTTCTGGAGGCATACGCCTTGGAACAGGCTTTTGACCACTTAACAGAGGCGGATCTGTTGCAGATGGAGCTTTTTGTCAACCAATCCCAATATTATCTTCGCGAAAACAATATCAAAGCCATCTTTGAAAATAACACCAAGTTTCACGATTATATTTTGAAAAAGAGTATGAATAAGCGGCTCCAAACAATTTTGAGTAATTTGATGGATTCCATTCTGAGTTTCCGTATTGTGACTCTGCACTACCCCGGTAATCCCCAAAAGTCCATTGAAAGGCATGGACGGATCATTCAGGCCATCAAGAATAAAGATAAGGATTTAGCGAAACGGTTGATTATAGAGGATGTTAATGCCGGTAAGGAAATACTGGATGAATTGTATAGCGATTCTCCGGAGAAATCAGTTTAGTTACAAGCGTACGCTAATGAATGATTTCTTCAATAAATTCAACTCCAGTAATTTTTCCTTATTTATAGTGAGCTAGTTGCGTGAAGATGTGGATTGGATACAACCCGCATTTTACATGTTTTTCTAAACAAAAGGGGTGATAGTTGGCAAACAAAAGGATTTGTTTCTTAGGGTAGAGCTTCATTTTAAGACAAAAGAATTGGGAGGTCTAGAAGTGAAAAAGTTATTAGTTGCTGTATTAATTGGTGTTATGGTTTTAGGTGTATTCAGCGGGTATACCGGGTCTGCCCTTGCTGCCTCAAAATGGAAGCCGGATCGGCAGATTGAATTTGTGGTCCCGTCCGCACCGGGCGGCGGCAGTGATCTTAATGCCAGAACCATTGCCGACCTGGCGCAGAGGAATAAATTCTGCCCGGTACCGATGATGATTGTCAATAAACCGGGCGGATCGGGAGCGGTCGCCTTCTCTTATGTCAATGCCAAGAAGAAGGACCCCTATACCTTGATGGTGCTCCACTCCGGACAAGCGATTGGGGCTTATGTAAATAACTGGAATGTAAAGACTGAACAACTTACCTATATCGGGACAGTGGCTTTTGATGAATTAGTGCTAGGTGTCAGGAAAGACTCAAAGTATAAAAACATAAAAAGCCTGTTGGCCGCAGCGAAGCAAGAGGTTGTCCGGATTGGTGGTTCCCAACGCGGTAATAGCGACCATCTGTCCTTTGAATTGGTGAAGAAGTATACCGGTACTAAAGTTACTTATGTTATGTTTAACAGCTCAGGTGAGGTCATGTCCGCTTTACTTGGCGGCCATATTGACGTGGGGATTTTCAACCCAACCGAGTGTATCGGGCAAGTGGCCGCCGGCGAGGTGATTCCCATCGTGACCTTCGCGGAGAAGCGATTGACCGGCCTGTTTAAGAATGCGCCGACCTTCCGTGAGATCGGTTATAAAGAGATACAGGTCACCGAAGTCCGGGCGATCGCCGGCCCGCCGGAGATGCCTGCGAAAGCCGTGGCTTTTTATGAAAATCTGTTGAAAAAGATTACTAAAACCAAAGAGTGGAAGGAGAACTATATTAAGAAGAACCTGTTGGTTGATAAGTATATGAATGCCGCGGAGACTAAAGAGTATTTTACGAAGATGATTGATTTGAATATTAAGGTCTTCAAAGAAATCGGGTACTTGAAATAAGCCTTATCTAAAATGAGACTTACCTTCGGTAGAAAGAGGGATTAAATTGAAAAAGGTTGTACCGGTATTAGCGATCATAACAGGCCTTTATTGGGTGATCCAGGGATTCGTGTACGGCCTTTGGGTGCGGAACGGACCGGGAGGAGGCTTCCTCCCGGCCGTCGGCGGCCTGATGGCGATCATATTCAGTCTGTTGTTCTTGTGGAACGGTAGAAAGGAGAAGGCGCCCAGCGGATTTACGTGGACGGCCTTTCTCCCTGCAGCAGCCTTACTGGGGATGGTCTTCTTCTCTTACCTGGTAGGCCTGATCATCTCCATCACGGTCTTCATCTTCCTCTGGTTGCTCTTGGCGGAGAAGTGGAACCC
>DATCLA010000054.1:0-2653 GCA_036564195.1 Bacillota bacterium
ATCGAACCCTTTGGCTTTATCTGGGATGACCAGCATTTAAAACGGGCCGGCCTGGATTATTGGGAGTTAGTCAATATTCAACGCCATTTAAATTTCCAAACCTATCTTGAACGTTTCCCTAACCGAAGATTATTCTTTGCCACCACCAAGGGAAGCGTTCATTATGATCAAGTCAACTACGGGCCTCAGGATGCACTGGTCTTTGGTCCGGAAACCCGGGGTTTACCGGATGATATTTTAAGCTTGCAACCCAGCCATAACATCCGGATTCCGATGTTTGCCGCGGCACGCTGCTTAAACCTTGCCAACTCGGTAGCCATCATTCTTTATGAAGCCCTTCGGCAACAGGGCTATCCGGGTTTAGTCTAACACCGCTAAGCCGCTTGCACAACCACTTAAGATTAAAAAAGCCTCTCCCCGGACTTTTGGGAATTCACCTTACAGATGCTCCGCCCGGATCTTAGATTCCACCGCCACCACCTGGGGTTGGAAAATCTCAATCAGGGATTCACAGCAATTTTTTAAAACCGGCTTTGGCTGCCAGGAAAAAACATCAATGGTAAGAAAACTCTCCTCAGGAAATACCTGGATGCAAAGGAACGAATCACCAATAACTCCGATCATCCGCTGCCAATCCGAAGCAGAATTCTGAAAAATCCATTGAAAACCGCAAACCTCACCAAACTCGGTAATGGCGGTAACGGCTTTAATCAATTCGCCCGGTTGCTCCCATAACTTCCTCTGACACAGATAGAGGTCAGCCATAAAATGAGTTGCAAATCCCCTTTTCACCTTGTTTATCATCCCCTCTTCCTGGCTACATTATATGAAAAACGGAAGAGGTCCGGGAAAGATTTCCGGTAAATTATTTTGGAACATCACGCCGATTTTAATAACGATTCCAACTCCGCTAACAGTTGCTTCATGGTATTAAGCTCGGCTCCGCTCTGTCCTTTTCCTGACTTTTCAATCCGGCTGCGCAAAGTAAGCACCGCATGTTCCAAATCAGTAATCACCCGGTCCAATGAATAATAGGCGGTGAAAGGTTCCCCAACCGGCAAATGAGGTCTGGTTGCCGGGCGGTGGACCGCAGTATCTAAGGTAAAATCCTCTCCCCAACTGGGAAGAAGTACTTCAGTATCGATTTTTCGGTTAATTATGGCTGCAAACTCAGCCCGGGCTCCTTTTTCCCCATGGACTACAAAGATACCCCGCGGTTTACAGGAAAACCCCTGTAACCACTCAAGCAACCCCTGTTGATCCGCATGGGCCGAAAAACCGCTAATTGAATGAATCTGGGCCTGGACATCAATTTCCTCGCCAAAGATCTTAACGACCTTGGCCCCGTCCAGCAGGCGCCGGCCCAAGGTTCCTTCAGCCTGATATCCAACGAACAACACATGAGACTCCGGACGCCATAAGTTATGTTTTAAATGATGCAGGATCCGGCCGGCCTCACACATTCCGCCGGCGGAAATAATGATCGCCCCTGTGGCGGTCTGGTTTAACTGTTTTGACTCCTCGGTGGTACGGATAAAATGTAAGTTTGGAAATTCAAACGGAGTATTTCCTGCTTTGAACATTGCCATAGTTTCACTGTCATAATAGCCGGGATTATGATGATAAATTTCCGTGGTTGAAACCGCCATGGGACTGTCAATATATACCGGTACCGGAGGAATCGCGCCTTCTAACAGTAGATTACGAATATGGTATAACAGATCCTGCGTCCGACCGATGGCAAATGCGGGGATAATTAAATTTCCTTTGGCGGTGATACTTTTGATAATCAATTCCTTCAATAACTCCACTTTATTCTGGTTATTTTCATGCAAACGGTTACCATAGGTTGATTCAATCAAAAGATAATCAGCTTCAGAAACTACCGTCGGGTCCTTAATGATCGGTTGGTTCTTTTGGCCCAAGTCCCCGGAGAAAACAACTTTAGTCGTAGTTTGACCTTCTGTTACCCATAATTCAATAATTGCCGAACCCAAAATATGACCGGCATCCAAAAAACGAACCTTAATTCCGGGGGCAGGTTCAAAAAACTGCCCATAATCTACTGCTCGGAAATATTGTAAAGCAGCTGAGGCATCAGCCACCGAGTAAAGTGGTTCTTCCTCCGGAAGGCCCTGGCGTAGCCTTTTTCTGCTGCGCCACTGTGCCTCCAACTCCTGAATATGCCCGGAGTCAGGTAAGGTAATGTGGCAAAGTTCTACGGTTGCCTTAGTAGCGTAGATGGGATTATGAAATCCCGATTTACACAGTTTCGGAATGAGTCCACAATGGTCAATATGGGCATGAGTTAACAACAAAAAGTCCAATTCGGCAGGATTAAACAAAAACTCCTGCCGGTTTAACGCCCGGATTTCCTTAATGCCTTGAAACATACCGCAATCAACTGCGAAACGTCTTCCGCCGGTTTCAATTAAGTAACAGGAACCGGTAACGGTTTGAGCGGCGCCACAAAATGTAATATGCATCGCGTTTAATTCCTCCCATAATTTTTCTCTCAATTTATCGCTTTTTTCTTTTGACAAATTCCAAACTCTTTGCTATACTTAATTTTGTTCGCAGTACGGGGTGTGGCTCAGCTTGGTAGAGCGTTCGGTTCGGGACCGAAAGGCCGGAGGTTCAAATCCTCTCACCC
>DATCLA010000055.1:0-10820 GCA_036564195.1 Bacillota bacterium
ATCTAATGTCACTAACTCTGATAATTTATAAATACCATAGAAAATTTTATAATTATCAGCTACTGTTAGTATGTAGTAAACAAAGCTTAAACCGGAAATATGTAATTCCTTAACTTAAAATCCTCGTACAAATGTAATTCAGACAACCTATTAAATTATATACGCTTACTATTTTATTTATGCCACTCTGTCCCTAAAGATAAGGAAAATATTTACGTCCTTCACTATAAATGGCTAATTAGGTTGTAAATAGGTAACTTTAGCAATTTCCGCATATAGGGGATCCAGCGCTACCAGATCATCCCGGTTAAACTCATTGAGCCCGCGTTTACCCAGGCAACGGGCTAACATTTCCAACTCCCGAGTACAGCTTTCCAAGAAATAGTACAAATGTTGGGCACCAAGATCAGCATTGTATTTATGCTTTTCCTTCCCGTCACTGTATAGCAAACCGGTAGGGGGTTCCCAGGGCAGCGTTTTGGTAGTCTGCGTGTGGGCCTGAACTATCGCAGTGATTGTACCGATCAGTACCGCGTCGGCCCCCAAAGCCAGACATTTGGCAAAGTCAGCCGGGTTGACCAAACACCCTCCCGCCACCAGGGAAACTTGGTCCTTCCACTTAGTCCCGTTAAGATATTGGGTCGCCCGGCATAAGGCCGGCAATAGTGGCAGACCGGTATCATCCATGAACAACGGTATTCCTCCGTGAGTCCCGGCCTCCAGCCCGTCAAAAGTGAGCACATCCACACCACCCCGGAGCATAATCTCTATTTCTTCTTCGATATAATGGCTGGCGCCGAATTTAACTGAGACCGGCACCCCATTTCCAACTTCCTTTAAGGTTTGCACCAGCCGGTTCCAATCAGCCATGGTTTCTACTTCCGGCAAGCGGGCATCCATCAGGACATCTAGTCCAGGAATGGTACCATAGCGCAGGGCCACCTCCCCCCGGACCTTTTTCCCTAAAATCCGGACCGGAGCTGAACCACGTGCCGAATGTCCCAGGGCAATTTCAATCATATCAGCCTGTTTCAGGTAATGCTCGGCTTTTGACCAAAAGCCCCGAGTAAACTGCAAGGTATACTTGGCAGCATACTTACGTTCATCTTCCAAAAAAGGACCATTACCCGAATTAGCGGCAATTCCGGCCAAAGTGGCAGCCTTGGCCAAAGCGATTTTGGCCTCGACGCTATATCCGCTGCCATAAGCTATACCGCCGATTAAGATGGGAATACTTATTTTTAGGGGTTTTCGAGCCCGTGGCCCCAAGATTACCTCAGTAAGGATTTTGTCCCCGGAGTTCAGCGGTTTCCTGGTCAAATAGACTGGGTTAAAGAGCAGCTTTTCCCATTGATAATTGCCCCGACTGGCCCCGTAGGGCCGGTTTGGAGGGATCCCCTCTTCCGCTCGGATCTGGGCCTCAAAAAGGTCTTTCCAAGATATTTTGCGGATCAGGTTCAGATAGACCAGCAATGCTTCAGCATTAATTTTTTTTAAAGCACTTCTCATTTTAAGCAGCACAGTGGTTACAGATAATCCTAGCCCGGCCCCGGTACCGATTAACATTGCTAAAACCAGCCAGAACATTAGTAAATTTTCCCTCCATATAATAAAACAAGCCTTGTTTCGAAGGCTTGTTTCCTTATTATGCCCTAAGCTGTTGCAAGTAAATCATACTTGATAAACAGTAACCTCACTTTGCAAATTGCCCTAATACTTTATCTAAAATTTTATTCTTTTTCCTATTACACCCTAATTTTCCTACTAATAAAGACATGTTAAAATAATTGTTGTCAATAATAGGAAATTAAGCTTAAAAATAGAATCTTAAAACAGTATCACTTTCATCTTAAAGTGTCCTTTTGGGTGAAATTACCCTTTGAAGTTGCCGGCTTGCAGTTTTCCGGATCACCCTGACTATTTTTTAAATCGTATAATCTAGCTTGCATAGATTTTCGTTCTACTTACCAAAGATATTCAGTGAGCTGCCGCAAAATTTAGGGACTCAATTAAACTCTTTCTTTAATATTCCGGAAGAACGGTTCTGATCCGCTTACAACTGCTGCAACCGGAAAACGCCATAAAAAGGGGCGTTCTTAGCCGTATACAAGGTTAATATTAAATGAAATTATCAAAGCAAAGGAGGCTGTAACAACATGCAATACCGCAAGTTCGGCAGGTTAGATTTTAAAGTATCCGCCTTGGGGTTCGGCGCCATGCGTCTGCCGATCAAGCAAGGTCAGATCGACGATGAAGAAGCGACCCTGATGCTCCGGTACTCCATTGACCATGGTGTTAATTACATTGATACCGCTTATCTTTACCATGAGGGAACTAGTGAGGGCTTAGTGGGACGAGCCTTACAGGATGGATATAGAGAAAAAGTCAAGGTTGCAACCAAATTACCGGTTTGGTTGGTAAATCAACCCGAGGATTTTGACAAGTTCCTCAATCAACAGCTCCAACGCTTACAGATGGAACAGATCGACTTTTACCTCTTCCATTCATTAAACAGAGCATCCTGGCAGAAAATACGCGATCTGGATGTTTTAAAATGGGCTGAAAAGGCCATGGCCGACGGCAGTTTTCGCTATTTAGGCTTCTCCTTCCATGGCAACTACGAAGAATTTGTAGAAATTATTGATGCTTATGACTGGGATATGTGTCAGATCCAGTACAATTACATGGACATCCAAAACCAAGCAGGTGTCAATGGCCTGAAATATGCAGCGGACAAAGGGATTGCCGTAGTAATCATGGAACCGCTCTTAGGAGGACTTCTGATTGGGCCACCCCAACCAGTACAAGCAATCTGGGATCAGGCAACGATTCAGCGTACCCCGGCAGGTTGGGGACTGCATTGGCTCTGGAACCAACCGGAAGTTACCACGGTGCTCAGTGGTATGAGTACTCTGGAACAGGTCAAAGAAAATGTGGCCTTGGCCGCTGCTTCCGGTGTGGGGATCTTAACCGATGAAGAGTTGGCCCTCTATGACCGGGTTCGCGCCAAATACCGGGAACTGACCGCCATTACTTGCACTCAGTGCCGGTATTGTATGCCTTGTCCCCAAGGAGTGGATATCCCGGAAAACTTCAAAAATTATAATAACGGAATCATGTTTAACAAACCCGAAAACGCCCGGAGCCAATATGCCTGGTGGAAATATGCCTATGAAGTACAAAAAAGCGCCGTCGCGGATATCCGCGCGGCAAACTGCATTCAATGCCGGCAATGTGAGAGTAAATGTCCTCAGAAGATCCCCATCAGTAAATGGATGAAAACCGTAGCTACTGTATTGGGTGAAGGCAAACCATTTGTGACAAAATTGGAATAATACAACGGAAAATACTAAAAGTAATCAAACTACTATTTAACTTAACAAAGGGACGGAGTATTGGTCAATATTTCCGTCCCTTAATCATTGAAAAATTCCACATTGGAGAATTCCAAGAGGACAATTATTAAAGCGGACAATCGGGATATTTTTACGTCTCATTGTAAAACCGGCAGTTCCTGATGGTAGTACTTAATTCGAATTAGAAATTGGTCAAATAAAACTAACTAAAACGAAACCTCCGTCAACAACGGAGGTTAATTACGAGATTTATTATGGCTGGTGCCGAAGGCGGGATTTGAACCCGCACGGGAGTACTCCCACTGCGCCCTGAACGCAGCGCGTCTGCCAATTCCACCACTTCGGCACGTCGTGATTCATATTATAAAAGATTTTTGTCCGTCTGTAAAGGGCCAAATGTTAAGAATTTTTGGAAATCTAACTCTTTTAACTTGATAGTAAATCCCGCAGTTATATAAACAGCTACTGGCTCCGGAGCTCCTCCCTGGTTATACCGACAATGCGCTGCCCAAAGATAATAATGAACTTCCGTTCCCGCCGGATCCGGATTTTCAGTTTCCCTTAATTTTTAAGCTAATCAAATTTCATATTCATAGTATAGCAGGATTAACGTCATTAATATGGAAATAATTTATTTATACTATTAATTCTAGGAATGTTTATAAGGAGGACAGCACTGATGTCTATCGCTGTAAAAATCCGTGAGTCGCTTAGCAACGCCTCATTCATCCGGAAAATGTTTGAACAAGGCGAGGCGTTACGTAAGCTTCACGGCGCTGAAAATGTCTATGATTTTACCCTCGGCAACCCGGATCTGGAACCGCCAGCAACCTTTAAAGAGCGCCTGAAAGATTTAGCCGAACACCCCGTACCCGGAATGCATAAATACATGAGTAACGCTGGTTATGAGGAGACCAGGCAAGCTATAGCGGACTATCTTAACCGGGCCACCGGACAGAACCTCACCGCTAATCATGTCCTGATGACTGTCGGTGCCGGCGGTGGGTTGAATGTAATCTTTAAGACCCTACTTAACCCCGGTGATGAAGTACTGGTTAACTCACCCTACTTTGTCGAATACGGTTTTTACATCGACAATTATCAGGGAAAACTGGTGGTAGTTAAATCCCGGCCCGACTTCCAGTTAGATTTGGCAGCCATTGAGCAGGCACTGACCCCGCGGACTAAAGCGATCTTGATCAACTCACCTAATAACCCTACCGGAGTAGTTTATACCGAGAAAATTTTACGTGATCTAGCGGCACTGCTCCGCCGGAAAGAAGCTGAGTTCGGTACGGTCATCTATCTGATCTCCGACGAACCCTATGCCGGTTTAGTCTATGACGGTGTGAAAGTCCCTCCGGTCTTAAGTATCTTTGATCATGCCATTGTGGTTACTTCCCACAGTAAGGATCTGGCCTTGCCGGGCGAACGCATCGGCTATGTCGCCATCAACCCGAAGATTCCCGAAGCGGAGACCCTCTTTAACGGCTTGGTCTTTGCCAACCGGGTGCTGGGGTTTGTAAATGCTCCCGCTTTGATGCAGCGTCTCGTCACCGGAATGCAGGGTCAAGTTGCCGGAGTGGAGATTTACCGGGAACGTCGTGACCTTTTGTACAACCATTTAGTCAGCATCGGCTTTGAAGTGGTCAAACCCCAGGGCGCCTTCTACCTCTTTCCGAAAAGTCCGATCCCGGATGATGTTGCCTTCATTAATTCCGCTTTAAAGTATAATCTGTTACTGGTTCCCGGCAGCGGTTTTGCCTGCCCGGGTTATTTCCGGATCGCCTACTGTGTCGCGAAAGACACCATTGTCCGTTCATTACCGTACTTTTCAAAATTGGCTGCAGAATACGGTTTGAAAAAAGCTTAAGTTTGATTTAGAAAGGAAGACCGGCATTAAAGGTTCAACACTTAAAATATGCAGTTGAAGTAGCTAAAGTCGGCTTAATTATCCCGGTCGCTGCGGCATAACTTAAACAGTCCGGAACATCTTGACAGGAGATTCCCGCAGCGTTGCCTTTAACCCAAAAGACTGATACGAAGCTTAACGAAAATAGAAGGCTCACTTAAGCGAATCTGACAACCCCGGTTTAGTCGGGATTAATCAAGTTGCAAAAGAATCACCAAAACAGCTAATCCCTTTTAATGCTTTCTCCAAGCTTACTAAACCGCCGCCTTCCTAACTACAATTTCCTGTCCTGACTTCCACAACAGTTTCACCACTTTAGCTACCTCCGCCGGTTCTCCGCTGGTATAAAAGTGGTCTATTCCCGGAGTCCCTCCCAAGTTTCTAATCCCCTTTTGTTCCAAAACCCGCCGGGTCTGCCGGGCCACCGCCGCCCCGGTATCCAGAATCAACACCTTCGGTCCGGCTATCTTTTGGATTAACGGACGTAAAAACGGATAATGGGTGCAGCCGAGAACAATGGTATCTACCTGACGTTCCAGTAACGGATCTAAATATTGATGTAATAAGTCTTCTGCCTCCGGGTCGGCCACTTTTCCGGACTCAACCAACTCGACCAGTCCCGGCGCAGGCTGGGTATAGACTTCAATACCGGAACCGTATTGTTCCACCAAGCTTGAAAACTTCGCTCCGGTTAAGGTCAGCTTGGTGGCAAGCACCCCGATTTTGCCGTTCCGAGTGCGGTTACAGGCCGGCTTGACCGCAGGTTCCACACCTACCACCGGGACCTCCGGATGGACTTCCCGGATTTGGTCCAGTCCGGCGGCACAGGCGGAATTACAGGCTACCACAATCATTTTAGCCCCCAATTCAATGAGGTAACCGGCTACTACCAGGGTTCTTTGACGAATTTCCGGCAAGTGTTTAATTCCATAGGGGCAATGAGCGGAATCGGCCAGGTAGATTAAATGCTCATCCGGTAACAACCGCCGGATCTCTCCCAAAATCGACAAGCCGCCCACTCCGGAATCAAAAACGCCAATCGGCGCGTTATTATCCAAGAAAATCACCCTCTGTGTAATGCATATTAGTCTTGAAGGCTATTACTGGTTAAAAATATTTCTAGAAAAATCCAATCAATCCTGTTAATTTAGCTACTCTGACGTCGATATTTCCGGCCCTGTCTCGTCCTGGGTGACGGCAACCTCCGCTTCCGTAACCGGTAGACTGTTTTGACGACGTAATTCTTCAAGCGCCTGAAGGGGTTTTTCCAGTTGATTACGGCGGGTTGCCATCAGATTAGCGTATTCTTTCTGGGCGTCACTGAGACGGCGGCCCATCCGCTCCATGGCGGTACAGAAGGCTTCCCATTGTTTATAAAAACTACCCAGCAGAGCTAAGACCCGCGTGGTTGTCTGCTCCAGATTGTAACTCTCCACCGCCTGCCGGATCACTGCCAAAAAAGCGTATAAAGTCAAGGGCGAACAAAGTACGACCCGGTTACGCAAGGCTTCGTCCAACAACATGCCGTCAACTTCATTAATAAAGCTGTAAATCTGTTCATTGGGAATAAACACCAGTACGTAATCGACGGTCCGGTCTTCGGGATTGATATAGTCCCTGCCGGTCACTTCCTTGATCCGGTTCCGAACATCCTTAAGAAATTGTTGTTTATAATTCTCCCGGGCTGCCGGGTCTTCCGCCTGAATATAGTTTAAATAATTATCCAGCGGAAATTTTACATCCATATTGACTTTTAAATCTTTAGGCATGTAAAATGTAAAATCCGGACGGCTACCTGCCCCCGACCATTGTTGTTTCCGGTAATTAATCCCTTCAACTAGCCCGGACAGACGCAACACATCTTCCGCCATCCGTTCGCCCCATTGGCCTCGGATCCGGGTGTTGGCCAATATCGCATACAGGTTGTTGGTTGTTTCTTGTAACCGGCCGGTGGCTTCAGCCGCTGCTCTCAGTTGATTGCTTAACTCCCCAAACTTCTGTTCCCGGTCTTTTTCCAAGCCGTTGACCATTTCCTGGACTTTAGTCAATTCTTTACTCATCTGGGCTAAAGTTTGGTCAATCAGTTCTTTCTTAGCCTCCAGTGTCTGCTCGCCTAATTGGTTTTGCTGTTTCAAGGCCTGGTTAGCCAGATTTAATAATTGGTCACTGTTTTTAGTTAGCGCTTCATAGGAAAGCGCCGCGAACGCTTCCTTCATCCGCTCCATCATGGTTTCTAAATCTTTAATTCGTTCCGTTTGCGACTGGACCGCAAGCTGCGCCGCAAGTTCTTTAAGATTCGCTGTTTTTGACCAGCCGGCCCATTTGGCAATGGCAATTCCGGCCGCCACTCCCAGGCCAAACCCCACCCATCCGTTTATTTCAAGCATCCCGTATCCTCCACTGACAAGTTACTCTTGATTATTCCACATCGAATCGGCAATCCCTGCCGTTGAACCGGAGGGCATTATCAGTTCCGGAGATACCAAGGGTTTAAAACTCGGATCTCCAATGCTGGTTATACATAAAATTACTGTGTTGGTAAATATTATATTTATAGTGCTGACGGTAAGGAGTGATGGTTAGGTGTTTCACTCATTTCAAAACTTAATCGAACGGCTCAAGCCCAAAAATCCCCGCTTGGTTTATTATTGTATCTTACTCTCCTCAATATTGATGGGATCGTGTCTGGTCCTTTTATACCTGCCGTTACCATCCACCCGGATTCCGGTTGCCACTGAAGTTTATGATATTCACCATAATCTGGCGGCAACTTTCTATAGTCAAAACCGGCGTCCGGCTAAGCTTAGTCAAATTCCGCTTTTTTTACGCCAGGCTTTTTTAGCTGTGGAAGACCACCGCTTTTATCTACACAAAGGAATTAATCCCGGTCGAATCCTTAAGGCGGCCTGGTATAACCTGCGCCACGGCAAGCTGGCCCAGGGCGCCAGTACCATCACGCAACAATTAGCTAAAAATACCTATTTGAACCAGGATCGTAATTTCACCCGCAAGCTTAAAGAATTATTTTATACCATCAAGCTGGAAATGGAATACTCAAAGGATAAAATCTTTGAACTTTATTTAAACCAAATTTATTTCGGCCATGGCGCTTATGGGGTTAAGGTAGCTGCTGAAACATATTTCCAAAAAGACCTTGACCAGCTTAACGAAGCTGAAATGGCTTTATTGGCGGGGCTCCCCCGCGGCCCGGCTTTTTACTCTCCTTACACCCACCCCCGAGCCGCACGGCAACGACTGCGAATCACGTTGTTGCGAATGTTGGAATGCGGTTATATCTCAAGACAGCAATATGAGTCTTATGTCCGGCAACCGCTGGTATTGCCGGGTTTAAAAACCCGGAATAATACCGCCCCTTATTTTCTGGACTTACTCCAAAAAGAAATGGCCCGGCTCTTTCCGGGCGATCCGGAACTGCTGTATAATGCCGGACTTAAGATCGAATCAACCCTGGACCTAAAACTTCATAATCTGGCAATCCGGGCATTAAAAAAAGGATTACCCCGGCTCTATCATGACCGCCACGGGTTAATCCAGCCTCAGGGAGTCTTAATCGCCATTGATCCGGATAACGGAGAAATTCGTACTTTAATCGGTGGGACTGATTATGCCAAGTCCCAATTTAATCGGGCAGTCTCAGCCTGGCGGCAACCAGGTTCTGCCTTTAAACCTCTGGTTTACGCAGCCGCGATGAGTAACGGTTTTACTTTAGCCAGTGTTTTTGACCGCTCTCCCAAAACTTACTATACCGGGGCTAAAGCATACCGGCCTACCGATTACACCGGTCCTGGCACCACCGGCAAGATCACCTTACGGGAAGCTCTGGCTTGTTCCAGTAATGTAGTGGCGGTGAAACTTTTGGAAAAACTTGGTTTTGACCCGGTTATTAAGCTCACCTCCCAACTGGGTTTCAGTAAGCCTCTTACTCCTTTGTTATCCATTGCTTTAGGCACTTGGGAGGTTACCCCTTTAGAACTTACTGCTGCCTATCTTCCCTTTGCCAATGGCGGCCTTTATTACCGGCCAACAACGATCCGCCGGGTCTTGGACCGACAAGGCTTGGTCTTATACCAAGCCGCTCCCAAAAGTAACGCTGTGATTGATCCGGGGGTTAGCTTCTTAATTACCCAGGCCCTCACCGGAGTTTTTAAAGCCAATGGCACCGCAGCAAACATCGGCTCCTTGTTTCAACGCCCGGTTGCCGGTAAAACCGGTACTACCGACCGAAACCGGGATGCCTGGTTTATTGGCTATACTCCCGAATTATTAGCCTGCGTCTTTATTGGTTGTGATCATAATGAACGTACCTTACCGGGAACCGCTAATCGGGTAGCCGCGCCGATCTGGGCTGACTTTATGCGGTCGGCTTTAGCTGATCAACCGCCTCGGGAATTTCCAATCCCTAAAAACATTCGCCTCATTGATGTCTGTCAATCCTCCGGTGCAATCGCCACCGCCTCCTGTCCACGTCACAGTGAATTCTTCCTGGCGGGCACCGAACCGAAAACCTACTGTAGCCAGCACCGGTTTATTCAAATCAAAGTATGCAAACTTTCCGGACAGTTACCCGGGCCCTATTGTACCCGGTTTGAAACCAAAGTTTATCCCTTAGGGGAAGCACCTAATGCCATTTGTGACCGTTGTAAAGAACCCACCGGACTGATTCACCTGTTTCGCCGGTTATTCCGCCGCATTAAAGCGGAACCGCCTAACCGCTGAATCAAAAACCTCTGTTAAGAAACCCCTGCCATGCAGATTGAACTGAACCCTGTTTTAAAAAGATAAAATAGAAAGCCCTATCGTAGGAAATCAAAAAATTAAGCTGACTGGCACCGTCTTTCATACGGTGTCAGTTTTGTTTTAAGGTGGCAACGCTCGTAATTATAGTAATGAATATACTGTTCAACTGCTTCTCGAGCCTCGTCCATTGTCTCAAATTTGCGTCTCTGAAGCCATTCAGTCTTTAACATCCCAAAAAAGTTTTCCATACAAGCATTATCAAGACAATTTCCTCTTCTTGACATAGAGGGTGTAATATTATAAGCTTGAGTTAGGCTAAAATAAGCGTGTGAGCTATATTGAAAGCCTTGGTCGCTTTGGAGGGCTAGTCCACCAGCGACCTTCTCTTTTATAAGTGCATTCTTAATGGTTGTAATGACAAGGTTGATGTTTTGGTCGGTTCCTATTTGATGGTTTACGATGTAACCATCATGCAAATCTTTAATAGCCGAAAGATATAGGTTTCCTTGTTTGGTAGGAATATAGGTGATATCTGTAACCCATTTCTGATTAGGAAATTCAGCATTAAACTCCCGGTTGATTAGATTTTCATAGCGATAAATGCTATCGAGGTAACGGGTGTATGGACGCCGACGCCTGGATACAGATTGAATGCCTAGCTTCTGCATTATTCGGTAAACGGCCTTGTGATTAAGTATTACCCCATAATGTTTCCGAAGCTGTAGCGTAATTTGCCGATAGCCTGCACTACGATTAGATGCTCTATACCGTTCCTGAATTAATGGGATAAATGG
>DATCLA010000056.1:0-12059 GCA_036564195.1 Bacillota bacterium
GGTGGATTTTACATTGTAAGTCAGTTTTTGCCTAACATTTCGTTCTTTTTCCAAAGCAAGATCCAGTTGGGTTTTAGCGATCTTTAAGGCATTGCGTAATTTACCGCCGGTGTATAAAGGGTAGGTGGCGGAGAGAGAGCCGCCATAGCCCTCATCGGGACCTTCAAAAGGAATTACTGAAAAACCTTTCTCTAGATCTCCTATATATGGTAATAAAACGGTAGTTGGATCACTTAATTTTGTAGCACCGAGCTCATAATCGAGTGTAGGCAGAAATGCTCCTTGGGCTTTCTTGACATTGGCTTTGGCAATCACTACATCTTGGGTAGCCGATTTTAATTCCTGATTGTTGGCATAAGCCAGTTCCAGGCATTTTTCCAGAGTCAGGGTTTGCCACTGGGCTTCGGCCGATTTTTCCGCTCCCCAGGCCAGTGAGGGGATGAGTAAGGCAACTAAGATAGTCTGCATAAACATTTTACGAGTCATAAATAGCACACCTCCGCATAGAATGGTTTTCAACTGCACTTTTTAATGCCTGAAAGAATAAGTTCGGAAATCAAATCCGCTTTTGCCGTCAATGGCTCGGATGTCTCCCACATAATCCAATAGCCTGCAAAGTAGTAGAGAATCCCCAAAATCGCCATGCTGTAATCATAGGGATTGCCGGGCCGTAGATAACCCTGGTTGATTCCCTTTTGTAAGAATTCGGCTAAAATTTGTTGTAGGTCATTGTGTTTTTTCATGATTAGCCGGTGGGAATCCGCTTCGTTGAGTAACTTTACATTCAGGCGCTCTTTGAGAAAAAGCCGGTAAAACTCACGATGGGCCTCAACGTATTCTAAATTGTAATAGATAAAATCACGGATTTGCCGGAGATAATCCTTACCGGGATTAATTTCTGCAAAGAGATTATGAAGGTCGATCAATCCCTTTTCAATAATTGATAAGAAAATATGTTCCTTGTTTTTAAAGTAAAGATAGACCGTACCTTTAGCGATTTTGGCCCTGGAGGCGATCTCATCGACGGTGGTCCGCTCAAACCCTTTTTGCGAAAAGAGACTCATTGCGGCATCCAGGATTTCAAGTCGCCTTGCAGTGCCGGTTTTTTCCAATTGTTTCACCTCGTTTCGAAGACTGACCAGTCAGTCATTTGTCATTTAATTGTACCCTTGGAATAAATGTAAGTCAATGGTAGTAACAAGAATTTAATTATTATTTCAACTTTAAACTAGTACGTTCATAAGGTGTTATCAATAAGAAGCATGGCAATGTTTTGAGCTCTGCCAAATGAACTAAAGTGCAGATCAATTAGGGACAAAGCAGGATAAGCGAATATCGTGTCGAAAATATGTAATAATTTTGTAGTAATTTTGTAGTTGCGGTGATATAATGAAAGTTGAAATCCGGGGAGTGGAGAACCTCAGTTTTCGTGAACGTCAGGTAGTGGTGCTGAAAGAGCTGGGTGAAAGTACCGACCGCATCGCCAAGAAACTCCAACTTACCCCCAGCACGGTGGCTACATTATATAACCGTGCCAAAACCAAAGGCTATGAAGTAGTGATCGTATTACCCGGCTCGGCTTTAGGGTTGAACGGGGAAGATGATGAAGGAGAATAAAAACAATGGGGCAGACATATTCATTTGGCTACCGGCGCGAAAGGGAGATTTTTCAGGAAAAAGGAATCACCCTTGAAGAAGGTCGGTTGTTGCGGACACACAAGCGGGTCCGCTGGCGGTTTAAACCCCGCTCGGTTTGGAACTTGTTTACCTGGGCGGTAGTGCTGTTTTTAGTCTGCCGGATAGTAATTTTCCCTTTTATTGAAGGGGTAACGAATTATTTATTGAAGACTAAAGAATTAACCGAGTTAAAGCTTCGTTATAAAGATCAGAATAAACAGCTGACAGCCTTAAAAAAGACCCGTGATTACATGCAGACGCATGCTTATGTTGAAGAAAGAGGGCACCAGATGGGAATGGTAAAACCCAACGAGTCCCGGATCGAAGTGGTTGATTCTTTGGATGGGGAAATTAATTTAGAGCACTTCCATAAAAACAAAGGGGAAATCTATAAATATTGAGTGAGTTTCATAATTCCAATTTTTCTATTAACACAATATATTGAGCGATTAATCAGAACCAGACACCGTATATTGTGTTAATTTTTTTGTTAAATATAATTATTATGAAACCGCTTAAATCTTAAGAAGAAGCGTCTTAGCTTCTTTTTTTTCGCTTGTGTTTTAAAGAAAGTCTGGATATAATTTGTAAAGAATCTGGATGGAGGGGCAGACTTAATGGAACTAATTAATGTTTTGGCAGAGGAATTAAAGATTAGCCCGTGTCAGGTGGAAAACACCGTCCGGCTCTTAGATGAAGGTAACACCATTCCTTTTATTGCCCGTTACCGTAAAGAGGTTACCGGAGAACTGAACGAGGAACAAATTCGGGATATCGAGGCCCGGATTAACTACCTGCGAAATCTGGAAACTCGGAAAAGCGAAGTATTGAGTTCAATTGAGGAGCAGGGTAAATTAACTCCGGAGTTGACGGCGGCCATTAATGCCGCTACCAAACTTCAGGAAGTAGAGGATTTATACCGGCCTTATAAACCTAAAAAACGGACCCGGGCGATGATTGCCAAAGAACGGGGGTTGGAACCGTTAGCGGCAATCATTTGGAAGCAGCAGATCGAATCCGGAATAATTGAAGCACTGGTAGCCCCCTTTATTAACAACGACCTGGGAGTGGCAACAGTGGCAGATGCCTTGGCCGGCGCTCGGGATATTCTTGCCGAACAGGTATCTGATGACCCGGATTACCGGAAAATGCTTCGCGAATATTTTTGGGAAAATGCGTTAATCGCTTCGGAAGCGAAACCGGCTGATCCGGAAAAGTTAGCGGAGCACAAAACTAAACAGCAGGAAGCAGCGGAAACTAGGGATGAATTCCGGATGTATGCCGATTATCAAGAACCCCTTAAAAAAGTGCCGCCCCACCGGGTTTTAGCCTTAAACCGTGGTGAAAAACTTGAAGTGCTTAAAGTAACTTTAAAATGTGACCATGATGCCGCTTTGCAACTTTTGCAGAGCCTGATTGTGACCAACCCTAAATCGATCTTTACCTTGGATCTGGAAGCGGCCATCGCCGATGGCTACAAACGTTTACTCTTTCCCTCCTTGGAACGGGAATTGCGCTCACAGCTTACCGAGACTGCCGAAGAGCACGCAATTAAGGTTTTTGGGCTTAACCTGCGTAACTTAATCTTACAAGCTCCGGTTCGCGGTTACCGGGTGATGGGTGTTGACCCCGGCTACCGGACCGGATGTAAAGTGGCAGTGGTGGATGAGACTGGGAAACTTTTGGATACCGCTACGATCTACCCTCATCAGCCCCAGGAACAGCGGGAGGCGGCTTTAGCAGTTTTAGCCCAACTTGTCACTAAACACCAGGTAAACCTGATTACCATCGGTAACGGCACCGCCTCCCGGGAGACCGAGGTGCTGGTTGCCGAATTAATTCACCAATTAGGTGGAGCGAAAACTTCTTACTGTATAGTGAGTGAAGCGGGAGCCTCCGTTTACTCCGCCTCCAAATTGGCGAAGGAAGAATTTCCAGACCTGGATGTCTCGATGCGGGGAGCAGTGTCAATCGCCCGGCGGATCCAGGATCCCCTGGCGGAGTTGGTCAAGATTGATCCCAAATCAATCGGAGTCGGCCTCTATCAGCACGATGTTAATCAAAAAGAACTGGCTAAAACCTTAGGAGGAGTCGTTGAATCCTGTGTGAACTATGTAGGGGTAGACCTGAACACAGCTTCACCGGCATTATTACAATACGTTGCCGGTCTGCAACCAGCAGTAGCTAAAAATATTGTGGCTTTCCGGGAAGAAAACGGGAAGTTCAAAAATAGGAAACAGTTACTGAAAGTCAAGCGGCTGGGTGAACAAGCTTTCGTTCAAGCGGCCGGGTTTTTAAAGATTGTAGATGGAGAGGAACCCTTGGATGCCACTTGGGTCCATCCGGAGTCCTATGAGGCGGCCCGTTTGCTCCTGGCGGAATTAGGCTTAAAACCGGCAGATATTTTAGTTAAAGAAAAAGCGGGAGAGTTACGTGAGAAGCTCAGCCAAGTTAATCTGGAAAAGACTGCCCAAAGCCTGGGTATTGGTAAACCGACTTTGAAAGATATTATCGATGCTCTCATAAAACCGGGACGGGATCCCCGTGAAGATATGCCGAAACCGATCTTTCGTAATGATGTTTTAACCATGGAAGACTTAAAACCGGGTATGCTTTTGACCGGGACAGTTCGCAATGTGGTAGACTTTGGCGCCTTTATCGATATTGGGGTTAAACAGGATGGCCTGGTGCATATTTCAGAGTTAAGTGATCGCTATGTGAAAGATCCTAATACAGTAGTAGCAGTAGGTGATATCGTCGAAGTCCGTGTCCTCGAGGTCGATATAAACCGGAAACGGATTGCCCTGACCATGAAGAAGCAAGCCAACAGCAAGTCGGTTCCAACTTCACCGGAATCATCCGCAACCAAAGGCAAGCCGGTTTCCAAGCGGGTTCCAAAAGCAGAGCCCCAACAGCGGAGCCTCGCTTCGTTAAAGGAAAGCTTTTTAAAGGCCGGATTTAAGGTAAGATAAAAGGCAAGGGGACGATTGGGAAATTTCCGGGAAAGAGTCGTCCTCTTGGCTTTCCCGGCTTTTCGCTTAGCTATTGCATCCCCAATTCCCCTTGAAGCTGGTTCACAAATTGCCGAGCACTTCGGCCGGATTTGCCGTTGTGCTGGCTGGCCCACTGTAGGGCCCGTTCTTCCAATTCAGCCATGGATAAGGTTAAACCGGACTGTTTTGCTAATCCCCGCACAATCTCCAGGTATTCTACTTGATTGGGAGTACTGAAAGTAAGGGTAATCCCAAACCGATCCGCCAGAGATAATCTTTCCTGGACTGCGTCATTACTGTGTAAATCTTCTTCCCGGTCGGCAAAGGTTTCTTTAATCAGATGACGCCGGTTAGACGTGGCATAAATCAGGACATTAGCCGGTTTAACTTCCAGTCCGCCTTCTAAGACGGCCTTTAAATGCTTATAGTGGACTTCGCTTGGTTCGAAGGAGAGGTCATCGACGTAAAGAAGAAATTTAAGTCCCCGGTTGCGTAGTAACCCGGTAATGACGGGAAAGTCGCTCAGATCTTCCTTATTGACTTCGATCACGCGCAGTCCGGCAGGGGCAAGCGAGTTACATAAAGCCTTAATCAGTGATGACTTGCCGGTACCTCGATCACCATAGAGCAAAATATTATTAGCCGGATACCCTTTAATAAATTGGATCGTATTTTGCAGTAAAATGTTTTTTTGATATTCAATCCCGATTAAGTCGGAGAAGGTAATCGGGTCGGGAGTTTCAATCGGCTTTAGCCATTGTTCCTCACTCTGCCAGGTAAACGAGGCATATTTTCCGAACAGGCCGGAGCCTTTTTTGTAAACCTCAGCCAGTTCCTTTAAAGTGAGGTTATGGAGGGCCGGATCGGGCTGGAGCCGCTGGATCCCTGCTTTGGACTTGGCTGCTTCGTTAAAGCTAAAGATCAGACTGGGATTCCAGCTCATTAAGTGGGTAATGTTTTTGAGATCCTCGTTGACTGCAGCGATAATGCTGGGCGGTAAATTAGGATATTCGCCCCGTTCACACGCTAAGGAGAAATAATTTTCATTACTGTTAACCAGGTTCAGGAGGTGATCAGCCCAGGGATTATTGGAGTAGGGGTATTGTTCTAAGAGCGCGCCATACCAGCCTGATAACAATGTGAGATCCGCTAGTTCCTGGATATCTTCCAGAGTTTGCAATAATTCTTCAACCAGAGGATCCTCTTTAAGGGTACGGAAAATTATTAATTGATTGAAGAGCCGATCAATCTCATGTAACTTTTGGATATGTTTCACACCAATTCACCTCGTTTAGAAGGTTCCACAATTGTATGATTTCAGCACAATCTATAGTTGCTAACATGATTATTCTATCAATGTATTGTTAAAATAAAATGTCGATTCGGGAATTATGAAACTCGCGCTATTGACTTAATGATTCGGTTTATTTTAATAATTTCCCTGCTCGTGCAATTGACTTTGCCACCCTCAGCTTAATGTCTCAGGATAGTCCGGAATAGAAAACTTATAAAACTATGTATAATTAAGATTCACAAAATCCACTTTATTGGTGGAGGTGATAAGATGGCTGAACAAAAGCGGAACAACCCAGCCCAAAGCGGTAAGGAGAAGTTGAAGTGGGAAACAGCCAAAGAATTAGGTCTGAATGATGATTTAGCCGCCGGAGGTGACGAATTAACCGTCCGCGAGGCCGGAAAAATCGGCGGAAATATGGTCAGGAAGTTAGTGGAAAAAGGGGAGGAGAGTTTAACCAAGGAGACAGATGATCTTTAAAGCGGCCTAGAGCCGCTTTATTCTTGCCAAGCAATTTGCTATAATAAATTGGAAATTTTAGTTTAATTGAATGGAGCAGATGATGAATAATCAGATAGGTCAGGAAGAATGCAGTAATTTGGGAAGCCAGTGGCCGGAAGTAACGCAGCGTTATCAACAGGCTTGGCGCGACGGTGAAACCGTCCGGTTGCAACTTGCTTTGGAGCTGGCGGATAAGGAATATCACTACCCTACCTGTGAGTTGGTTGGCAGTAAAGCCGAACGCCGCAGCTTTTGTTTTACCCACCAACAGCTTACCAAAAAGGCGGTCTTGTTAATCCATGGTTTTACCGCGTGCCCCTTTGAAATGCGGGAACTGGGCCGGTCCCTTTTTGAGCAGGGTTACAATGTCTTCGGGACCCGTTTGGCAGGGCATGGGACCAGCGTAATGGACTTTGCCAATTCAAACCGGAATGATTGGGAGAGTTCCGCCCGTAAGGGGCTGGCGATCGCGGCCTTATTAGGTTATGAAATCGTAGTGGTAGGCGAAAGTATGGGAGGGGCACTGGCAGTGTTATTGGCGCAAGCCTTTCCGACCTTGATCCAGCAACTGATTTTGTGTGCTCCGTGTTTTCAGATCAAAGATTTCCGAACCAGCTTTGCCGGATGGCAACTGTTACAACGGTTCATGCCCTATTACAGCACCAAGGTTCAGTATGGGTGGCAATATGACTATTGGTACACTACTATTCCACTGACTACAGTTGCGGAATTGGTCAAACTGGCCCGGGTTGCCAGTCGGGCCGGACCGGGGATTACTATGCCGACTCTGGTGATTCAGGCGGAGAATGATCAAACGGTTAATCCTCGGGGAGCCCGGTGCTTTTTTAATTCTTTATCTCAATTAACCCCCGACCAAAAAGAGTTAATCCTCTTCTCCAACGGGCATCACAATTTAACGGTTGACCTCAATCCACGCAAAGCCGAAGTATTTCAATGGATAAGTCATTTTATTCAGAAAATGAAGTAAAAGCGATAATTGAGGATGATTGAGATTGAAGTAAATCATCGGAGCTGTTTCACTTTTCAAGTTGAACACGTAAACCCATATTTAGGTAATTAGTAATTAAAAACAAAAAAAGGCTGACCCCAAAAGGCCAGCCTTATTAGTATGATTAAGCTTTTAGTTAAACCGTCCTCGCTGAAATTTACGGGTTTCAACCGACATGGTTTCAGGTTTAAATTTAGTTTTACGGTTGCTTCTCTTGCGGGTCTTCGGTTTGGCTTTATTGTTGATGTCTTGTCCTTCAATACTGTTTAACAGTTCTTTGACATTAAAACGTTGCTCCATTATCGCACTGTTTTTCATCTTATCGGCCTCATCATAAATGAGTTTCGGGGTGATGATGATGACAAATTCGTTCTGGGATTCGTTAGTTGAATGACCCCGGAACAGATAGCCGATCAATGGGATATCGCCTAAAATTGGAATTTTAGTTTTGCTCTTATTCTGTTCGGTCTGTTTCAACCCGCTGATTACAAAAGTTTCGCCGTCACCCACCCGGATCGTGGTTTCGGAGGCCCGTTCGTTGATGATCGGCAACTGTTCATCGCCAACCTTTTGACCGGTAAATTGAGTAATCTTTGGCTTGATCTCCATAGTAATCTGCTTGTTTGGTGAAACCCAGGGAACAATCTGAAAAAACAATCCAGATTTATATTCTTTAATTGTAGTACTGGTTGTTTCACCTTCTGCATTTTTGGTAGCTGCGAAGGAGTGACTTTCATTGGTGGAAACATTAAAACTGGCCGGGTAACCGGCTAACGTCGAGATGGTCGGATTGGCCAGGAGTTTAGCTTTGCCGGTTTTGAGCAAAACGGATATAGCACCTAAAACGCTGGATTCAGTATCTTTAATTAGATTACCATCGCTATCAAAATTTTTAGCGGGTTTGGTCACATTGATGGTACCTTCACCGGAGTTGATGTTTAACCGGTTGCCATTGGGCAGCTTAATATCAGCTATCGGCGCCTTCCAGTCAAAACCGTGGGAGTCATTAACTTGTAATACCGCGATATCGAAAACGATTAATGGGGTTACTTGATCGATAGTTTCAATATAGCTTTTTACCTGGGCAACATGACTTTTTGGCCCGGTGACAACGATGGCATTACTTTCTTTAATCACAACCAGATCGTTTTTGGGAATCGATGAAGGAATCATCTTCATTACATCTTCAGCTTTTAAGTACTTGATCTTAATCATTGCCGTCTCATCCTTAGCTGAAGTCACATCGATCTGATCCAGGTAATTTTGGAACAGTGCCTGAATCGATGGTGGCGCGGAGACGATTAGAGTATTTTTATTGGGCAACTGCATAAAGTTTTGCCGTGGAAAGATTGGTGGCAGCGAGTTTAACAATTGTTCCGCACGGAGGTATTTAAGGGGGTAGACTTTTACTTCGGCGAAGTCATGTACTTCCGGGCGGGTCATCAAACCATCACCCACCATGTAGACACCGTTAGAAACTTTGTAGGTGTAGATGGTCCCTTTGAGCATGTAGTTAAGGGCTTCATCGAATTTTATCTCACGTAGGCGGAGATTGCTAATAGTCCAGTTTACCTGGGTAAGGATGACCACATTAAGATTGGCTTTTCGGGCCATCTCGTTAATAATGGAAGCCAGGGAACCGGATTTAACATCTAAATTAAACAATTGGGTATCGGGGTTGAAAATAATCCGGGCGTCTTTATTTTCAGCACCTGATGGCTTGACAAAGTAACAATTGGATTGCTTCTCAATATACCAGCCCTGATTCTCTACCAACAACATTAAAGCCTGGAATATGGGCAAGGCCTGAAAATGGGCGGTAACTTTACCGTTAACTTCCTGGTCAAGCATGATATTGATATTAGTTTTGCGGGAGATCTCACCGATAATCTCCCCGATCTCAACATTATCCGCGTCAATTGACAACAGGCTGTTTTTATAAGTAACCCGGTAAGCCCCGTTTTTACGGGCAATACGGCGGGACTGGCCTTCTTTAAAGTATTTGAAGTTATTAGCCAGACAAAGCGCTTCCATACCCTCGTCAAACGGTAGATCCTGAAAGTAGATGGTCACATTGTCGGTCAGGTTTTGTTCCGGAATAACTGAAATGCCGGTCTTTTCTGTAATCGCTCTGGCCAAGATCGCTATCGGGATGTTTTTGGCATCGATGGTTAACAGGTTTTGAACGTAATTAACGGTAAAAGTATAAGGCTGAGTGGTTTTTTTTCGGATGTAACTGTTTTTGCCGATCTTCTCTTCCATACAATTACTTTGGGTTAACAAAGTTTTGATGGCATCCTGCAACGGGGAGCGGTTAATCAAAGTACTTAATTTACCTTGTAAATCAGGGGCGGGAACCAGATTTACCCCGGTTTTTTTAGAAATTTCCTGGAACAATTTTTTAAGACTAACTTCCCGGGCTTCAACGGATAGTAGCCCTTCCTGATACTCGATTTTTAAAAAAGAGTTATCAACCGGTGCCACATAATAAACATTTCCTGATTTGACACAGGTTAATTTGTAATTTTTAGTGATAATCTCCAACGCTTCTGCCAGTGATACCCGGGAGAGGTGAATCGTTACCTTGCCATTGGTCTGTTCGTCAACAATGATACTGACCTTTGACTGGTTAGCCAGAACCCGTAAGACATCTTTAATATCGGTATCTTTAAAGTCAAGGCTGATCAGTTTTGGTGCCTGACCCATGATACCGGGGATTAAAATAAATAGCAATAATAGTAATACCATAAATTGCAAAACCGTCTTTTTCATTTTAAGCTCCTTATCCTTTTTAAAAATTATTTTTCTTTAATCTGTGTATAATCGTCCCTCTTCAGTATGGTTTAAACAATTGTGTCGTTAGGTTCATTCTAAATTATCATAATTAGCGGCGGTATGAGATCTGGAAGTAAGCTTAAACCAGAAAATGGTAAATACTATTATTCTATAAATCGCCAAAAATTTCCTGCTTCAGGTCGGTGCGAATTTTAACCTCAATTTTAAAATGCTCCAAATAAACAACAAATCAAAGCAAGTTTTAAACTAATCTGGTTCACCCCGGCTGACAGTCAAAAAACAGAAAAATAATAGTAATCTCTGGTTTTAATTGGGTTAAAAAGGGAGTTTGTTTCAACAGTTAAATGTGGTAAGATTTAAATAAGATTGCAAGGCAGGATTAAATGTAGGAAAAGATACTAATCCTGGTAAAGACCGCGGAAGTTTTTGTGTAAAAAATATTATCTTACTACTTTTTACTATTTTGAAGAAGTTACATCCCGGGCTAATTTGAAAAATACGGTCGTTTGCAAGTATTTCTAAAATAAAGCTGATTTATTTTTAGAACTGTCGCTTGCAGCCAGTATTTTACGGTAACGGGAAATTTTTGAGACTATCGGTTTAACTGATGATATTAAAGAAAGGTGTTTTACTTTTCAAGTTCAACATATCTAACTGAGGGAATTGCAATTACCTTGATAATCCTTTGGCCACAATATATAGTGACTAGCCCGGCTATATCTATCAATATATTGTGAGCCAAAGCTTAAATCAGGACTTATGCAATTCCTTAAACTAAGTTGACCGGCTTAGGAGTGATGATTTTAGATGCGGTTTCGGATAACGAGTGGACTAATGTTCTGTTTAATTGTGGTAATGCTAGCCCCGGTCACTTATGCAGTGGAGCGTTTTTTTCCGGTCGCTAAAGTTAAGCCAGGAATGGAAGGAGAAGCCTTAACTGTTTTTCATGGGACTACAATTGATAAATTCAAAGTTAAAGTGTTGGCAATTGTTAACAGTGACTATGATGGCGAAAAATTAATCCTGGTTAGGCTGGAAGGGAAGGAAATCCAAAAAAGTGGCGGACTAGCTGCCGGAATGAGCGGAAGCCCGGTATATATTAAAGGGCGGTTGGTAGGTGCCATCAGTTACGGTTTTGAAAACGCCGACCCATTTCTGGCCTATGTAACCCCAATCCAGTCAATGTTAAAATTGCTTGACAATGCCAATAAGGAGGAATATTTTACCTATTATAGAAAAAGAAAAAAACTATTACCGGTTGCGACACCGGTGTTAATCTCCGGCACGGGCCATCGGGGGTTTTTACGGCTTGCTCGCTCGTTTCGGGAATTAGGTTTACAGGCGGTATATCTTCCCGAAGCAGCCGGTGCCGTCCCACCATCCGGTAAACGGGTTACATTTAAACCGGGAAGCGCAGTTGCAGTCCAACTGGTCAATGGGGATTATCGCGTCGCAGCCCTCGGTACGGTGACCATGGTTGACGGCAAACATTTTTTAGCTTTCGGCCACTCCTTTACCAACCGGGGTAAAGTAGATTTTTTAGCTTATCAGGCTCAGATTCACCATATTGTTAAAAGCCCGGTACTCCCGATTAAACTGGGGAGCTCCTTATACCCGGTGGGACGGATCGTTGAAGACCGGCATTACGGAATTGCCGGCCGGCTGGATGAATTTCCAGCCTTAATCGATGTGGCCATTAATATTAGAGACGTTGAACGTGACCGTTTGTTACACAGTGACTTCCAGGTTATTAACAATGAGCAATTCTACAGTAAACTGGTTACAGAGG
>DATCLA010000057.1:0-16411 GCA_036564195.1 Bacillota bacterium
TCCGGTTTTCTTGGTGCTTTTTTCTGCCTTGCTCCGGCTTGACTGTGCTGCCGGTTCATTCCGTAACAGCTTTATTATCTTAGCATATTGTTTTTTCACTGTCAAGCTCGTTTTTTACTCTTTTTATCCTGGCTCTTTGCCTCACTTAGCTTGACTTTTCTGCTGCCAATCGGACAGCTTTATTAGCTTAACACGGATTATTTCCGGTGTCAAGATTTTTAAAAAAATTACGCCAATTCACAATATTATCAATACAGATAAAACACAATAAACCACTGCTCTTTTAAGTATCGGCATTCACTAAAACGCCAAGTAAAAAACCCGTCCTCTGACGGGTTATTTGCCGGATTTGCGTTTCCTCGCTGCCTCAGACTTCTTTTTACGTCTTACACTAGGCTTTTCATAATGCTCACGTTTACGTATCTCAGCTAAAATACCAGACATCTGGCATTGGCGCTTAAAACGGCGTAATGCGCTATCAAGCGTTTCGTTCTTTCCGATTTTAACCTCAGTCGCCACAAATTTCCCTCCCCTCCACTGCCTTCCTTCCCGTGACTCCGTCCGCAGTGTTCGGTTCGAAAGTCAAAACTACGTTATAATATTTTACAATAAAAAATGGGATTTTGTCAAATATCAACCTGGAGGCCAATTCAACTTACGGCCTGATATGAGATGGAAATGCAAGTGAGGCACAGCTTCTCCTGCATCCAGACCCCGGTTAACTACCACCCGAAAACCACTTTCGGCGATCCCTAAATCATTGGCTACTTTTTGAACTGCCTCTACCAGAGCCGACGGCAAGTTATCTTTTAACAGTTCCGGATCGCAAATGTTTTTAATATGCTTTTTGGGAATTAATAATAAATGTGTGGGAGCAACCGGATTAATATCTTTAAAAACCATCACGAAATCATTCTCAAAAACGATTTGACCAGGTAATTCCCTCTTGACAATTTTACAAAAGATACACTCGGACACTTTTAACTCTCCTTTTCTGAAAAATACTATTCGACAGTTTAAATCTAAATTCCTTCAAAGATTATTGATTAATCGATAATCTTTCCTACCAAATTATTCTGCCCAACTCCAGTCACAAAAACCGTTTTAAAAATGTTCCTCAAATTATCTTTTGATACTACGTCAACCCGAAGATATTCTCCAGTCAAACCACTCCAAGTCGATTCAAAACCTTCCTCAAATAATACTGTAACGGTTTTACCAATAAACTGCCGCATATATTGCAAACGCATTTCTGCGGCAATCGCAGCCAGCGTTTTACTACGTTCCTCTTGAACCTGTTTGGAAATGCGGTTACCCAAAGCTGCCGCCGGCGTCCCTTTACGTGGAGAATAGCGAAACAGATGAACACGGCTAAATGCCTGTTCGACAAGGTAATTACAGACCGAAACAAAATCTTCCCCAGTTTCACCCGGAAAACCTACAATCAAATCAGTCCCTATTGCGATTAACGGATTAAGCGCTCGTAACTTTTTTAACAAAGCCGCATAATCCTGTAAAGAGTAATGACGATTCATTTGTTTTAAGATCTGATCACTACCGCTTTGCAAAGGAATGTGCAGGTACTGACAGACTTTAGCATGGTTAACCAAGGTTGAAATGAGTTTATCTGTAAAATCAGTCGGTTCTAACGAACCCAGGCGAATTCGAAATTCAGCTTCGATATTTAAAACCTCAGACAAGACAGTATTTAAATCTGTCCCAATATCTTTACCGTAAGCTCCCAAATGAATTCCGCTTAAGACAATTTCCTTATACCCTGCTGCCAGTAACTTTTTGATCTCCGCCAGCACTTGGCCGGGAGGCATACTGCGGACTGGGCCCCGCGCATAAGGAATAATACAATAGGAACAGAATTGTTCACACCCTTCTTCGATTTTCAGATTAGCCCGGGTCCGTTCAGTCGTACAAGTGAGGGGAAGATCTACCCATTCCTTAAGATCTGCTACTTGATTGACATAAGCCGCTTTAGTGTGCTTACTTAGAGTTTCTTCGACCAGTTTGACAATGTGCGGTCGTTCTGCCATGCCAATAACCAGATCGACTCCAGGAATTGCGGCAACTTCTTCCGGAGCGACTTGGGGATAACATCCCGTAACTACTACCAACTTAGGATGATAACTAACTGCTTTATGAATAACCTGACGCGACTTGCGCTCCCCCAGTTGTGTGACGGTACAGGTGTTGATAATAAAAATATCGGCCCCCGGTTTGAAAGGCACGACCTCATACCCGCATTGGCGAAAAAGCTCCGCTAAACTTCCGGTATCATTTTGATTCACTTTACAGCCTAAAGTATGAAAAGCCACTTTCATTTATCTGCCTCCTCTGACAACATCATTAGTCCTGTTGGTGGGAAATTTCATCAAGGAAAGCAGCAGTTGAAAAGCTACTATCAGAGAGATAAAAATTAGGCCCATCACCAACCAGCCGTAACGATAGATCCAATATAAGACCATTAAAAAATTGATCAATCCCATGCGACAACCAAGCAGCCCCCGGGACCAGTCCGGAACAGAGTCGGCAACAATCCTGAAGAGGCATAATTCAATCATCGTCAAAAATACCCAAGCCAAGGCTTCACTCTGAACTATTTCCATATTACCGGTTAGTTTAATCTTAAAAAGGTAAACCAAGGTTAATAAAAATCCCGCAAATGTCCAAATTGAAAAAACGAGTGCGTCCTTCCAGCCTATTTGATAATTATTTGGTAAACGTTTCCGGTTCAAACTGTCCGGAATGAAAGCGCAACCAACCCAAAGGCCACAGACGAGGCCAAAACTGATTGAAGGCGAAAAGGCTACTAGAATCAGAAATGAAAGCCACAAATTTTTAGTTACCGACCACCGAAATAGAAATTGAAATCCTAAACCGGCCAATAATGTAACTAAATAAATTAAACTTTCATTCATACTACTAATCCCCTTTGTGAGAAACTTTATTTCGGTTTCAAAGCTAGATTATTCAAGTAAATTGAACGGCCCAAGCCACTATCATATGGCGCCCATTCATTGATGGCATCCTGCCCCTTAATGATCGTTAAAAATTTCGTAGTTTCCGCATCCATATTGTCGGCATGGTGTAAGATACAAGCTTCAATTGTTAAAGGTTCAACCGGAGAGCCCCATTCCATAACCCCATGGTGACTGACTAATAAGTGAATCAGATTATTGCGTAATTCTTCCCGATATTCCGGGGTAACTTCGTCTCCTAAGGCCGTAGCAATAGCTTGCTCTACCATCTCCACACCTAAGATCAAGTGTCCAATCAATTTACCTTCATTCGTACTATCAAAACCTTTACCAATCCGGTAGGTCCGAGTCTTACCAATGTCGTGGAGGATGGCTCCGGTAAGAAGCAAATCCCGGTTAACATGGGGGTAATACCCGGCTGCCGCCTCGCATAAAGCAATGACCCCGACAGTATGTTCCACTAATCCTCCGATGTAAGCGTGATGGCGTTTTAATGCTGCCGGAACCCTTAAAAAATTAGTTACAAAGGTTTTATCCTCAAAGAAAAACTGTAAAACCTTTTTCAAACCCGGTTCGGAAATTGACTCAATAGTCTTAAAAAGACTGTCCCAATATTGTGACAGTTCGCCTGGGGCATGGGGCAAAAACTCACTATAATCGATCTCCTGCTCCGGGATTACTCGAAACACAGTGCTATTTTTAGAGTCCCATTCCAGTTGCACCTGATCTTTAAAAGTTTTAGGAATCACATTTTCGAGTTCGATAACGGTTCCGGCGCCCAGCTGTTGAAATAGTTCTTCACCGGCATCCCAAACCTTAACCGGCAATTCACCGGTAGCATCCATAATCTTCATTGCTAAATAGTCGGTACCGTTTTTAGCAGTCCGCAGCTGATTATCGATAATCATAAAACGACCTGTTACCGGTTTATTAGCCTGAATATCTTTAATCTGCATTTGCAGCCACCTTCTTTTGATTCTTAATAGTAATCAAACCTAAATATTTAGCCATAGTCAATAAATCAGCGGCATTATGTTTTAAAACCGGCTCAATCAGTTCCCGGTCACCGCTGTCCAAATATCGCTGGTATTGTTCGGGAACTTCGGAACCAGGTAGGTCATTAACCCGCCCGTCACCCAATAAACAACGTTCAACCGTAACCAAGCGGCAATCCGGTAAGATGTTCCTGAAATTTTTTCGGGTATGGCGTAAGAGATCCAGGTGAAAAGCGTCAAAACGGTCGTCCATGCCATACAACCGTAGCCGTCCTTGTAAATAAGGGACATCAAAACTCCGTCCGTTATAACTGACCAGTACCCCCTGGTTGCGGATCCCATCATCCAATTCAGCTAAAATTGCTGCTTCTTCCTGGTAATTTCGAGCTAAGAATTGGCGAATCACTCCTTGCCCTTCAACAAATTGCAGCACTCCAATTAGAAAAACCGGGAACATGTAAAAGATCCCTAATGTTTCAATATCAATAAAAGTGATATCGCCCGGTTCAAAGAATCCTAACAGTTCCAAGTCGGCAGCGCCATACTGCGCCAGCTGAGCAACATTTCTAGCTGCAATCAGCCGCGTGATTTCAGCGGCCGCCTTTTGCCAGTGGGGGTGTTGCAACAGATCTGTTAACGTCCGGTACCCAGACTTAACCAATTTTTGCGCCGTAACTTTTCCGATACCGTAAACTAAACTCAAATTTTTCTCAATTAAATGTTGGTCTGGAAAGGTATAGTCAATATTCGGAATCCGGATCTCAGTCAATTCAAATAATCCGGTAGCGTTTTGCTGTTCCCGCCTGGCAATAAGTTCAATCTCTTGTTCCCAATCGGTCGTCGTCCAACCGGCCATTTGACCACCTCAGCCGTATCAATAACATCTTACCAGATTTCCTATAAAAAACAAAATACCCTACAAATATGTTTTCCCAAAATAAGCCTATTATTATTTTTGGTTTTAAAAAAACACCTGAACTTAATCAGAGACTTCCATTTGAATACTGACATTGTTCGTTGCCGCGAAACTGTTATCCTTCAAATTGATCTTAATTTCTTCACCCAGAAGCTCTTCGCCCTTCACCTTTTTTAAATGGACATCTCCTTTGAAAAACAACTCCTCGCTGGCGTCATCATAAATAATTTGTCTAGCAGAGCCTTTAAACTCTTTATGGTCAAACGTGGCTGTTTTAGCGGTAAAATTCTTCTGCTCAGATTCTAAATATAACTCCTCAGCCTGGAGTGTAAATGGTTCTTTCTTATTTTTCGTGGTCTTGCTATCCTTGACAGCTTTACGGTACATGATTACATTGTTCCTAAACAGACCAGCCTTTTTACGGAGATCATAATCTAGGTAGCCGGCCTTAACCGTCCCATCCGGGTTATCTAAAACTACTTTACCTTCCAGCACTGCTTGTTTCTTATCAGTATCAATAACGGCTTTATCAGTAGTAATTACCGTTGAGCCTTGAGTAATCCGGACATTTCCTTCAATATAAGAAATTTTTTTTTCCGTGTCGCCATAAATATAATCCCCGGTTACCTTCACCTGTTCATCAGCAGCCCAAACGATCCCCGGCACACCTAGACAGATGGTTAATACTAGAATTAAAAATCCGTTTTTCATAAGTTTAAGATTATTCCTCCTGGCTCTAACAATTGATATTGTTTGCTTTTTAAATTATAGATCACTGTTTGGCTGGTGATCTGGTCCCGGCCTTGCGATAATACCACATTACCTTCAAGCCTTACATCTTTACGCTTCAGATTTACTTTTAATTTTTCTGCCTTAAGCCTGACATCCTTCCCGATAACCTCGATCGGATAGCTACAACTAAGTTCCTGGTTCTTAAACCACATAACGGCCTCTTTGGTTTTAAACCGGTGTTGATCAACAGTGATGTTCAGGAAACCACCAATATAAAGGACTGACCGGGGCTTCTCCCAACGGGCCCACCCAGCCTTAAAGTAAGCGGTGCGCCCCTCCACTGAAAAGATAATCCCCTGATCGATTTGGTTAAAATAGGTGATATTACCGTCAGCAGACTGCCAGATCCGTTTAGCCCGGATTTCCCAGGCCTTTTGCTGTTGATCCCAGCCCACCAGCTTTGTTTGGTACAGATCGATACTGGGAACCGCCGGTTTTGAAGGAAGGGTTTTCGGATTAACCACCGGTCTGACTAACCCTTCCCACCAACCGCCATACCAACCTAAAACCAATACCAAAGCTAACATGGTATATTTCCCTAATTGATAAGGGCTTAGTTTAGATACCAATTGTAATAGTCATCCGGGTCGGAACTCAGCATTAGCTTTGCCCCCGGGAAGGCTTTAAAGCTGAGCATCACCCAGTACTCCTTCTCTATATGATCATAGTAAAATTTTAAATCCCGGCAATGCCAGTCGTAGACCAAGGCAAAGTTGGCAACTCCAAAATCATCGCGGAAAATATCATAAACCGTAGCTGCTTCCAGTTGTAATTTTGAACTAAGCCGCTGCGTGATAAAGGCTTGGAATTCCTTTTGAGTCCAGGTAGCATCTTGGGGATTGTACCCTAAACCCAATTCTAATCGCCAATTATCGTTCGGGTTATAGTTAATACTCAAATTAGTCTGGCCGATTCCGTCCTCCCAATCATATTGAGTATTTAACCCAATCTTTTGCTGAGGTGCCGGAGTCCATGCTAAATTAAGATAGACCGGTTGTGGTTCATAATTATACAAACTGTATGTGACGGACAAATTACCATAAAAAACAGAACTAGACCAATTCCAGGAGTTAGAAATAAATCCACCCGGTAGAAAGTTATCCCCTTTATTAAAAAAGTCGTCTTCGGGGCCTTCTTTTTCGGTATACCCCACTCCCAATGCAGTTGAAAAATATTGGTTAAATTGATACCTGGCATCAAGCGATTCCGTCAATGCCAGCACTTCATTTTGTTGATTTTCCACGTCAAAAAAGCGATACCGAAATTGACTGGTAAGATTTAAAGACCATTTACTGGTATTACTTTCCCAAAGACTACTGAATTTTTTCAGATCTGAGGCCCAACGGATCCCGGTTTTTTGATCCACCGGCTCTCCATCAACCACTTGGATTTTTTCTAATTTGGTATATTGAAACTGGGACTGTACCTCGTTAAGCAGGGGTAGCTTTAACTTAGAAATTGTATAGGTCAGCTCCGGTAAATAATTATTACTGAAATAATCCCCTTTAGCAATTTGAGCGTTGCTATAATACAAGCTCAAACTGGAGTTATTCCAATTTTTGGTAGCATTCCCCGAATACATAAACTGCTGCGACGACGAATCATCCTGCTTTAAATATTCAGTTAAATACCAATTGATACTGGTATTCAAGAAAAACGAACTCCTATTAAAGGACCAGTTATTGCTGAAGCGCATTTCTCGAAAGGTATCTTGGGATCTAACCCAATTATTGTTATCAGGGTCATAATTGTACACATCTTCATCATTTTCGCGGAAATAGACCTTTAAATAAGGCCAGGGAGAACTACCCTTTAAGTAAAAGTCGTAAATGTTTTCCACCAGCAGGTCACCGAACTCATTATAACTATGCCGATTAATCAGGTTGGTTTCATAGTTTAAATTAGGACGGGTCCAATTTTTATAACCTAATCCCAACCGGAAGTCATTTTTAGGGTAATCCAGGTCGCTGTTGTCCTTATAGTAATAATCCTGATACCAATGACTGGTTGGTGAGGGTTTCAGGTAATGAGTGATGCCAACCCCATCCCCGTTTTTTTCGGTAATCTTATCTAAGTAAATCCGGCCATAACTGTGGTCATTGCAATGGTAATTATAACCCCAGCGCAGATACCAGCCATCAATGTCGTTATAACCGATTTCCGGCATTTCAAAACTGTTTTCCTGTCCCTCCAGAGAAATATTGATTTTGGGTAAATAAAGCAGTCGTATTTTTCCCTCCCAATACCAGACCCGGAAAAGCACGATCCGTTTTCCTGGAATATACTCAACCCGCTCCGCCGTAAAATGATAGTGCGGTTCATCCCGGTCACAACCAGTAAGAAAGGACCTTTTAACCAGTAATTCCTCACTTTTTAAATAGGCTTCCGCAGCGGATATTGTAATCGTTTCATTGAATTCCGTACTCGCTACATGGGTATCAGCCGGGGCCATCCATCCCTGGCGGCTGGAAAAATAGTATAATAAACGGTCACCGGTAAATGTGTCACCGTCCTTGGTCAGCTTGACATGGCCTTTGACCAGCATGACATTTTGGTCTTGGTCAATCAAAGCATAATCCGCAGTAATCACCAGACCTTCATAGGAGATGACCACCTGCCCGGTAGCTTCCAGTTGACGGATTTCATCATAATAACGCACTAAGTCCGCGGTCAACTTGGCTCTGCTCTTAGCTGCGGTCTCAGCAGCCTGAACCGGCAGGGCGAAGTAGACCCCAGCTAAGATTAGAACCAATAACCAAATAAATCTCAGTTTGGTCAAGTTTTACCTCCGCCGTTCGACTCCGGTAATTAACAACAACCCGATTACAAAAAAGACCAAATGGGGAGTCCAAACCGCCACCCAGGGAGGGATAACACTATTGGCTCCCATTGTCCTGCCAATCACTTGCATCGCATAATAGCCCATAATAATCAAGAAGCAGAAAACTAAACCAAGCCACAAGGAGTTTTTACCGGTATGCATTGTCAATGGTACCGCCAGTAAAATCAGGACTAAAGAAATCAACGGATCGGCAAACTTCGAATAGTAGTAGACTGTATAAATGGGAACACTTAAGCCGCTTTGTTTGTAAAGATTGATTAAGTGCAACAACTCTGAACTGCGCATCGCTGAAGGTGACTTCTCTTCTCCGATAATCGCCGCGAAGTCATTAGCCATCTTCAGTTCCATTCTTTGATAGCTCAGTTCCGAAACAACCGCTCCTTTTTTGTCTAACTCATGGACAATCCCGTTTTGTAACTCCCAGATCCCTTTACGAATTATTCCAGATTCAGCAGTGATAATCCGCGGCATTGCCCCGTTTTGCTTGGTTTCGATAATTAAGACTCCAAAAATTTGGCCCTGTTGGTGATGAACTTTTTGCAGATAGATAAAACGGTTTTCCGGACCTTTAAACACCACATTTTCCTTTAATAACGGCATGTCCTGACGTGATGCCAGACGCTGCACTTCTTTTTGGAAACGATGGTTGGCAGCAGGAACCACCAAATCATTCCACCAGTAAGCGCCGGAACAAAGCAGCCCCACTCCGAGATAGACCGGTAACATCATCCGGAACATGCCGGATCCGCTGAGACGAATGACATCCAATTCCCGTTCCCGGACCAATCTCCCTAACCCAAGAATAGCGCCGAAAATACATGCTGCCGGCAATACATCCATCCACAATAGAGGAATCTGATCCACGATTAACTGGCACATCAGTTTCGGCGGCACCCGGTAGCCAATGAACAGGTCATTATAGTCAAAAACAATCTTTCCCAGGCCCAAAACGGTGAATCCCATGGTACAAATTAAAAACCAGGTAAAAAACTCCCTCCAGATATACCGGTCAAGAATTCTCAAAATTTAAAACTCCTTTTCCGTAGCAACTTTAGAAATTAAGGACAATACCAAAAAAGCGCCGAAGCGCTTTAAAAAATAAATCCTATCCCGACCTAAAACTATATCTTCAGCAATAGTTTTTCTTCGGCCTGATACCAGGAGAGATCAAAGATGAAGGTGTGAATCATAAAACTCCAGCGTCAGCCGATCCTCGGTATAATCCCATTCGGAAATATTGTCTGCAATCACGCTGTCAAGCTCAGCAATTGAACTAATGTTATACCTTAAACCAGCCCGTAATAACGAACCATCTTGCGGCTGAATATTCGCTTCGTTAAACAAAATTGTAAGTTTCGACCGCTGCCGCCGGTTACCCTGCGAAGAAATTCGCAACTCTCCTTACCAAAGTACTGTGATTCACCGTTAGTAACAACAAACCGGTTGCTAAAATAGCAAAAAACCGAGCCATTAAACCACCTCCGGTGTCAATCTTCCTATTGAGGTTAGTTCGCTCAGTTTTTCCAAAATCCTTCCTAAAAACGTCTATTTTTTCCTGGAAATCGCTGCTTCTAGCTCGGCAACTTTCTTTTGCAACTCTTTAAACTCTTTTAATAAATCCGGTAGGCGCCCAACTGCTGCCTGGTTTCGCATATCGGCAGCATGAGTCCGGGCCGGAGCGCCCGAAACAAATGAATTAGCCGGCAAGCTGTTAATCACCATCGAACAGGCTGCCACTACTGAATCATCTCCGATTTTAATATGTCCGACCACGCCGGCCTTTCCGGCTAAGGTTACCCGGTCGCCCAGTTTAGCGCTTCCCGCCAAGCCCGCTTGGCCGCAAATAATGTTATTTTCACCCAATTCACAATTATGGGCAATTTGCACCAGGTTATCAATTTTACTACCGCGCTTGATCAAGGTTACTCCGGTGGTTGCCCGGTCAATCGTTACATTGGCTCCGATTTCAACATCAGATTCAATAACCACTTTACCAACTTGCGGTACTTTAATATTTTCTCCGTTTACTGTTACGTAACCAAATCCGTCTGCTCCGATTACTGTACCCGGATGAATCTGAACCCGGTCACCGACCTGGCAACCGTCGCGAATGACCACATTGGAGTGGATCACCGAATTACTGCCGATGACAACCTCATTTCCGATTACTGCTCCGGGATGAATAATTGTACCTGCTCCGATTGTAACATTATTACCCACATAAACTAAAGCCCCAATGGAACAACCGCTTGCTTTCACATTTTCACCAATTACCGCTGTAGGATGAATTGCCGGTATACAAGGGGCCGGCGGGAAAAAGAAGTTGAGGATCTGGGCAAAAGCCAGTCTGGGGTTAGCTACTTTAATCATTGGCTTGGAAAGTTGATTAACATTAACCGGGACAATTAACGCACTAGCCTGACTATTCAAAGCCCGGGCAACCACCCGGTCCGAGGCAGCAAAACTAATATCACCTGGTTTGGCATCCTCAAGTCCTGCCACACCAGTAATTTCTACCTCACCATCACCGATAATTTCACCCTTAACTAGTTTTGCTAGATCCGATACGGTTGGCATTGACAATTACTCCTTTTTCTCCGTAGTTTAGGTTTCCATCCATAAATTATTGTGTGTTACTAGATTTCCAATAAATACCTTATTTATCAAGTGCTTTAATTACATCCGCGGTCAAATCAGTCTCACAATAAATAAACATTTCCTGGCGAGGCACCGCTTTGATTCCTTTTTTCTTAGCGGTCTCTCCTACCACTTTCTGTACTTTTTTATAGAATTCCCTTTGCTTTTCATATTTAAACTTATCAAACTCATACCGGAATTTCGCTTCCTCTTGCTTGTTTGCAGCAAGTTTAAGCTTTCCTTCTGTCTCTTTCCCTTTGTTCTCCAATTCTTGATTGATTTTTTTCCCCAATTCACTCTTTTGAAATACGGTTTCCATATCCACGTAGGCAGTTTTATAACCGGAATTACCGGAAGCAAATAAAACTGCTCCCGCTAAAATAATAAAACCGGCTAAAATCGAAATTGGTATCAGAATATTCTTTCTCTCCATCCCTTACAAATCCCCCATTTCTTCAGTTCTGAGCTACTCTCCGGTCTTCCGCAAGTACAACTATACAAAAGAGATTTTCCTACCTTATTTCCTGTTTTAATTTGTTGCTTTAGAAAAATTGCTTGAGCTTTTGATACTTAATGGGCCCGGTAAAACGATAGCCGTTTTATTCTAGTATTATACTACGTAAATCATCAGTCAAGTCTTGAAGATTGACATTAACTACTGCGCCGGTAATTATGCAATCAATTTTCTTCTCTCTAGCAATACGTTTGGCTTTTTGACAGATGTCCCATAAAATTGCTGTTTTTAACTGTTCCTGCTGGGAGCGGATAATCGTTTCCTGTACCCGAGCGCGGTGGTATTCATCTTCCCATTTTGCTTCACGAAGTTTCTTGGTAGAATCCAATTCATCCTTATGCCGTTGCTGCCAGTCGGAAAAATCCTTTTCTAATTTTTTACGATAAGCCAGAATTTCTGCTTCTAACTTCTGCTCCTGATTGGTTTTAAACCGCTCAAATTCTTGCTTAGCTTCTTCTTTTCTCTTTTCGATCCATTGTTTTAACTTTTCATCCAGTGTCTTCTTTTTAACGGTTTTCTTCAGGGCAATCTCAGTTTGAATTTGCTTAATCTCCGTTTGAAGCTTCTCCTTTTCAGCTTTATTTTGGTCTGAATTAGGTGAAATATCAAGCAACGACAGGCTAAGTTGCAAATTGGCCAGTGTTAACTGGTATTCATTCTGTAATTCGTTACAATAAGCCTTAAATTCAGCCTCATTAGTCTGGGTTTTAATTTGGATGTCATTATTTAATCGGAAATCGATCCGCTTGAATTCCTCATTCAATGCCTGGTTAACTTGTCTGGTCTTGGTCTGGGTATATTCCTGAATTGATTTATTTAAATTTTCAAGTTTAAGTTGACTTTCTTCCTTATAAATTTCCTCAATGGCGCCCTCTTGGCTTTGGAGTTCGGGAAACAGCCCTGATGCGCTGACATGTTCTCCCTTCTTAGCACTGCTTTGGTTTTTAACACCCCATTTTTGGCATAATTTCTTTAATTCAGTATTTAGTTGGAGATACTTTCTCCAGTCCGGATGTTCCTTTACAAGTGTCGGTAAATTAACCTGAGCCAGCGTTAGCTGATTTTTAGCAAAAAGAGATTGTTTAAAATAAACTATTATACCGGCCAATCCGACTAAAACCAGACCAATAACGATTAATTTCCAATTATAAAGCTGTTTACAGATCATTTTTTCTTAGCTTTAGCATCTTTTTGGTTTTCATCTGCAGTATTCTTCTTCGCCTTGGCAATTACCTGATCGGTAATATCGGTCCCTCCAAACAGCACCGCATTTTTATCAAAGACTATTGAGAGCTTTTTATCAGCGGCAACATCACTAATTAGTTTTTTGGTATTTTCATCAGCCTTCTGTTTCCGCTCATTTAACTCTTTCATAATTTTATCGCGTTCCTTTTCCAATTTGGCATTGGTCTCCTCGGCTTGCTTCTTGACCTGTTCTTGAAATTTTTTCTCCACCGTTGCCTGTGCCTCGCTGCTTTTTCCCTTCTTATCTTTGTCGGCTTGATCCTGAAGCTCTTTTAAGGCTTGCCGGTGTTGCGAGAGAAGATAACCCTGGTAATTTTTAAAGCCGCTTTCTTTCTCCTTAATCATGCTTTGTAAATCTTGATAGTCCGGTAGTTCCTTTTGCAATTTTTCCATATCAACAATACCGATCTTAGCTTCTTTAGCCGGAGCGGCTCCGGTAATACTGGTTAAAAGCATCACTAACGTAATGATTGCAATACCTGCCACTAAAAATTCCAACCATCTCTTCGTCTTCATCAAAACTTTCGCTCCTTTAAATAATTATTCCGTCAAGGTTAGCTGATAAACATCAGTTACTAGATCTAACGCATAACTTATAAAAACATTCCTTAAACTGCAACAAAAATATTAAACTAAAATAAACCGCAGGAGAAGGAATTACCAGAGATGATACATTAATTGAATTCCGTATTTCTTGTCATAATTTACAATCTCTATATTAATATTTTCATTAATGTAAAAGCCGATCAAGGCTTTGTTTATACTTCCTTCTAATCCCAGATTAAATTCGAGATAGTCACCCCGGTCAAACTCATAGCTAAAAAGTAGATTCTTATAATTATGCTCAAATTCGTATTCAAATCCGCCGTAAAAATTATGGGAGATCTGGGTTCTAAATCCTACCTTATAAAGGCCGTCAGGGTTTTCCCCGGTATAAACTCGAGCAAACAGCTCAGAATCATTTATTTTATGGCCTAAATAACCCTGTAGATTCACAAATGAATCGTTTTCACCCCGAAAGTACCTGGCCTCCAGTTTCATCTGAAAATATAAAGAACTCATCCCAATCGTGGCAGTGGTGGTCATACCGGGAATAATTTTAACTGTAGGTACAAAACCTGCTAAAGAAATTTCATTACAATCTTTCAAATAATCGGTCAAATATTGCTCAATTTGCGGTTGATAATGGGTTAAAAACTCAACCGGCAGCCCCTTGAGCAGATTTATTTGGGATTGGTGAGTTTTTGTTTTGATTCGTACCAGCCAAATCGGTAAACCGGTTGAGGAGTAACGAGTATTGACTTCCGCTACCAGTGGTTCTTTAGGGCTTAACTCTAACATAACCTGGCAGTTCTCCCCAGGCTTAATGGTAAAACCAGGCGTAAAACCCGGGTACTCTCTTTCTACTAAATAATTAATTACCAAATCAAATATATTGTCAGCCCAAGATATTGCTGCAACTGGTAGCCCTTCAAAAATCTGTTTCAATTCAGCGGAAACTTTGGCGGCCGCTCCAGCGGTAAGAGCGACAATCTCTTCGGCAACACCCTTTAACTTGATGTCCACGTCAAGATTGGTAATCAAAGGCGGGAGCGGTTTAATCTGAATCAAAATTTTGGTATGCTCACCCAAAAAAAGATCGACCGTTTCGGTTTGAAAACCGACCAATACCTTGGAGAAAACATTCAAAATTGTTTGACGGACCTTGCTTTTATTCTGCTCCAACAGTGAAACCGGTTGGGAAATTAATAATTTTTCTCCCACCCGGTTCACGCTATACTCGATTCGTTCCTGAAGCCCTTGATAGATTTTTCCGGAGATGTCCAATTGTACTTCCACGGAAGTAACAACTTTCCCTGCACCGTTTTGCGCCCATGCAAGTGTTGCAAAATTAACAATAGTAAATATAGTTAATAGCAGACTAATTAACAGTTTATGCAGGGTATTCAATCTGACACCTCAATTTTAGAAGAGCTCGCCAAGACTAATCACAAATTTTTTCTGGCCATCACCATTCCAAGCCTGGTCGATCCGTAACAAGCCCAGAAATGGAATTTCATAACGAAAGCCAATCCCGTAATCATATTTTAAATCTTTCGAACCGGAGTCGGTTATCTGGCCGACATCACCAAATAACACAAATTCCAGCGATTTATTAGACGGTAAACGGTACCGCAGTTCCGTATTGGAAAGCACATAACCGGAACCGATTAAATCTTTGGTATAAGAACTATCGAAACGCTGGTCATCATAACCGCGCAGTTTGAACATGCCGCCAAGATAGAGTTGGTCGTAATCCGGATAGTCCCCGGTCAGATAGGCGCCTTGGAGACGGGTGCCGAAGACCAGGTTTTTGGCGAGGGGACGAAACCATTTTCCCTCCAATACTGCACTTTGATATTCAAATTCACCACCAAGGTAGGGACCAGCAACGGAATAACTGCCCAGTAACTGATAACCGCCTCTGACAAAGGAACGGCCGTCATATTGCAGTTTATTCTTTACCAGTTCTATTCCGAGGGAATTATCCCAGAATTCCGCTTTATGTTTGGACTCATCCAAAAATTCCTCACGCAGTCCGTTTTGTTCATCATCCAAATCACTGGAAGTCAGATAAAAATCTTCAATCGTATTACGTTCGAAATTAAGTTTCAACCGGGCCGTAGTGTCCGTCCGCCATTTACGCCCGAAGGATAATAACAAACCGGTACGGTTCAAGTCTAATTCGTAAGGATGGTCTGCTCCATATTTAACCGTATTTCCATCACTATCCTCAGCTTGAACCAATTTTCCCGCTTTAAAACCCCAACTATTCAAGGTTGAAGTAATTTCGCTGTCGGAGTTCCACACCGACAACCGAAAGGAGGTCCCTTTATCATCCAGCCATGGGTCGTAAAAATTGAAGGAAATATTATTCCCGTCTTCAGAAATGTTGGTATCCAAAGAAATACTTTGGCCCAGCCCCATCAGGTTGTCCTCGGAAAAAACCAGAAGTCCCCCCATTTGATTAGTGGTTTCCGAATAGGAAGCACCAATCTGGAAAGAACCGGTAGCAGCCTCTTTCAATTCAATGGTCAGGTCAATCGTATCCGGCTGCGTGCCTGCCTCCATCTTGGGTTCGACACTGTCAAACAAACGGGAACGATAAACCCGGAAAATATCTTCTCTGATTTGGTTGGCGTCAAATACATCTCCCTCTTTAATGGTTAACTCCCGTCGGACCACAAATTCCTTAGTCTTTTCCAGCCCAACGATTTTGATCTTACCAACCTTAAGTTCAACCAGTTCTAAATTGACAATTCCGTTTTTAATTAAATTTCCTTTAATCTTATGTTCCAGAAATAATCCTTTTTCTTCCCGGTAATGTTTCTTAATTTTATCCAAATCATTCCTGAAAATTACCGTATTAAACACTTCGCCGGATTTTTGGGTGAACATCGCTTTGATTTCTTCCGGTTTAACCTTGGTCAGGCCGCTAAT
>DATCLA010000058.1:0-5845 GCA_036564195.1 Bacillota bacterium
TTTAAGAAGTTATCACTAGGTCAGGCTGCACTGCAATAAATGCCTTTATTGTTCTATAAAACTTTTATAACCCATCCCCCCCAACTCGGACCGAAGCTTTTCAGCATTGTTCCGGGTGGAGAAGGCACCGACTTGAACGACAAAGGGCGGACTGTTACCGACAAAAACCGGGTAACCAAGTTGTTGCAGTTTCTTTGAGGCACTAACCGCTTGGTCATGATTGGGATAAGGTCCCACTCTTACTTTAAATTTAACCTCAGCATTCTTTACCGGTTTGACTGGATCGGGGTTTAATTCGTTATCCTGGGCAGATCCCAAATCGGAAGCCGGATTTTTGTCCGAAACAAGCGGAAGTTCCACAGTTTCCAGTGAATTCTGAGAATTCACCGGTGCGCCCGGTTGGTCTTTAACCCAACCGTCAAATAATAAACCGAAAACCACTCCCAAAGAAATTGCCAGGAATGAAAAAAATACCAGACCTGCAGTTTTTGAAAGAAGCGTAGTCAATGTCTTTAAACTTTTTCTTTCCATAGGTATGCCTCCTTTACTTTTACAGCGAACTCTTCACTGAAGTGCAGGGTTCAATCCGCCTACTTTAAGAATATCAACCGCAGGCCGAAAATATTCCAACCGAATAAAAATATTTGTGCCCCAAATAAAAAAGCAGGCTAAATTAGCCTGCATACAAGGAAACGAAATTGCTAACTGTTACAGAATCAAGGTATTTTATAATCTTCCCATCAACCGTTTAACCGCTGCCAAACAGCTTGAAAACGCTGTAAAAAACCTTTCTTCTCTGCTGTGATACCTGACAGTTGTTGGGCCAGTTGTTGAAAAGCCCGTGCTTCCTCACCGCGGCCTTTTAACATAAAGGGCTTTTGGCGTCGTACCGAATTGGCAATATTGGTACTGTCCGGAATTACTCCTAAATACGTCACTTTAGCTCCCAGATGTCTGAAGGCGATCCGACAAAAGTTGGTATGTACCAAATCAGCCTCTTTGGGGGTAGCACGGTTGACAATCAAATGCCAAGTCGAATTTACTTCCAATGTTGAACGGGCTACCTTTAGTAAAGCATAAGCGTCACTGATTGCGGTTGGATCGGGAGTAATCACTAACAGCACCTGATCGGCTGCTTGTAAAAAAGTTGTTACATTAGTGCCGACACCCGCAGCGGTATCGAGCAGAACTACATCATAAGCATGGGATAGTTGGTTAAATGAAGTCACTAACCGGCTCATCTGCCAATTATTTAAATTAGCAAACTCTCCCATTCCGGAAGAACCGGGCAAAAGTGTTAAGCCATTGGTTACCGGAACCAAGACTTCCTCAAGGGACTTACCTTCCAACAAATCGCCCAAATCAGCCGGTACTGTGATCCCTAACAGTAAATCCAGATTGGCTGTGCCTAGATCCACGTCGACCAGACAGACTTTCAAGCCTAATCCAACCAGGGATAAAGCCAGATTGACCGCTAATGTGCTTTTGCCAACCCCGCCTTTTCCACTGGTCACAGCGATAAACCTGGCACCGGAAGCGGTTTCGCGTCCCCGCAAACTGATCGCTCCGGGGGCGGTCAACTCGATAGAATGTATTTGACCGAATTTTCTACTTAAAACCTGGCTTCGATAATTTCCACCGCTATATTTGACTGAAACCCTTTCACCACTGGCTAAAGGTACGATTAACCCCTGACCGCGCAGGGGCATGGTTACTAATAGATGATCTCGGTTGCTTGCTAAAACTTTTACCTGATATTCCCCCTGATACGGGGGAGAACTTACTACAATTACGATTTTCTCCCCTACCGCTGGCAAACGTAGTTCACCCAAAAGAATTTACACTCCCTGCTCTATCGGTTCACATAACCGCTTCAAGGCAATGTCACGAAAGTTGTGAATTTATTATACTTAAGAGCGTATCAAATTGTAACATTAGTTGCAAGGTTTTTTTATGATTAAATCTAAAATGAGGCCATAGAAATTGGCCCCATTTTGTCAACAACAATCTCCACAACCATCCCTACTTAAAATATTCAACTCCGGCCTCAAAGATCTTTTGATCCTTCACTCCGGGAACATTTTTATAAAGATGGGCACCGATCCGCTCCGAATGGCCCATTTTGCCGAAAACCCGGCCGTCGGGACTGGTGATCCCTTCAATTGCATCAGTTGAGCCATTGGGGTTAAACCGAATATCGTAAGTGGGCTTACCTTCCAAATCAACATATTGAGTAGCGATCTGGCCGTTTTGGGCCATAATCCGGAGTTGTTCCGGACCGGCGACAAACCGGCCTTCTCCATGGGAAACAGCCACGGTGTGAACTGCACCCAAATCAGTCCGGGCCAACCAAGGTGATAATTTTGAAACTACTTTCGTCCGTACCAGGCAAGAAACATGCCGACCGATGGTATTATAGGTCAAAGTGGGAGAGCCTGCTTCCATATCCCGGATCTCGCCATAAGGAAGTAAACCCAGTTTCAATAAGGCCTGAAATCCGTTACAGATCCCAAGCATTAAACCGTCCCTCTCTTTAAGCAAACGCATTACCGCCTCTTTAATCCGGGGATTGCGAAAGACCGTGGCGATAAATTTACCCGAGCCATCCGGTTCGTCACCGGCGCTGAAACCGCCCGGTAACATTACAATCTGAGCGTTATCAATCTCTTTAACCATTTGTTCCACTGACTCTTCAATCGCAGCGGGAGTCAGATTCCGGAAAACAAAAGTTTCCGGATGAGCGCCAGCCTGTTCAAAAACACGGCAGGTATCGTATTCACAATTGGTCCCCGGAAAAACCGGTATAAATACCCGAGGCTTAGCCACACACAGTTGCGACCGGCGCCGGTTTTGGGCGGTTGCATGATAGATATAGTCCCGGGCTCTGTCGGCAACCGACTCAACCCGGGTCGGAAAGATCTTTTCCAAGGGCGCTTCCCAACATTTTAAAGCCTCTTCCAGGTCAATCCGGATTCCATTAACTGTAATTACCGGTTCGACTTGAGTAGTCCCCAGTAAAGTGTATTCCACCCCGTCTAGGATGCTTAAATCGGTTTCCCCCGGCAATTCCAGCAATAGTGAGCCATACTCCGGAGCGAACAGTTCCGCCGGTTGTAGGAACTGATTAAAGGCAAAGCCAATCAGGTTGCCAAAGCACATCTTGGTAATGGCTGCCGCAATTCCCCCGTTACGGATGGATTGGGCCGCCAGGACTTGCTGCTTTGCCATTAACTGATGGACTTTGCGGTAATTGCGGTCCAATTGAGCGAAGTCCGGCAGGTCGTCCTCATCCCGGTGCAGCGGCACTAAAACCACTAGGCTGCCGGTAGATTTAAATTCCGGCGAGACCACCCGGGTTACATCTCCAACCACTACGGCAAACGCTACCAAAGTCGGCGGGACATTTAAGTCCTTAAAGGTTCCGGACATGCTGTCTTTACCGCCAATCGCGGCCAGTTTTAACCGGGACTGAGCATAATACGCCCCCAACAAGGCAGCAAAGGGTTTACCCCACCGCTGCGGATCACGGCCTAATTTTTCAAAGTATTCTTGTAAGGTCAAGTGAATCTTAGTATAGTCACCTCCGGTGGCTACGATTTTAGCCACCGCTTCGACAATCGCGTAAACACCGCCGTGAAAAGGACTCCACTTGCTGAGAACCGGATTGTAACCGAAGGACATTATCGTGCCGGTAGTAGTCTCCCCACTTAAAACCGGGAGTTTAGCCACCATGCTTTCAATCGGGGTCAACTGGTACCGTCCCCCTAACGGCATTAAAACTGTACCTGCGCCGATGGTACTGTCAAAACGTTCCACCAGCCCTTTCTGGCTACAAATATTTAGTTGTTCCAAATTGGCAAACCAGCTCCCGGCCAGGTCCGTTCCGGCATCCTCTGCCATTGTGGCAGCGGTTTTAAAATAACTGTCTGCCGGATCCGGCGCCGCCACAGTCACGGCTGTAGTCTGTCGGACTCCGTTGGTGTCCAGAAACTCCCGGCTAAGATCGACAATGGTCTTCCCCCGCCAGACCATTTTCAGGCGCGGCACAGCGGTAACCACCGCGACCGCCGTTGCCTCCAAGTTTTCAACTGCCGCCGCCTCAATAAAAGCGGCCACATCCTTTTGAGCAAGCAATACCGCCATCCGTTCCTGCGACTCGGAGATTGCCAGCTCTGTACCGTCCAGGCCTTCATATTTCTTAAGGACCTCATCCAGGTTAATCTCCAGGCCGGCAGCTAATTCTCCAATCGCTACCGCAACTCCGCCCGCGCCGAAATCATTACATTTTTTAATCATCCGGCTAACCTGTGGGTTGCGGAACAACCGTTGCAGCTTGCGCTCGGTAGGAGGATTACCCTTTTGAACCTCCGCGCCGCAAGTCTGAAGCGAAGTTTCATTATGCTCCTTAGAAGAACCGGTAGCGCCGCCACAGCCGTCCCGACCGGTCCGACCGCCTAATAAAATGATGACATCACCGGTTTGAGGAGCTTCCCGGATTACATTGGACCGAGGCGCCGCACCGAGTACTGCGCCAATCTCCATCCGTTTCGCTACATAACCTTCATCATAAATTTCGGTGACCTGTCCGGTAGCCAGTCCAACCTGATTACCATAGGAACTGAATCCGGCTGCCGCTTGGGTAGTAATCTTTCGTTGCTGTAATTTACCTGGTAGAGTGTCTTGGACTTTGGTACGAGGATCACCGCTGCCGGTTACCCGCATAGCCTGATACACATAAGAACGTCCGGACAAAGGATCACGGATTGCTCCACCCAGACAAGTAGCAGCACCGCCGAAAGGCTCGATTTCAGTAGGATGGTTGTGGGTTTCGTTCTTAAACATCACCAGCCATTCCTGCTCAGTACCATCCACCTCAACCTGAACAACAATACTGCAGGCGTTAATCTCGTCCGACTCCTCCAGATCCTTCAGCCAACCGCGCTTTTTAAACTCCTTCATGGCAATTACCGCCAGGTCCATCAAAGTAAGCGCCTTAAACCGTCCCCCATAAACAAATTCCCGCGCCCGCAGATAATCGTCGTAGGCTCGGCGCAGCGCCCCGGTATAGGGCCCTGGGGCAAAGGAGACCATCTCGATCTCCGTCCGAAAGGTGGTGTGGCGGCAATGATCTGACCAATAGGTATCCAGCACCCGGATCTCAGTTAAAGTCGGGTTGCGTTTTTCAGTATCCCGGAAGTAAGTCTGACAAAATTCTAAGTCAGCCAGGGACATTGCCAAACCAAGTTCCGTTCGTAAAGTTTCCAGTCCCGTAGGAGAAGCGGCAGTAAATCCTTCCAGTACCGGAACGTCTGCCGGAGCAGGCAGGGCTACTGTTAAAGTTTCCGGTTTAGCCATAGCTGCCGGTTGGGCTTCCAAGGGATTGAGACAGTAGGCTTTAATTCGCTCAAACTCAGTGTCGCTAATTTCTCCCTCAAACACCAGCAGTTTAGCTACTTTCAGCGCCGGCCGTTCCCGCTGGATTAAAATCTGAATGCACTGGGCTGCGGAATCCGCCCGCTGGTCATATTGGCCCGGAAGCAATTCAATTGCTAATACCTTACCCGTGCCGGGTGTAAAGGTTTCATCGTAGACCTGATCCACCGGAGGCTCAGCAAAGATAGTTTGCCGGGCGCTTTGATATTCCGCTGGGCTTAACCCTTCAATATCATAACGGTTAATGATGCGAACTCTTTCTAAACCGCTAATTCCCAGATTGTGACGCAAGTCTTTAAAAAGACTTTGAGCTTCCACATCAAAACCGGGTTGTTTCTCCACAAAGATCCTGCGTACGTTGGAACTCATTGTATCCCCCGCCTTTTATTCTTGAATAGCTTTATTATAGTAT
>DATCLA010000059.1:0-11752 GCA_036564195.1 Bacillota bacterium
GCATAATCACAGTCGGCGGCTGCGAGGCTATTTTTAAAGGGGCTTCCGCCTCTCCCATCAACCGGTTTAATTCGTCGTAAACTACTTTAATAACTTGCTGGCCCGGAGTCAGACTGTTTAAGACTTCGTGACCGATAGCCCGTTCTTTAACCCGGGCAATAAAATCTTTAACAACTTTATAATTAACATCCGCTTCCAGTAATGCCAATTTTACTTCACGGAGGGAATCCTCAATATTTTTCTCAGTTAGTTTTCCCTGACCGCGCAGTTTCTTGAAGGTCTCTTGTAATTTATTCGAAAGGTTCTCAAACAGCAATGCTCTGAACCTCCTCTTATTCATTCTCCAATAGCTTTTCGATTTTTAGTTTGATCTCATTTAAACTCTGATAAATAGGGGAATCCTTCTCCAATTGCTGCAGCAACTCCGCCAACTTGGTGCAAATCCCGTTCAGTTCAGCCTGTTGGCAGATAAAACGTTCCATTAAACCCAGTTTAGACTCGTATTCTTCCATCATCCGAGCGCAGCGATGAATCAAATCATGGACAGCCTGGCGGGAGACGGATTCCTCGGACGCAATCTCAGCCAGTGACCAATCCTCCAAAAAATACAACTCCATGACTTTCCGTTGTTTGGCTGTTAACAGTCCGCCATAAAAGTCATATAAAAGACCGGTCCTGACCAATGGTTCCATAATTACCCCCTGATGGTGTCAAGGAAAACTACTTAACAGCGATAGTATACCAGATTCTCAAAGAATGTCAAGGGTTTTTCCTTTCCGCCCCTGTCTAAAAAGAGTCTCCTTTAAAAAACCGCCATAAAGGCGGCCCACTTTGTTCACTCTGCCGATTTTATTCAAGTTTTTCCTCAACCATGCTTGAGGCGATTGCCGCGACTTCTTCACCTTTGGCGTTAACTTCTTCAATCGTGGCGGAAATATTGGTTACGGCGGTATTAACCAGATCCATCTCTTCTTCCAGTTGTCTGGAGATCTGGGTAATTTCCCCGATGATCCGGTACATTTCGCTCTCATCGACCTTGGTAGACTGGGTAATAGTATTAGTTTGCTCGGCTAATGCTTTGACTTCTTGAGCAACAACCGCGAAACCTTGACCTTCTTGACCGGCCCGGGCTGCCTCGATCGCGGCGTTGAGCGCTAACAGCTTGGTGCGTCTGGCGATACTGGCGATATTACTGGCAGCTTTGGAAAACCGGTTTAAGCTAGTTTGCATTTGAGTCATGGTATTGCGTAATTGGGCTGCGGTATCAAGTGTCTCCGCAACTTTTTCCGAAATATTACTGATTTCTTTGGCATTTTCCCCGGTTCCCTGCGAGACTTCATTGATGGAAGCAATAATCTCGGCAACCTGCCGTTGTAACTTTTGCGCATTGGCAACTCTTGCGGAGCTTAGTTGTTTAATTTCTTCCGCTGCTCGGCTGATTTCTTCGTTTTTCACTGCTAACTGCTGTCGGTCATTGATAATCTCCTGCCGGTTATAATAAATACAATTGGATAGAACATTATAGCCATTAAAAACTGCTTTCGCCATTTCCCGACAGGAACTATAACCGCAGGCCGAACAGTTAATCTGCTGTGACCGCTGATCCATTTTATGCATCCGCATAAAGACGCTATCATAATCCGTTGCAGTTAGATTTTTAGTACTCTTATCCACTGCGTTACGATTGTATTCTCTTCGAAAATCGGCTAATTTTAAAGTACGGTCAAATCTCCGGTAAAATGATTTTACCTTGCTATTTACCATCAGTTTGCTTCGTTCTTTAAGTTTTTGGGATTTAATGGTATTAAAGTAATAATCAACCTGATCGATACTATCATTGTTACAAGTACCGGTTCCGAAGTTACAACCATGGGGACAGTTTAAAATATCTACCAGCAACGGCAGTGTTGTGCCGCTGGCAATTCTTCTTTCATAACTTTGTAAATAAGAATAGACTGCTTCCCGGCCTTCAATCTGCCGTACCCAGGCGTTTTTCAGGTGGGCTTCAACATTTTCACGTAGTCCGCCCGGTTTGCTATAAAGAAATCCCAAACTGCACCCGCTATCCTCAAAATCCTGTTCCGGAAATGAGGCTAAATTCACCTGGTGGTCCAGTAAGTACTTTTGGAGTTTTCTAAAGGTCACATTGTATTGTATATTTTGATTGGTATGGGGATCGTTAATTTCACCCAGCTTAGCGATACAGGGTGACAAAAAAGCTAAATTACCTTGGAAGCCTATGTATTTACGTAAATAAATCGCCGTGCAAAGCATCGGACTTTGAACCGGAGCTAAATAATCAATCAATCCCGGCTGATACTTTTCGATATAGCTGACCACTGCCGAACAGGGTTGCGCAATCATTGTTTTTATGCCTTGTTCTTTAATTGTTTTTAGATATGCCCAGGTAGTAATATCGGCGCCCAAGGAAACATCGTAGATAAGTTTAACCCCCAGTGATTTGAGATAGCCAAATAGGTTGCGGTAGTTAGCAAAGTTGGCCCGGATTGACGGTGCCGCAATAACTGCAATCTGTTTCCCTGCTGCCAGATCCCGGAAAAACCTGGCAGTATCATCGACGTAATCACGGGCTTCATGATCACATACTTCAATACAGCGCCCACATAAAATACATTTTTCTGGGTTTACTTTTACTTTGATCTCTCCGTTACTTTCATAAGCAGTATTTGCTCCGAAGGTAGGACAATAGCGAATACATTTGTTACACCCCTGACATTTTTCCTCATTGAGAATGATAGTACCGGTATTCTTCTCCATGTTCACACCTTCCTTGGTAATTTATTCTTATTATTTATCAGGCTAGTACCCGCTACAAACCCGATTTTTGCCGGTTTGTTTAGCATAATATAATGACCGGTCGGCAAATTCAACTAATTCACTCCACTCTCTCCCGCAATCCGGTAAAGTACTGACTCCCACCGATACTGTAACCCGCCGCTTTAAATCTTTTATTTCTTCAACTGCTGCCCTGATTCGTTCCGCCACTTCCAAGGCCTGACGGTGCCCACTATCAGGCAAAATCACCGCAAACTCTTCACCGCCGTAACGGGCTGGAATATCCTGCTCGCGTACAGTATTCAAAATTACTTGCCCCACCCTCCTTAATAAAAGATCACCGGCAGGGTGGCCGTAAGTATCATTATAATTTTTAAAATTATCAATATCCATTAAGATTAAAGAAACTACAGAACCTTCCTTGAGTCCAAGGGCCAGCCTTTCCAGATACTCGTTAAAATAACGTCGGTTGTAAAGACCGGTTAAACCGTCGGTATTGGCTTTTTTTTGTTCTTCTTTCAAACAAAGGACATTTTGAATACTAATCCCGGCCTGATTAACAATACTGGCCATAATCTCCACATCTTCCCTGGTAATCGTTCGGGGCTGCGGATCCGCAATACTGACCACACCTACCACTTCTTCCTGAACTATCAAAGGAAAGGCAAAAAAGGATTGGACTTTAGTTCTTTCAAATGATTGCAATAACTCAGTATGTCTGGTTAAATTCTCACATAATAAAGGCTTACGGAACGCCATCATCGGCGCCAGGATTAAACTGTACTTTGTTAAAGGATAACGGTTGTAAGAACTGATGTCAGTATCAGTCCAACCGATGGATTTAATAATTTTTAGGTTGTCGTGGGCATCAAAGACCATGATTGCCAGCAACGGCGAAGTCTGGTTCTCCTGGATAATCATTAAGGTCCGATCAAAAATCTGATCCAAATCAGAACTGCCAGAAACCCGGTTCAAATCGGTAGTCAAACGGATTAAGTTATCATTTCTACGCACCAGTTTGTTTGAGACTTCTTCGGCAACCATATAGGTGCGATCGATTAGATAAGCGCCGAAAAGTCCAAACAGGTAAAGATAACCGATTTTGATACCTAGCTTAATCCAGTCTACTGTTCCAGCAGTCCCGGCGGCTAGAGTAAAAACCACAGCAATCAACGTTGACCAGGTGATAATTCCCATATAATGGCTACGTACGATAGCAACCAGAGCGGAAATAAATAAAAAGGAATACAGTGGGCTATCGATCCCGCCGGTACGGCTAATCATATAACCGGTAATCAGTAAATCAATCAGGGGCAGCACCGGCCGTAAAAAGCGGGTGATGTAAACTCGAGGCGACAGGCAACATAAGGTAATACTCCACAGCAAATAGCCGATAGCAATTAAATAATCCGTGGCAATGGCATCTAAGCCTAAGGCCGCCAGTACAAAGACTGCATTAACTACAGTAAGCCAAGATTGAACCAGTGTCAATGCATTATTGAAAGCATTATTTCGGCTGCGCCTGAGATTAAGGTTTTCACCCACAATTTAATTCCTCCCCCGCTGATTTCAAGCAGAAATACTAAAATCAGACAATTAATGTAATATTTCGGATCAAAATTGGAAATCCCTGCTGACGGAATAAAAAAGGGCCGGTTTCCGGCCACAACTCTATTTACAACCACGCTTATGGTCGCGTTTTTTCTTTTTGGGTCGATAAGGGCACTCTTCCCAGGGAACTACCACGTAGACCGGCAACGGCTGATACATGGCAGGCATTTCTCCGGTTCCGGGCGGGCAAGGCCTGGAGATCGGTGCTATTGGCCCCGGCCTCCCGGGCGGACACGGCAATGGTGTACCAACCGGTGGCATAGTAGCAGGTGGTTCAGTCGGTACGGGGGGAATTACCGGTGGCACAACCGCTGGAGGTTGAACCGCTGCCACTCTGGGGATACAGATCACCTGGCCCGGAAAGATCCGATCCGCATCGGTAATCTGAGGATTAGCAGCAATAAGTGCGGAAAGGGGTAAATTATTGCGTCGCGCAATTTCAAACAGGGTATCACCAGCCATTACCGTATAATGTACTCCATTCGGACAGGGGACCGGTGCTCCGGGAATACAGATTTCTTGGCCAGGAAAGATCAGATTCGCATCGCTAATCTGAGGATTGGCCTGCAGCAACGCATCTAGGGATATCCCATGCCGGTTAGCAATCGTATACATGGTATCTCCGGCAACAACCCGGTAAATCCAGCCGCCCGGGCATTGGGGTGCCGGAGTTACTCCCCCACCCGGACATGGCAAGCCCGGGTCAACCCTACCTGTCGGAATACAGATCATTTGACCGGGATTGATCAGATTGGGATTGGTAATTTGGGGGTTAGCATTAATTAAATTTTGTAAACTTACATTAAACCTTCTGGCAATTTGAAACAGCGTATCGCCGGGTTTAACTGTATATAATTGACCATTGGGGCAAGCCGGAGCAATCCTCATTGCCTCATTAACAGCGGTCTTTTCCTTCTGTTCATCGGACATTCTATGTACCTCCTCACGACCGGTTTTTAATAACGAATTCTAATGTAACATATTCCAAAATCAACCTGACGGTCACAAGGACATTAGCATAAATTGAAAAGGAAAAGAGCGGTTGCATATGGAACCGCTCTTCGTTTTGCCGATAAAATAAAGGAAATAAGTTTCAGTTTCCCCGTGTTTAACTTTGAAGACGTTTTTCCAAGGCGTCCAGTTGGGCAGTAAGCTCTTTGGGCAAACGGTCGCCAAATTTGGTGTAATACTCACGAATTGAGGCGACTTCTTTCAACCATTCCACCTTATCCACCTTTAGCAGCTCCTCCATGTCAGCTTCACTGACATTAAGTCCGCTCCGGTCGATTGCATCAATAGTCGGCATATATCCGATCGCAGTCTTTTGAGCCTTGCCTTCTCCCGACACCTGTTCAAAGATCCATTTGAGAACCCGGCTGTTTTCACCATAACCCGGCCATAACCATCTACCGTCCTTATTCTTACGGAACCAGTTAACATAGAAGATTTTCGGCAGTTTAGCGGGATCTGCTTTAGCACCGATATTCAACCAGTGTTGGAAATAATCCCCCATATGATAGCCGCAGAACGGTAACATAGCAAAGGGGTCACGGCGGACCTTGCCGATGTTTGCGGAGATAGTGGCGGCGGTGATTTCCGAACCAACAATTGATCCTAAGAAGACGCCATGAGCCCAGTCAAAGCTTTGATGTACCAAAGGAATGGTGCTGGGACGGCGACCGCCGAACAGAATCGCTGAGATTGGTACCCCCTTCGGATCTTCCCATTCCGGTGCAATCGCCGGGCATTGACGAGCCGGTGCGGTGAAACGGGCATTAGGATGCGCTGCCGGATTGGGTGAACCCGGAGTCCAATCATTACCTTTCCAATCAATCAGATGATTCGGAGCATCATAACCGATCCCTTCCCACCAAATATCGCCGTCATCGGTCAAACCGACATTAGTAAAGATGGTGTTTTTCTCAATCGTATGCATAGCATTGGGATTAGATTCCGCAGAAGTTCCCGGCGCCACCCCGAAGAAACCGGCTTCCGGGTTGATGGCATAGAGACGACCGTCGGCACCAAACTTCATCCAGGCAATATCATCACCGATGGTTTCCACTTTCCAACCGGGAATTGTCGGAATCAACATCGCCAAATTAGTCTTACCGCAGGCGCTGGGGAAGGCAGCGGCCACGTATTTCTTCTCGCCCTTGGGATTGGTAATCCCCAGGATTAACATATGTTCTGCCAACCATCCTTCATTACGGGCGAGTACGGAGGCTATCCGCAGTGCAAAACATTTCTTGCCCAATAACGCATTACCGCCGTAACCCGAACCATAAGACCAAATTGTCCGCTCCTCCGGGAAATGACTGATATATTTTTGTTCTATCGGTGCGCACGGCCAAGCCACATCTTTCTGGCCTTTGCTAAGGGGTGCTCCCACCGAGTGCAGACACGGCACAAACTCACCATTTTCACCCAAAACATCCAAAACCCGTTTGCCCATGCGGGTCATAATCCGCATATTTAAAACAACGTAAATACTGTCAGTAAGCTCGACACCGATTTTAGAGATCGGAGAACCGATCGGTCCCATGGAAAAGGGAATCACATACATGGTTCGGCCTTTCATACAGCCGCGATACAAATCAGTCATGGTTTTTTTCAGTTCTACCGGATCAATCCAGTTATTGGTCGGACCGGCATCTTCCTGTTTCCGGGAGGCAATAAAGGTTCGGTCTTCAACCCGAGCTACATCCGACGGATGACTGCGGAACAAGTAACACCCGGGACGCTTTTTGGGGTTCAGCGGAGTAGCCGCACCGGAAGCTACCACCTCTTGCAGCAGGCGTTCGTTTTCTGCTTCCGAGCCGTCACACCAATAAACTCGATCGGGCTGGCACAGTTCAGCCATTTCCTTAACCCATTTTTCCAAAGCTTTGTTCATCTTAAGTATCTCCCCTATTCTGTTAGTATTAGTATATGCTTATAAAAATTGGCCTTTGATTCCTCCTGGTTATTGTCCGGTGTACTACCGAAAAACCGCAGAACCAATCCGGCCATCATCGACCCCGCCTCTACTTTTAAATATTTTTAATCCAATTTTAATTTAATATAAAAAAGTAACATTTCCGGCAATTTATGAAGATTCTTAATGGAAGCGTTACTTTAACCATTTGGTTCTAATTTTATTATATATCCTCAATTCTGTCAACCTATACGCCAATTGTATACTGTACGCAAAACCACCAGTGACTCCTGAATATTCCGGGTCGAGACTTCTGCCTGCCGCCACCGGCTTAACCACTCCACTTAAGGTTAGTCACAACTATGGTAAGAGAGTAAATCAGAACCTCAAACAATCCTCCTCGCAGTAACAGTTGGCAACTTCTGCACCTGGCCCGGACAATAGCTTCCAACCTCTCCGGCATAATTATACCAAGAGCCGCAGTCTACTTCAGTCCCTGACAGATCTGATGGGCTTTTTTAATAATAGCTTTAGACTCCTCCCAAAGGCAGAGTTCGAAAAGTTCATCGTAGCGATAGAATTTAACCAGGCGTCCTTCTGGGTTTAAGACCAGCGTTTTAAGGTATTCCATAATAAAAAAACGAGTATTGAGGGTAACCTTTTGATGATACCGGAACCAGTGATGTTGAAAATAGCCGCATTCGGTGATAATTTTAGCTTCAATACCGGCTTCTTCCTTAACTTCTCGTAAGGCAGCGGCTTCTGCCGTCTCGCCGGCTTCGATATGCCCTGCCGGAAAAATCCAGCGCCGTTTGTCTGAATTACTGGTTACCAGCAGATATTCAGGTTGATCGTTAGCCCAGCGGTAGACAATTCCTCCCGCGCGTTGTTCTACCACAGCTTCAGTCACCCATCTTTCACTCCCTTTGTAAACTTTAAAACATAATGCGTTGGTGCCGGGCCCAAATATTTAACAGAAGGCCCACTGCAACCAGGCTAGTAATCATAGAACTCCCACCGGAACTGATAAAAGGTAAAGGAATACCGGTAATCGGCATAATCCCGATATTCATTCCGATATTTTCCAAAACATGAAAGAGGAACATTGCTACCACACCGGTAGCAATAATCGCCCCGGCACGGTCCTTAGCCTGAAGGGCAATCTTAATCCCGCGCCAGAGTATGGTAAAAAAGAGAAACAGCACTCCAAAAGCACCAATAAAACCGAGTTCCTCACTGAGTACAGCAAAAATGAAGTCGGTATGATTTTCCGGCAAATATCCCAAACGCCCCTGTGTTCCTCGGAACAATCCCTTACCGAAAAATTGACCGGAACCTACGGCAATCATTGCCTGCCGGACATTCCAGCCACTGCCCTGAGGGTCCCGTTCGGGATTAATAAAACTGGTTAAACGGGCAATCTGGTATTCTTTTAAAGGTTTGGGAAGGTGAAAAATATTACAAACGACAAAAATTAAAGTAATACAAAGAATGCCAGCCAAAACCAGGGAACATAACTTCCAACCCGGCGCTCCGGCTACGTACATCATTAATAATAAGAAAAAGATAAAGACCAGTGCCGTGCCAAAGTCCGGTTGCATCAGGATGAGTAACAGCGGAACCCCAGTATAAATAAACGGACCAATAAAATCGTAAAAAGAAGTCAAGCTTTCTTTCTTGGATAAATATTTCCCCAGTGTGATAATCATAATCACCTTGGAAAATTCCGAGGGCTGGAAGCCAAATAACCAGCTTTGGGCACCGTTACGTTCACTGCCGAGGGGAGAGAGGACTAATAACAACATTGCAATATTTAATCCGTATAAGATCTGACAAGACCGGTCGGAAAGACGGTAATCAAACAGCATCACAAAACATAAACCCATTAAACCGAAAAACACCGCAGCAAATTGCTTTTTAACAAATAAAAAAGGATCACCATTTGTTAAGTAATCTTTGGCATGAGTGGCGCTGTAAACCATTGTTAAACCGACAACAATTAACAAGCCAACTGCGGCTAATAACGTAAAATCCAGGTTTTTTAATAAACGGCGATCCAATAGCTACTTGCCTCCCGTTAATCATTTTCAAAAAGCCGGCACTTATCTTTTGATCTTTTTTACCGGTATATTTGCAATTAATGTCGTCGAATGCTCAGAGGAGTTTAAATTCACTTCCATTGCTTCCTGATCAATCTCCATATATTTGGAGATCGCCTCGATTAAATCTTCTTTTAAAGATTCCATCAGTCCCAGCGATACGCTGGCCCGGTCATGGACCAGTACCAACCGTAACCTTTCCACCGCTACATTCTTGCTGGCATTGGAGTCGTCTCTAAACAATTTACTGATAAAGTCCATTCATAATCCCCCCTTTGGTTTGTCGGCTCAAAACAGTAAGGAGCGAGGTAGGGTAGAAAATGAATAACCCAGAGTAACCATTTTACCCGCCACTTCGGCGCCCGGCGGCATATTCGTAATGAGCAGACATTCTGGACGTTTTACACTAACACTTAAAATGTTACTTATAGATTAACCGTTTAAGCCTTTCAAAAAAGCTCAAATCATAGTCTAACGACATAAAAGGTACATCCTCACCTTCAAGGCGGGCTACGATATTACGATAGGCTTGACCGGCCCGGGAGGAATGATCACAAACCGCCGGTTCGCCCCGGTTGGTGGAGACAATAATGAATTGATCGTCCGGAATAACACCAAGCAATTCAATTCCCAAAATATCCTTAACATCTTCCTGACTCATCATATCTCCTTTACGGACCATCTCCGGGCGTAGCCGATTGATCAGTAAATGTTTGTTCTGTTTTTCCTGAGATTCCAGCAAACCGATAATCCGGTCGGCATCGCGAACTGCCGAAACATCCGGAGTTGTAACAATTAAAGCTTCATCTGCGGCAGCAATGGCATTTTTAAAACCATGTTCAATTCCAGCCGGACAGTCAATCATGATATAATCATAATCCAAGCGCAACTCATCACATAATTCCACCATCTGCTCGGGTTTAACCGCATCCTTTTCACGAGTTTGAGCTGCCGGAAGCAAATACAATTTTTCATAGCGCTTATCCTTAATTAAAGCCTGTCTGATTTTACATTTCTTTTCAACCACGTCAACCAAATTATAGACAATCCGGTTTTCCAATCCTAAAACCACGTCCAAATTGCGCAACCCGATGTCGGCATCAATTAACACTACTTTTCTTCCGCGCACCGCTAAACCCATTCCAATGTTAGCGCAGGTCGTAGTCTTTCCTACACCACCTTTGCCGGAAGTCACCACGATTACTTTGCCTGGCATCAAACTACCTCCTTATAAACACGCTAAATATTTAAAATCATCCATTTATATGCTTAAACTTCCAGATCAACAATTGTAGCGCTCCACTACAATCATCTTATCTTTAATTCGGGCGACCTCCGGCCCGGAATTAGAGTTTTTAAAACCCCTATTTTTTTCGGAATCCCGGGTAAAAATATCGGCAATCCGAATTTGAACCGGATTTAGCTGTAAAGCGAAAATCTGGGCGGAACTGTTGCCGTCAGCCCCCGCATGGGCAATCCCACGCAATTTACCCAAAACCACGATATCGCCGCTGGCAATAACTTCGGCCCCCGGATTGACATCACCGATAATTAAGAGGTTCCCCTCAAATTGAATTTTTTGACCGGAACGGACTGTCTTTTTAACAGTTATTGTATTGATAAATTCGTTTGCGGTTTTCTTTCCCTTTTGGTTAAGGTTTTTAGCAACCTCATTTTCAGAATTATTTTGCAACTGTTGTACCACCAAACCGTGTTCATTAAGTATACCAAAGAGCGCTGTCTGCTCCGGTTCAGATAATTCCCGGCTACCGGTTTGAACCGTTACCTTAGCGCCTTTAAAAAAGCTGCGGGCTTTATTCAAGTGTTCTTCCAATTCTTGCAGATAGATTTGGAAAGCGCCTTCCTCGGGGATTATTAAAATCAGCCCGGAACGATAACCCTTAAAAACAATTCCGGTTGAATCATTGGAAACACGTTGCCCCATTGCTACATCCTTCTCTTTATTTGTAGATTAAATCCGTTCAATCAGTAGATAGAGTAAGTTCACTCTCACCACTTATAAATTCTTGACAGTTAAACTATACCAATTTCTCTAACTTCGCTATCTGCCAAACAAACTCCTCTTATCTCAAAAAAATGTTATAGTTAAGAATTAAATCTACTACTCTGCCCCAGTGGCAACTGCACCGGATCTGCTTTGCGCCGGGCTATTATTAACACTAGGGACAGGGGTAGCACTAACCGGTGGAACGGTTCCGGTCGGAAACGGCGTATTACCGGCGACACCGGATGGTTTTGAAGCAGTTTTCGGTTTTGGTTCCTCTCTTTCAATGCCGAAATAGGCCTCTAATATTTTCCGTCCCACCGG
>DATCLA010000060.1:0-2474 GCA_036564195.1 Bacillota bacterium
AAGCGATTTTAAGACAACAATTTCTTTTGACGTTTATCCTAACAATACGGCAATTCAGACGGCTACATTCGGCACCAGCGTATCATTTCTGGCGAGTGCCGGTACGGTTAAAATCCCCGTTTCGGTATCGATTCCCGCCATTCTTAAAACGGCTAACGTTTCAATTGACAACCCCGGCGATTTCAGTACAACCGCCGGTACAGGGGTAGAAGTTCGTGATCTTGTCGTTCAGAATACGGGTAACATAACGTTAACTTTCAGCGGGGTAAGAGTCGCCATTGATGATGGGAACTGGGTTGTGGATACTCATACTCCGGGATATACGTTCAACCCTCCGGGAGGATTTTCCTTCAATGTTTATTTCTATCCTAACGGTCCCGTAGATTACAGCCAGTCTATCATCTTTACTTTTTCATTCAACTACCCCACAAATTATGGAAACGTTCTTTCGGGAGTGTTTTACAAATCGGTTTCGTTTCATGCGGTTGCTACAGGAACCGCCCCTTCCGGTCAGGTGGGTATTACGGTGTCCAACTGGAATGTGGACAGCCCTAACATCGTTGTGGTTGGTAAATATGTTACCGGTTCATTTGGAATTACAGCAAGTAGCACAAATAATCAGATAGCCAATATCACTATAAGCTCACCTTCACCCTATATTTTCTTTACAACCGTTTCGGGTGTTGGAATTAACACAAAACATTCCACAGCCGTCAACCCGCTTCACATTACTCTCGCCCCCGGTGTCTCTGTGTCGGTGTACACCCAGTGGCAAATGGATATGACAATGACTTCAAGTGCACCCAATGTAACTTTCTCCGTAACGGGATCGAATCTTACGCAGATCAATGGTGTTTCCGTTACAGAGAAAAAACTTTCCACTTCGCTTAACTATCCCCCCATTTATAACAATCTCCGAATTGGTAAGTGGACCATTAACGGTTTTACAACCATAAGTTATCTCAACATTGGTGATAGTTTTCAAGACGGTGATAATATAGTGGTTAGAAACAATACCTATAGTTTCTACAGATATCGCGATGTAAACGCTGTAACAGGTCCTTCGATTGATCAGTTTGATATAATACTTACTATGAGTATTACCACATCAAACCCCATTTTTGGAAATATAGATATTGCATCGGCTGTGTCTACGGTAAGTGAATGTCCCAATTCAATGTCCATTGTGTATTCGTTTAACGACGGTCTTGCTTCTTACCCGGAACCAAAATATTATATGAGTATCAATGCTTTTTGGAGAGATGGGATTATAGTGGGGTCGGAATCCGACTGTGTGGGGAATGTTTTAATATCTTGGCAAGTTCGATATTTGAGCCATATCAATGATCAGCTTCTGAGAAATACAACAGGTTATGCTGGTAGCGCCTCGATAACATTTAATCATTATGTTTACATAACACCTAAAGGTTTTATGTAGTTCTATAGTTGATAAAATTACCCCGTTCGCCCATTTCAAAATACTTCTGGAGTGTTGTTGGCGTAAAGTCGGTTGCGTCGCCAAGCTTTTTGACAGGTGTGTACATTTCAACGTTTAATTTCACAATCTCACTTTTGATGTCATTGTTGTTTTTATAAATGAGATTGTAAAGACTGATCTGTCTCACGTCGTTTTCAAGGTGTTCTTGCCAGAGAATGTCATAAGATCGGGCAAGAATGGCGTAAAGATTTTCGTAAAAGTTTTTTTCTTCTTCCTTAAGAGTATGCAGGGGCGAGCAGGATACGATAATCACATTTATTTCATCGCCACCTTTAATATGTCCGTGCTTTCTCAGATTGGAAATGGCAAACCCGACGGGAATAACTTCGCGCACCCCACCGTCTACATAACTGTACTTCCCGATTTTAACAGGAGGAAATACCACGGGAATTGCGCAGGAAGCAAGAACAGATTTGACCAGCATTTCTTCTCTATCAGAAACTACTTCCGAGTCTCCAAAAAACATTTTATCTTCCTCCACATAAATACCACTTGATTTGCCGGTCTGAAGGTTTACAGAGCAATTTATGTAAATCTTATTGAATTTCAGAAGGGGGACAATCTTTTCGTGGAGATGTTTTTCAAGCGGTGAAAAGTCAAAAATATAATTTCTTTTTAGAATAAGTGCCTTCAGAAAGGCAAACCACTTGGGTTGCTGCTTATAAACATTTCTGGGTTTGAGAGACAGCCACATATCCTTCATAAGCTCCATGCCGCGGGGGGTTAGTGCAGCGTTGGAAGCGCACCATAACCCGTTAATGCTTCCAACGGAAGTCCCGGCAACGGCAAAAATTTCATCGTCTTTCAATTTACCGCTTCGCACCAGATTGTAAATAACCCCCGCCTGAAAAGCACCTTTGGCTCCTCCCCCCGACAGGATCAGCAGCCTTTTCATTTTTGATTAAATAATGCTCATTTTCCCGATGGAAGCATGGAAATCCATTTCAATTTGGCAAATCCGTCTTCCGTTTTCCCG
>DATCLA010000061.1:0-3785 GCA_036564195.1 Bacillota bacterium
TTTAACATCACCTGTTCCTATTTTTTGGGGGGCAGAACCCGGCTGATAATATCCTTGAGCGATTCTTTCCCATCAATCCGTTTTCCAATCAAATAGCCGACAATAATGCACAGTACGAAGGCAAAAGCACGTCCAAAACCAACAAATGCCCAGATTAAACCGGCAATTAAACCGATGATGGTTCCCAGGATCCGTCCCTGGAATTCTACTAATTCTTTTAATAACGCCCTGAAATCATCCATCTACAGTACCCCTTTCCTCACTCAACCCGCGCTTTCACGGCCTCCCCAGCGATCTTGGTTACGAGTACTTTTACGGAGTTAACGTGAATTCCCACGGTTTCCTGCAAGTATTCATCCACATTAATCCGAATTTCCTCGGAGATCTGCGGGATACTTAAGTCCGGGTTGACCGTAACTTCAATAAAAACATCCAAACCGGTACTGTCCGCCCTGACACCGACATGGGCATCTTTGACCCCTTTGATCCGCTTCGCAGCCCGTAACGAAAGGCTTTCTACCGCTGAAACCGCAATCTGAACCTCTCCGAACTGGGTTTGGTGAATAATCGTCTTCTCTTCACGGCGTCGTTGCAAAGCTCTGCTAAAGGATAAGAAGGCTAAGATCATAGTCACAATTCCTACTACCAGCACCCAAAAACGCTCTTTATCAGTGAATGCAACCAGCTTGTCCACGATCCAATCCGACCGCCAGACCACTGTGACCAGAATCATCCCTAATATAAACAAGACAATGGCGTTTAAGAGATTTAAAAAGCGATCTCCGATTTTCATTGTCAGCACCTTCCTCCTAGCGAACTTTAGTCTCATTGTTATCGTCCGTTTTAAACTCTACGCCTTGAATGTGGACATTGACTTCTACTACTTCCAGACCGGTCATACTCTCAATCGCCCGTTTGACATTTTCTTGGACCAGATAGGCTGTCTCAGGTATTTTCGCACCATAATCAATAATAATATATAAATCGACTGCTGTCTGCTTCTCGCCTACCTCAACCTTGACACCTTTGGTCAGATTTTTTTTCTTTAATAATTCGGCAAAACCGTCGACAATCCCACCGCTCATTCCGGCGACTCCCTTGACCTCGGTAGCTGCCAGTCCGGCAATAATGCTGACTACTTCGTTAGCAATCCGAACACTGCCGCTGTCATGTTTGGCAACTTGCTCAATCACCTTGCGACACCCCCTATTTATTTTATGTCAAAACTTATCTGCTTCACATTTTAGTCGGAGCCGGTTGCGGCTATACTTCCTTTTGCTCCAAAAATTCGAGTCGGGATAAAATCAGTATAAAACTCCCCCGCCTTAAAGTAAGGATTATTTAAAACCTCCAAATGAAATGGAATGGTAGTCTTGACCCCTTCAATTTCAAATTCATCCAGAGCCCGGACCATCCGGGCGATTGCCGCGTCACGCGACTCCGCCCATACAATCAATTTCGCGATTAGCGAATCATAATAAGGGGGAATCTGATATTCCTGATATACAGCACTATCGACCCGCACTCCGGGGCCGCCGGGAGGATGAAATAAAGTAATCCGTCCCGGTGAAGGCCGGAAATCAGCTGTCGGATCCTCGGCGTTAATCCGGCACTCAATAGCATGACCTCGAATTATAATGTCCGATTGAGTCATCCCCAACTCCATCCCGGCGGCAATTTTAATCTGTTCCTTAACCAAGTCTATACCGGTAACTAATTCGGTAACGGGATGCTCCACCTGGATACGGGTATTCATCTCCATAAAATAAAACTGCCCGTTTTTATCTAATAAAAATTCGATGGTCCCGGCATTGGTATAACCGACCGACTTGGCCCCGATCACTGCCGCTTCGCCTAAAAGTTGCCGTACCTCCGGTGTTACCGCCGGTGATGGTGATTCTTCGATTACTTTCTGATGGCGCCGCTGGATTGAACAATCGCGTTCTCCGAGATAAACTCCATTTCCGTATTCATCAATCAAGATTTGAACCTCAATATGCCGGGGCTCTTCAATATATTTCTCCATATAAACTTGGGGGTTACCAAAAGCCGCCTCCGCTTCAGCCCGGGCAGTACGGTAGGCGTTTAACAGTTCCTCTCGGTTGGTTACCACTCGCATACCCCGACCGCCACCGCCGGCTGAGGCTTTAATAATCACCGGATAGCCAATCTCCGCCGCCACCTCCAAGGCAGTCTGCTCATCGGTGATTACCCCGTCGGAGCCGGGAATTACCGGTACACCAACATCTTTCATGGTCTGTTTGGCAATAGCCTTATCACCCATTTTCTCAATGGCATCAGCGGTAGGACCGATAAATTTAATGTGATGGGTCTCACAAATCTCCGCGAACCGGGCGTTTTCAGCTAAAAATCCGTAGCCGGGATGAATGGCGTCAACCCCTGCCAATGTGGCGGCACTGATAATATTGGGAATATTCAAATAGCTCCGGTTACTGGGAGCCGGTCCCACACAGAACGCTTCATCGGCATAATGGGCATGCAGCGCATTACGATCCGCTTCGGAATAAATGGCTACCGTCTGGATACCCATTTCTTTACAGGCCCGGATAATGCGCAACGCAATCTCGCCCCGATTGGCAATTAGAATCTTTTTAAACATTATTTCACCTCCGGTAAATAAGGGTCAAGCCTTTTCTAAGATAAACAGAGGTTGCCCATATTCTACCGGTTGAGCGTTTTGAACCAATATATCAACAATCCTCCCGTTATATTCGCTCTCAATCTCATTCATCAACTTCATGGCTTCAATAATGCAGACAACTTGTCCGGCCTCAATCGTCTGACCAGTCTGGACAAACGGTTCGGCATCGGGCCCGGGGGCTCGGTAAAAAGTACCTACCATTGGCGCAACAATAAAGACTTGGTTTGGTCCAAGTCCCTCATTTTTAGTTTCGGACATCGAAGGGTTCTGAGCTGGAGGGGGACTGGTTTGGACCGGAGCTGTGACATAACCGGAACCTGGCATGGCCATTAATGGAGCAGCTTGGGGAAGTAGCTGTGGCAAATGGTCATACCCCTTTTTTATCGTTACTTTCGTCCCTTCATGTTCATAATCTAACTCAACAATGTCGGTCCCATCCAACATCTTAACCAGTTCCTTCAGTTCCTTTATGTTCATTGATTGTCCTCCTTATTAGGAATGGGAAAAGATAATTAAATAATTTTATTCACCAGGAAGCATTTTTTTCCTGCTTTTGTTTTTTAAATTCGAGGGATTTTCATAATTCTTTATTCTTCATTTAAATGGATTTAGATAGTTTAATAGTGATAGAGAGATTAATTAATCCCTAAGCACCAGATATTGCGTTAAAGCTTATTGAATGCAATTATGAAACCGCCAAAAGATCAATAAAACCGGAGCAAATATCCCTTCCGGGTTAGCATCCCGGATTTTTAATAATGATTGAGCAGGTTTTATATCAGTTAATGTATCTTTTACCATTTTTTAATAGAATATGTAACTTGGTATAATTATTCCCTTTTCACAATCTGGATCTGATCAATTTTATAGGAAGTAACTTCCGAAGCCATTTGCCCGATTAGTTTAACCTGGTGCGGCTGAATTTTATCAGCAATTACCAACGTAACTAGATTGGGACTGATCGTAGCCAGGGTGTTTTGAAAACCATTGGCTTTAAGCAAGCTTTCCAGCTCATTTTCCTTGGCAGTGGCCTGGGTGAGCCGCCACAGTTCCCTCTCTGCCTGCTTGCGTACTTCATCGGAGAGGTTCAGTTTTTCCAGCATCTCATGGATCTGTTCAATCT
>DATCLA010000062.1:0-9615 GCA_036564195.1 Bacillota bacterium
CCAAGCAGTGTCTTCTAATTTAGTAACCAAATAAGATAAAAATAACAGCTAACTTCCTTAGCTCCACGGCAGTTTATCTCAGTCGGCTGTGGGCAAGCTGTTGAAATAATAATTCAGAAACCATCCCCAAATTTACCTATAAATTCCTCCGGAGTCAGGAAAGTCTGCGTGCAGCCCAAAGCCCGGCCCAGTTCCGTCACATGCGGCAGTCCCAGTCCGGCCCAGTTTAAGAGTTCCCCGAAACTGAATACCCTGCGGGTCGCTCCATCCATAATGACTTGACCCTCATGCAACAGAATCGTTCGTTCAAAAGTTTCAGCAACAAAATCCAGATCATGACTTATAGTCAACACCAGTTTACCTTGGGTTTTCAAATCGTTAATTATTCCCTTGATCCGCTCTCTGCCGTGATAGTCCTGAGCAATGGTTGGTTCATCAAAGATTACAATCTCCGGTTCCATGGCAATAACCGCAGCAATGCTAACCAATTTACGTTGCGATAAACTCAAATCGTAAGGATGAGTCCTCCGGTGACCCAGCAACCCCACCAACTCCAAAGCCTTAAGCGAGTTTTCCAAGGCCCGGGCGACGGATTGCCCGATATTCAACGGGCCAAACATCACTTCATCAACAACGGTACTCTTAAAAATCTGGTCGTTGGGATTTTGAAAGACCAGGCCAACAGTTTTGGCCAACCTGGCAACCGATATTTCACAAATATTGTGATTATTCACATAAATTACGCCTGAGTTCGGCCTTAATAGACCTTTCAATAATTTCACCAAAGTAGTTTTTCCGGCTCCGTTTTGCCCCAAAATCGCAGTAGCGGTATGTTCAAAAACCAGATTAATCCCTTTTAAAACTTCTTCCTGAGGCCTATAGGAAAAACGGAGATCTTTGATAATAATATTACTCATAGTGATACTCCAGTGCCCGGCAAGCTTGCTCAAAAGTTACCGGAACCAGTCCTGATTCGGGATCAACCGCACCCAAGGTCCGACAGATCCTGGTGTATACAGGAGCGGCCACCCCATAACTTTCCAAATCGTTCCGAGAAAAGATTTGAGAAGGAGTGGCGAAGTCAATCAGCTCTCCACGATCCAATAACAAGATCCGCTCCGCATATCTGGCCAGCTTTTCGACTTTATGTTCAGCCATAATCACCGTCACTCCTTCCCGGTGAAGCTCATGGACAGCTTGAAAAATTTCCTCCGCCCCGGCGGGGTCCAGTTGTGAAGTTGGTTCGTCCAGGACCAATACTTCCGGTTTTAGTGCCAGTGTCCCCGCAATCGCCAGCCGTTGCATTTGCCCGCCGGAAAGGGTCAAGGGATTACGGTCTTTATATCTATACAGGCCCAGCAATTTTAATGCCCAATCAATGCGCCGGATCATTTCCGACCGCGGCAAACCTAGGTTCTCCAATCCGAAGGCCGCTTCTTCGTACACTGTAAGTTTGACCCCGCTTAGTTGAGTAAAGGGGTTTTGAAAAACCATTCCGACCTTTAAAGCCATTTCACTCCGGTCAGAACTGGCTGCTTCCCATCCTCCCACGATTACCCGACCGGCATATGCTCCACGGTAAAACCGGGGTACCAAACCGGTTAAGGCCTGGCAAAGCGTTGATTTTCCGGCGGCATTCGCTCCGATTAGCCCAATAAACTCCCCCTCTTTCACCTTGAAGGAGATTCCTTTTAGTGCTAGCTCCTGGGCTAACGGATAGCGATATTTTAAATTTTCCACAATTACTGATGCCATCGAATAATCCTCCAAATTAACGCTACCGCCATCACCAGTATTAAGCCCCACTGAATTGTCATTTCATAAACTGACGGTCGATACTCTTTAAGATAGGTTCGGGGACCGCGGCGGTTAAATCCTCGAACTTCCAAGGCCATTGCCCGTTCCTGGGTATCCAGTAAGGAATTGATTACTACCGGGCCGATGATGGGCAAAAATGCTTTAACCCTGACACCAAGATTCCCTTCAGTCTCCAGACCACGGCAACGTTGAGCATCCAAAATCATCCCCGCCTTCACAGCCAGTTGCGGAATGATCTGCAGTATCGAAGCAAACACATAACCGACTTGTGGGGATAATCCCTTATTTATCAGGTTCTCGATTAAATCTGCAGGTTTAGTCGTTAAAACCAGTACCGCAAAGGCACCAAGGAGATTCAATACCCGCAAACACAGTCTCAAAGCATATGTTATTCCTTCGCTGTAAAATACCAACGGGCCCGCAACCATTACCGGAGTCTTATTTTCAGCCATATAGAGCCCTTGGATAATCATTACCGATGCCAAGACAAACCCACTATACATCATTAGCGGAATTACTTTCGGCAAAACCCTTCCGACCAACAAAAGAATCCCACTGCAAAACAAGGTGATCAAGGCGGGAATTGGCAGAGGGATTACAAAAGAAAACACCACTACGGTAAGGATATAAAGTATTTTGGACAGCGGATCCAGACGGTGAATTAATGAATCTCCGGGTTGATAAAGACTGAATTGCTTCAAATGAAAACCTCCCGAAAAGACCAGGTTACTCAAAACGCAGCCTTGCCGCAATTAACTTCACTTTTTGGTATAGCCGTTAAAGTTTGTCCGTTTGATTCTTGTTATCATATAAAACCGTCAAACGTGGAGGCAGGCTTTTAAAAATACCGAAACTAATCACCACTGTGGCAATCTTATCCGGCAGATCAACAAGTAATTCATCTAAAAACGAAGCCAGCCAAACCGGATTTTTTTTTGCAATTAACAAGGCGTACAGCGCATCACCCCAAACATTCCCGGTTTGCCCTTTCCAAAAACCGATATTAAGCGGGGTAGAAACCACCGCGGCAACCGCAGCCACAATTACTCCCGCCAATAACGCCTGCCACAGGTTGGCTACCCACCCCCGGTGAGTCATGATTCCAACTGTTAGTCCTATTGCTACACTGGTAATGGCATAAACAAAAGCGATCGGATCCATCGTCAGGCCATAAATAATGTTGTTAATTGCCCCACTTAGGGCACCAATAACCGGCCCCGCCAACATACTGGCCAAAACCGTCCCGATTGAGTCCAACCAGAGGGGTAACTTTAATATCCCTGCCAATGATTTACCGATAAAGTTAATTCCGACTGCAGCCGGTATCAAAATAAGCGAAGCTGTGGTAAACCTCTGCGACCCCAAGATTTTCTTTACCATATTCATTCTCCTTTTGTAATATAATTTCAAATTTATAATACACATTGAGCTGTAAAAACCGATTTTTTCTTTCCATTATTTATTCATTCCAGTCGCTTTTTCCCTCGCTAATTAATCCGGCTTTATTTTTAATCACAATCACATTGGCGGCTATTTCAATGATGCCTTTTTTTCTTAAATACATTAAAATACGATTAATACTTCTGGGAGTAACTCCAAACCTGTCGCTTAACTTTTCCCGTTCGAGCACAATTTTTTTTGGAGCAGCATCGTTCATTTCCCGGCTGTTTCCATATGATAACAGATAATTGCAAACTCGGTTCTTAAGTGTGTAAAGAGCATCCTCACCGGCTTTTTGGGATAGCCTGTAAAAATGGTTGCACAAACTTTGAACCAGATTGATACTGAAATTTCGATCCAATTCCAGCCATTGCATAAAATAGTCCCGCTGAATTTTAATCAGGTACAAATCAGTCAATGCCTTAACATAACAGCTATATGGCCTTCTGTCAAATATCTCCAGTTCACCGATGTAATCTCCGGGTTGATAAATGGCTTGGGAATACTTTTTACCGGTTTCCGACATGAAATAAATATCTGCTCTGCCTTTGTGAATAATATAAAAGCAATCATATTGTTGGCCCTGATGGCAGACGATATCGCCATTTAGATATTTCACATACTCCCAATGTCTCAAGATCTCATACGGACAATATTTAACCATCTTAAAAATAGTGGGGTTATTCTCAATAATACTTTCAAATTGCTCAATATTCATTAAGCGATCACCTCAAAAAATCGACCGTCACGTAATTAATATTGATGCAATATTAGAAATTATTGGTTGCTGGTTGGGTAATATTTAGCTACCGGTTATGTAACAACAGCAATAACTCACACCAGTATATACCATTATTTTACAATTTGTTTACCATAATGTCAATATTTATGTTAAGGAAAATCGGGGACGGTTCTTGAATTGAATTTTCTATTTTGTATAGTATAGTCACAAAGTATGAAAGGAAAATCAACAATGCTCAGAGTATCCCGAATCAAAGAAAAATGCTCTACCTACCAAGTGATCCTGCGCGGAAATGAACAAAAAACATTTTTATGACGGAAGATGACAAATCCAGGTTTCTTGATATTTCAAAAAGAATGAAGGATAAATACAATTATAAACTTGAGGTCTATTGTCTAATGAATAACTAAGAATCATCAAAAAATCGAGATCTGATTCAATCCTGTCACTGAAGGAAATCGGCGAGTTCTGCGGTGGGTTATCTCAGTCTAATACCTAATGGAGTACGCTGAGGACTGGGAAACCTCTAGGCTCTATATTAAAAAAGACATCCTTCAGCAAATCATAACTAGGTGTCAAGCAGCTTAATCTGATAGGGTCCCAATGGAAAATTGCGAACTTGACTTGACACAATCAATTTACAGGTAGATAAAGTTTACCGCTTACATAAAAAGTCCCGGCTTCACACTTTTCGTGAAGGCCGGGCTCACCTAATTTATATATTTTTTATTAGTAAATCCATGTCAATCTTCTATAGCCATTTTGTTAGTTGCCAATTGCCGCCGGGCTTTTCCCTGGGCCCGTTTCTCATGCCAGTCGTCAAATAAGGAATAGACTACCGGTACAATCACTAAAGTCAAAATAGTTGAAGTGGTTAAACCGCCAATTACCACCGTGGCCATTGGTGCCATCGTCTCGCCGCTCTCTCCCAATCCCAACGCCAAGGGAACCAAACCCAAAATTGTGGTCAAAGTAGTCATTAAAATCGGTTTTAACCGGGTCGGACCAGCCTGGATTAAGGCAGCATGCGTCCCCATGCCCTGCTTTTTCAAAGTATTAACATAGTCAACCAAGACAATTGCGTTATTAACTACAATCCCCGCCAACATAATCACCCCGATAAAAGAGGTCATTCCCAGCGCTCTCCCGGTCATCACGAGACCGAAGATTGAGCCGGAATAGGCTACCGGCACTGAAAACATAATGATCAATGGCTGCAACAATGATTCAAACTGGCAAGCCATAATCATATATACCAGCAATACTGATAAAATTAAAGCCAGCCCCAAACTGGAAAACATCTCATTGATATCTTCGGCATCACCTCCGTAAGAGATGGTATATCCCTCAGGCAAGGTTAGTTTGGTTAATTCGGACCGAATGTCCCGGTTAATGGAACCGATATCTCTGCCAAAGATTTGCGCCGTAACTGTTACATAGCGTTCCTGATTTTCCCTGGTGATTTCTACCGGTCCTTCATCCAGTTTAATTTGAGCAATATTCATTAAGGGCACCTGGAGACCGGAGTTGGTGATTATATAAAGATTTTGCAACTGTTCATAAGTTTGCCGTGAGGCTTCCGGATACTGCACCCGGACATTATAGTCGTCACCACCAATCTCATAGGAAGTAGCCACTGTTCCCTGAATGGCAGTGGTCAGAAGCGAAGCCACTTCCGAAACGCCAATCCCGTAATCAGCCGCTTTCTTGCGATCAACCACAATCCGGGCCTCCGGCCGCCCTTCTTCCACACTGGTTTCCGGTTCCCGAATCCCATCAACCTTAGCAATGATATTTTTGACTTTTTCGGACAATTGTTCAAGAACCTTAAAATCGCTGCCGTGGATTTCAATTTGGACTGGGGTTCTGGTGCCACCACCCCTGCCACCCATGGAAGAGGTTATTTCACGTACTTGAATTTGGGCCCCGGCAATCTCCGTCACTTTTTTACGGACTTCATCAACAATCACTGCGGTTTTGCGTTTTCGTTGCGAAACCGGTTGTAACGTTACATTAATCGAAGCGCAATGGGACTCACCGGAAGAACCCCCCATACGCATACCCCCGGAACTCCCTACGGTGACAAAGTACTTTTCCAATTCCGGAATAGTATTAATCATGCTTTCAACCCGGCGAGTCACTTGATCGGTGTCACTTAACAAGGCTCCGGTAGGCAGTTTAATATCAATTTTGAAACGTCCTTGGTCGGATTCCGGTGAGAACTCTACTCCTACCAACGGAATCAAACAGAGACTAAAAATAAACACTCCTACTACAGTTATAACCGTTATTTTCCGGTGTTCCAGTACCCAACAAAGCACTGGTCGATAAATCGCCACGACCCGTTCCAAACCTTTTGTCCACCCATGGATAATTGCGTTAACCCAACGCCCGCCCCAATATTGGTGTTTTTCATCGTCAATCTTTAAATAACGGGAGCAAAGTAATGGAATCAAAGTCAAGGCTACCACAATTGAAGTTAATAATGAAAAGGTAACAGTCAACGACAACTCCTTAAAGATTTGCGCGGTAATTCCTTCCGTAAACACAATCGGAAGAAAGACTACCACAGTCGTCAGGGTTGATGCCCACAGGGCTCCACCGACTTCATTCGTGCCCCAACGGGCTGCTTCCAGCATACTATGACCTTCCTGGCGGTACCGATAAATGTTTTCCAAAACGACGATGGAGTTATCAACCAACATCCCGACACCCAGTGCTAGGCCAGCCAGGGAAATTGTGTTTAAAGTGATTCCGGTAAAATACATTAACACAAATGTAGCGATAATGGAAATCGGGATCGAAGTGCCGATAAACAATGCAGTCCGGAAGTTATGTAAAAACAGGATTAGAATCAGAATTGCCAACAATCCGCCGGACACTGCATTATCAGCTACATTATTAATTGAACTTTCAATAAATTTAGCCTGGTCAAAAACGACCTTAGCATCCAGATTCGGATACTCCCGCTGGATCTTGGCCAACTCCTTCTTAACAAGGTTAACTACTTTTACCGTATTGCCAGCCGACTGTTTCTTGACACCGACGCCAATACTATTCTCCCCATTCATCCGGGCATAAGTGTAGTCTTTTTCAAAATCATCAGAAACGGTGGCCACATCTTTAAGAAAAACTGTCCCGCCGGAGGGAATAGTAATGGGAATAAGCTCAATCTGGCGCAGCGACTCAAATTTCCCCATGGTCCGAACCAGCAGATTTTTTTGGGCATATTCAACCGTCCCGCCCGGTTCGTTTAAATTTTCCGCCCGCAGCTTAGCTACAATTTTATCTAAGGTTAAGCCATACTGTGCCGCCCGCTGCGGATCAACCTCAATCTTAATCTCCCTGGTTTTACCACCGTAAACTGAAACCGACGCTACTCCATCCAGCCGTTCCAGACGCGGCTTAATCTTATCTTCCACCAAATTTTTTAAGGCCACTTCATCCAGAATACCATTTTTACTGGTTATCCCCAGCTGCACCACAGACATGCTATTGGGATCGATCTTCATTACTGTAGGTTCATCAGCATCATCGGGCAGGGAGTCCTTAATCGCATCAATTTTTTCCCGCATTTGCAAAGAGGCAAAATCCAGATCAGTTCCATAGTTGAATTCCACTATCACTAGGGAGTTTCCCTCCGATGACTTGGAGGTGATACTTTTCATATTATTGATGGTAGAGAGGGTGCTTTCCAACGGTTTGGTGATCATACTCTCAATCTCTTCGGAACCCACACCTTCATATTGAGTCGATACGATTGCAACCGGAATATCAATATCCGGCATTAAATCAATCGACAACCGCAGCAGGGAGACACCACCCAACACCAGTACAATCAAGACACCCATTAAGACTGTAACCGGATGTTTGATAGAGAGTTCATGAATTTTCATCTGCAACACCTTCGCTCTTGATTATTTAACGTTCCTGACTTTCGATCCGGCTTTTAACTGGTTGACGCCTTTCACGACGACCTGGTCTTCTTCGCTTAACCCGGCAGTTACTTGAACCATTTTACTATCACTAATTCCGGTTTTAATGAATTTTTTGGCCGCAATTCCCTTATTTATGGTATAAACAAATTTACGGCCATCCTCTTCACCTAAGGAAGCTATGGGGATTGCCAAAACCTGTTCTGCTTGATTCAAATTGAATTTAACCGTAGCAAACATGCCGCTCTTTAACCGGTTTTGTTGATTGGGCACCCGAACCTTCACCGGATAATTTAATGTTGTATTATTCACCGCCGGTGCAATTGCACTGATTTTCCCTGCCAGTGGTTGGTTGGAAACAGCCTTGACACTAACTTCGACTTGGTCTCCAACGTGAAGCTGATTGATTTTATCTTCCGGGACGTCGGTTTCGACTAGTAATGACGATAAATCAACTATCGTAGCTACTGTAGTGCTGCTACTAACATACTGACCAATTTTAATATCCTTGGTGGCAATTGTCCCGCTAATCGGTGCCCGAACTACCGTATAATCCAATTGGGTCTTAGCCACATCATACGCTAACCGGGCTTTCTCTAATTGTGCCTTGGCGTTGGTTGTACCGCTTTGTTCAGCTAATTTCGCGGACTTATAGTTCTCTTCCGCCACCTTATAGGCGGACTCGGCCAATTCCAATTCCTGTTTAGATCCGATCTGTTTATCATAGAGCCGTTTTAACCGTTCATATTGTCGTTTTGCATCCAGATAGTTGGTTTCAGCGGTTACTAAGGAACTACTTAACGAAGTCTGGATTACTTTTAATGCTGCTTCGGTCTGCTGCAGTTCCAGACGTAAATCATGGTCATCGAGCTTAAAAAGGACATCACCCTTTTTAACCTGCTGTCCCAGTTCAAAATAGATTTGAGTCACTTTTCCGGATACCCTGGCACTAATTTCTGCCTCTTGGACTGGTTTGACTGTACCATTCAAGATGATACTGTTTTGCATTGTAACCCGTTTTACCTGAACAGTAGTGACGCTTACCGGGTGATCATTATTATCAAATCCCGTTCCTGGTCTCCCGGACGGCAATCCTGCTTTGCCTCCGTTTGCTTTAGCACTTCTAAAACCCCACCAGACCACCACAAGGGCTACAGTAACTATGCCAATTAACACCAAATACTTGCCTTTGTTTTTCATCTTGAAACTCCTCCGTTTTATTTGATCTCTTTCCCCAAAACCAAGTCCAAATTGGCTAAAGCCGTTAAGTAATTACAAATACCGCTATAATAATCGTTTAAGGTTTCATCCAAATCCAATTGGGCATCCATTAAATCGGTCGTAGTTGCCAAACCTTCTTCCAACTTCAGCTGAGTCAACCGAAGCGCGTTTTGCATCAGATCAATATTAGCATGGTGAACCTTGATGGTTTCCCAGCTTTCTTCCAAAGATTGCAGCCCACTTTCCAACGCCAGACGGATGGTATCCCTTAATTGTAATTCAATACTTTCCTGTTCTTTAACACCCACCTCGGCTGCAGCAACTTTAGCTTTGGTTGCTTTACCGTCAAAGATTGTTCCGGAAAGATCCAGTTTTAAAGCCCAGACTTTATCCCAATCCGAATCCTGATTTGACCCTTGATATGAACCGGAGGCTGTTAGGGTAGGATAATAGTCAGCC
>DATCLA010000063.1:0-10138 GCA_036564195.1 Bacillota bacterium
GAATTATTAACCCTTAAAAATGATTCTGGTCAAGGGAGGTTTTTTTATGGCAAAATCCTTGGATGAGATGACCAATGAAGAACTTTGGAAGCTGTTTCCGATAATTATCAGCCAACCTAACCCGGCCTGGAAGGATAGTTACGCAAAGGAAAAGGTGATAATCGAAGAAAAAATTGGTACTGATAACATTGTTCGAATCAGTCACATCGGCAGCACTGCAGTACCTAATCTGCCGGCAAAGCCAATTGTGGATATTCTTCTGGAAATCGAAACAAATACCGATCTTGATCAACTAATAGCGGCCCTCCGGGGACTGGGCTATATTTACAGCCCCCAACCTAACAACCCGCCTCCTCATATGATGTTTATGAAAGGTTATACTCCGGAAGGCTTTAAGGGTCAAGTATACCACCTTCACGTAAGATACAGTGGTGATTGGGATGAACTTTACTTTAGAGACTATCTGAGCTCTCATTCCGATGTCGCCAAAAGATACGCCGAACTTAAGCTCAACCTCAAAGAGAAATACGAGTTTGATCGGGACGGGTACACTGCCGCTAAAACCGACTTTATCAAAAATCTCACCAAACTGGCACGGGATGAGATGCCTGATAAATATCGGCCCTTATCGGATTAAAAGGATATTAGTGCTGAAATTTAGTCAAGAAAGACCCTTTGATTCTATTCCGACCCTACAAACTGCGCATATATCTTCTTCATTAGATTCATAATAATGTTCGAAAGATAAAACGATGTCCATTGACGCACAAATCCCCAAATTTCCCCAATTTAAAGAACCAATGACCGAACCGGAGTTTGTCTTAGCCTGGGATGAACCGGAGGAAAGCAGCACCCATACGGCCTTACCCAACTTGAACAAGGCCGTAGTCTGATTTTAATACCGGGTGAAAACAGATTCATCCTGGCCGGAATGGGCCAAGCCCCCTATCGCCCGGTGACCGAAGCCATAAACGAACGAGTCGTCATTGGCCCTCAAGAGGGTTCTAAGTCATCCATCTTGTCCAGGATGACTTGATTTTATTTTATGAACTCCTAAATTAAGTTGCCCAATTTTAAATTCTCAAAAACAGCTCACTCTAAAAGGATACATAATATCAATGGAGAATACTATACAATTAATTCCAATAATGCAAACAGTATCCACTATGGGGTGATTTATAATGTCCAATCCCTCCCACTTGGATGAGAAAATAATCCGGCTAATTGATGTTTCCCGAGAGAAAAAAGCCGGCCCTGCCAACCGCTTTGCATCCCTCGACATCAGAACAGGTACTGCGGTGATCGGCGGAACTCGTTTTAACTTTGCTGCAACCCCACTCTTAGACGGCAAACTGCAAATGATGATCCCGGAAGATTTCCAGTCCATCCCGCCGGAAAAATTCTATAAACCCGAATCAAAACCCGACTTAATGTTAACTGATCAAAGCGGCGCAATTCAAATAACCCTGCTTCATACTAAAAAGGAAGTGACTAACGATGCGGAGGTTGCTTCCCACAAAAGCGAAGTTCGACAAATCCTGGAAAGCCTGAATTCCAGTCTTGATTGGCAGAGCAATGATACTAAAGAAGTTAACGGCAAACGAATTGAATATTTCGAATTGATAACTCCCGTATTGGGTTCGCTGGTATATAATCTAACTTTCTTCATGCAACTGCAACAACGGATCTTAACCGGCAGTTTTATCTGCACCGAACGCCACCTTAAAGGCTGGAAGCCGGTATTTCACCAGATGTTGGAATCAATCAAAGTCATTACTCCTGAAACCGTGAATACTACTTTAACCCATCCGGATTACTCCACCTACCCCTTCAAATCCGGTCAATATGGCTTCCATAACGGTCAAGAATACCGGTTATATAAAGTCGGAGCTGATCAGTACAGCCTAATTTCCCACAATCCCAAAGACCTTGAGAATGGTTTTGTCGCTAAGGATGGGGTCTTCCGGAAAATTGTCACAAAAAGCGAAATCACAGCGGCCTATGAAATCCAATTAACTATATTATACCGAGGCCATCAGTTTGAATTTGCCGGTCAGGGAATCCAAGCCACCCGCATTAAATTACTGGCTAAAAACTGTAGTCCTACTATGATTAAGGAATTGCAGCTGGAAAAGGTTGATACCAATGAATATGTAAAAATAATTGATAAAACAGAAGTTGAAAACGTGGTTGAAAAACGTTTGCCGGTAGCCGGGTTTGCCATGCCGGAGCACCAAAATTAAGGAGGGATACCCATGGCGTTTTCATTTATCGGAGGCGGTAATATCGAAGTTTCGCCTTTTAAGTTTAAACAATTAACGGATTTGAAATTAGTCCGGAAAATAAATCAACACGCCAGATTGTCCGTCTGCGGGGTTATCGCTGCAGAACTTAAAGACCGACCGATTCACGATTTGACCAGGGAAACAATTATTGAAGTGAATCAGGTTGACTTCAATTCCGGCAAAACCTTGATTTTTAAGGGGATCGTTTCCAAAGCGGAAGTTAAAATGGTAATGGATGTTTATTACCTTGAGGTGGAAGCGACTTCTCTTACCCAACTGATGGACGTTAAGCTCAAAAGCCGTTCGTTTCAGAACGTGAACCTGACTTATCAAGACCTGATTAAACAAGTAGTGAATGAATATAATGGGGACATTAAAGACTATGCTTCCCAAAAACAGAAAATTGGTAAAGTCATAATCCAGTGGAATGAAACTGACTGGCAGTTCCTAACCCGCCTGGCTTCCCATTTCAATACCGGACTGATTCCCTACTTGTTATCCGATACCCCTAAGCTATATTTGGGGATCCCCGAAGCAAACGGTGAGCCTCCAAAGCTGGAAAACTTCCACTACCGGGTCAGCAAAAAGCTCTCCGATTACCGTTACGCTTCAGAAAATGCCCAGCCCGGTATCGAAGAAGACGATTTCATCTCCTATGAGGTAGAAAGTGAAAGACTGCTCGAACTCGGCGCAGCGGTCAGTTTTCGGAATACCCGTCTCTATGTTTATGAAGCCACCTCCTTTTTAGAAAACGGTGTTTTAAAGCATCTTTATTTGCTTGCGCCCCAAAAAGGGTTAAGCCAAAAAACCGCCTACAACGAGCAGATTGTCGGCCTATCGCTGGAAGGCAAAGTTATCGATGTTGCCAAGGATAAGGTCCGAGTGCATTTGACGATTGACCCCGAGCAGAAAAAAGAGGAAGCTTTCTGGTTCCCCTACTCCTCTGTCTACACAGCCGAAGGAAACAGCGGCTGGTATTGTATGCCGGAGCTGGGGGATTGGGTGAAAATCTACTTTGGTAGTAAAAAGGAAGAAGAAGGCGTTGCCATCAGTTCCATCCGGAAAGACTCCAGCGAAAGCAAGCACAACAAACTTTCCGACCCAAATATCAAGTATCTTCGCACCAAGTCCGGTAAAGAACTGATGTTTAGTCCTGAGGAGATTGTGATTACCGGAAAAGACGACCAAATTTACATCAAGTTAAATGATAAAGATGGGATTACCATTTACAGCCAAAAAGCGGTAAAGATTATCGCCAAACAAGACCTTGCGCTGGAGTCTGAAGCAGCCAAAGTGATTATCAAGTCCAAAGAAGGAATCAATATTTCCTGCGACTCCAGCGAACTAAAGATGGACAAAACCTCGGTGATTATTACCGGTGATGAGGTTAAGACCAACTAGCATTACAGCAGGCAAAGACGATGAAGAAAGCTGAAGCTTTAGCACATTTTGAACAAACTTATGTCCAACCCAAACTGTTGCAAAAACTGTTGCAGGCGCAGGACTATCTCTTGCAACATCGAGATGAACTGGCAGCAGACTTCCAGAAATCGTTGTGCCAAATTTGTCTTGCGATTAAAGCAAGACAGTTAAAAGGCGAATTGGGTAAAGTAGGGTTTATCCATTATGCAATGCTGCGTTCGGCAATTTTGTTCCGAAAGCCCCAGTATCGGATCGATGTCTATCCCAAAGAGTGGTATTTCGACTTGGATGCCCCGGAATGTTCCGCGTATTTTGATGCCGACCCGATCTTTAAATTTCTGGATGAACTGGAACGGGAGCTGGACGGACCACGCCGACAATATCTGAACCGGATTACCCCGGTTGACTTGGAACAAATTAAGCTGCGGGAAGCCCCTAAGTTCAATCGCTTGCTTGTCAGTTTGGCTGATTATGCCTTAAGTTACACTCCCCTTCCGGCACAGCTCTCAGAAATCGCCAAGGAACCTGAGTTTGAGATCAGAGTCGGCGAATATTACGATCTTACGGAAGTGGTTTACAAAGAGGACGTACGGAATAAAGAAGCCGAAGCAATCAAAGAATGGCTGGAAGATAAACACGAAAACTCATATGTAGCGGCTGTATTGAAAAATCTTGATTTATCCCATGGCGATTACGCCGGAAATGATTTGCGCCGGGTTGACTTTCAGGGCAGCAATCTTGCCAAGGCGAACTTTCAAAGTTGCTTATTAAGCAAGGCCCGCTTTGCCGACTGTCAGCTTAACCAAGCTGATTTTAGCGACGCTATTCTCCACGATGCTGACTTTAGCGGAGCTAACCTGCAACAGGCAGTGTTTTCCGGAGCGGAAGGCGCGCGCGGCATTACATCGGATTTAGACCTAAATATTCACAGCGTTTGGGGAGTAAATTTCAGCGGAGCCAATCTGGAAGGCGCTAATTTTCGATATGCCAACCTTCAGGGAGCTAACTTTAACCAGGCCCGGTTTAACCAATTTACTAATTTTGATGGAGCTCGACTACAGCAGGCGGTTTTTAATCAAGCCGCCCGGCCGTATTTAAAACTGGAACCGCAACAGGCTGACGTTATTATTTGGATTGATTAGTCACTCTCCCGGACGGAGGTTTTGATTGATGGATTATTTTCTGCTCTCCCAGGACCAACGGATTCCACATCCGGTTGAACCTTCAGGGGCTCTTAAAGCCCATTTTGAAAATCACCCCGATGTAAACGCCGTAATTCAACTTAATATCAAAACTGCGGAATACACCGAATATATTGATTTTATTGCCAAACCTTGGCCATTGGTATCGGACCGGCTGAAACAACTGTTGCAACGGTTTGAGAAAAAAGCCACTTTTTTACCTGTAGTTTTAGCGGATAAAGTTCACGGCGAGCAACATTTATATTGGGGATTGATCCCCCCCAAGCTGGATTGTTTATCGGAAGATACCCAATTTAACAAAGATGGAACCATTAAAAAACTGGTACTTGATCCAAAACCGGCGGCAGCTTGCCGGCTGTTTCAAATCGACCGGGTGATGGAGAATTACCTGGTTGCCAATTTGATTGTGGTTGAAAGCATGCTCCGCCGCAATTTTACCGGTTTCAAACTTACCAGGATTGAACTTGAATCAAAAACTTAAGCAGAGGTGTTAACCAATGGGCTTATCTGGCGATTTAACCGGGTACGAAAATCTGGAAATCTTGTCCCCTTACCCCATACAACAATTAACCGAACTGAAAATTACCCGCCGGATTAATTGCCATACCAAGGTCTATTACTCCGGCATCATTCCCGAAGAGCAGCAAGACCACTATATTCGGACCGCTTCTTGCAAAGATAGTCTCGTGATTAATCAAAAATCCGCGGGCAAAACCAGGCCGCTTTTTAAGGGAAGAGTCTCCGCAATCGGAGTTAAAGCCGTTCAGGGAGTTTACTATCTGGAGGTTGAAGGTCACTCCGCCACCAAAGAGCTGGACTACAAATTAAAAGACCGGTCATTTCAAGATCATACGAAGAAAGTAACTGAGCTTCTCAATCAGATTATCTCCGCCTATCCGGGCGGCAGTATTAAAGACCAGGCCTGTCAAGGAGCTGCTGTGGGAACATTAGTGGTTCAAAGCAACGAAACCGACTGGCAGCTATTGATGCGGCTGGCCTCCAGGTTTAATGCCTTTTTGATTCCAGATGACCTGGCTGACAAACCCAAAGTCTATTTTGGACTGCCTAATCCCGCAACCGGCGCGACCGTCTTTTCCGATGAATTGCCCTACCGGATCGGCAAAAACCTGTCCGAATATGCCGAACTGTCGGAAAACTACCTGCAAGGGATGACTGCTACCGACTTTACTTACTTTATTGTAGAAACCGGCCAATATTACCCGCTGGGAACTCCGGTAAAGTTTAAAGGAGTTAAACTGATCATCTCCCAATCCACCGCCGTTCTGAAAAACAGCACCTTAATCTATGAATACCAGCTTTGTCCCGCAGACGGGCTGAAACAAAAACCGATTTACAACCGAAAGATCGCCGGCATGTCTTTAAAAGGAAAGGTGATTGATATCTCCAGAGACAAAGTCCGGGTACATTTGGATATTGACAAACAACAGGATAAAGACACCGCCTGGTGGTTCCCCTACTCCAGCTTTTATACAGCCGAAGGCAACAGCGGTTTTTATTGCATGCCACAAATCGGCGACCAGCTTTTGATCTACTTCCCTACTGTTCACGAAGAGGATGCTGTAGCCATCAATTCGGTGCGCAAAGATGCGGAGGGCTGTTCAAAGACCCAAGATCCCAGTGTCAAATACCTGGGCACCAACCATGGTAAAGAGCTGATGCTGAGTGAAGGGGAATTATCCCTAACCGCTAAAAACCGGAAAGATGGGCAGATTCTGATTAAACTCAATGATGATCATGGAGTTGAAATCCGCAGTGACAATGAGCTTTATCTGACAGCGAGGAAAAATATAATTTTTGACCTAGAACAGACCGCCACCATCAAGGCCAAGGAAGAAGTCCAACTGGTCTGCGGCGAAAGTTCGATTAATCTGGATGGCATCACCCATCTCAAAGGAGTAGCAGTTTCACTGAAACCTCGCAAGTGACAACCTATTTTAAGGGGAAAGGAGGAAATATGGCTGATAAAGAAAACATTAATAAGATACCCAGCAATGAACCGTCTAAAAGTTATGTGACCGAAGGTGTTACCCTTAATTGCACTTTTGGTGACAGTACCGTCAAGTTGCAGACTCCCGGCCGGAAAAGCGCGAGGATCAACGGTAAGCTTCAGGCCAATATTACTGACTTCAAACCCATGGTGAATATCCCGTCCTTCGGTAAATGCAGCTGCCGGGATAATCCGACCGTTGCGGCGGCGACTGCTGCCAACCATGGGGTGCTAACGCCAATGCCTTGCGTCCCCAATACTACCATGCCTTGGATTAACGGTAAAGCAGATGTGATGGTAGACGGCGCTCCGCCGCTACTGGAAACTTCAAAAAACATGTGCCTGTGGGGCGGGACGATTAGCATCGGCGACAAACCCAAAAAGGGACCGAATTGGGGACGGGTCGGCGAAGGGACAGCCAAAATAGCCAACGGCGGATTATTATGCTGGCTTGGTGTGGGAGCATTAGCTGCTGCCGGAGTAGCTTTAGCAGTTTTAACCGCTCCGGTATCAGTGCCCACTTTGGTAGCAGCGGCCGCCATCGGCACAGTTGCGGCCGGAGGGGCTGGCGCAGCAATCTGCCTGACCACCGGCGTTTCCGATATTGCCGAAGGCAATCAGGATGTCGCCTACGGAATGGCCGGCAGCGACCAACCCTCCCGCAATCCCCTCAAAGAGGCCATCGGTTCCGATGCTTATTATGCTGCCGAAATGCTCGGAACCGGACTGAGCCTGGCAGCAATGGCCGAAGTACCCTATCTCTCCCCCTTTGCCGCGAGTGCCGGGGTAGCGGGAGCCGGAGCGGAAACGGCCATGAACCGGAAACTGGCTTCAAACCAAAAGTCCTCTCCTACCCCGCCGCAACAAAAACCGGTGAAGACTTCGGCTTTACAGTTGGAAGGAAAAGTGGATGCGGTTGAAAATATTAAACAAGAGATAAATTCAGAAACTGTAAAATACTATAGGGTTCAAGGCGGGTCTATGCCACGTGCAAGTCAGAAAAGAATTATAGTGAATGAAAATGGTACCATTAAAATATCTAATAAAGATGCAGACCTTAACATTAGTGCCTATGACTTAGAACATGCAAAATATTTTAGGGATACCAAAAGACCCGGAGGGGAGATTATTGAAATGGAAGTTCCAAAATGGTTTGACGATTTTCTTAGGGGAAATTTGGTTCCTCAAGAAGGATATAGATCAAATATTCTAAATCAAGGAGGGACCGCACCCAAACTTGTGGACCCTACTACACCCGGAACTTCGTTTGAATTACCTACCCCATGGGTGCAATGGTTAGAAGAATATGCAACTAACGCAAAAGTTATACCTTAAGTTAGTGATTTTATCCATGTATTTATTTTGATTATATGGAGGAATTAAGTTGAAAGTTGTACCAGAGTATGCAAAAAACATAATTGTTGGAGTGGTATATAAGGGTTTATTCTCATGGTATGTTACTGAAAAAGAATTTTGGATTCTAGATGCAGAAAAGAGAAGAAATGAATATATTAATAATGGATATGCTCACATTTTACCTGAAAATTACTTTGATTTTAGATTCAATATTCCTATCTTAAATGAGAAAACAGCCGAACTCTTTTTGGGAAAAATTGCCGATTTGAAAGTTGACACAGATGTTTTAAGAGCCCTGATTTTAAATAGAAAATATAATACTACTGTACTTGAATTAGCTCCTTCACTTTTTGTAGATTTTGATAAAAAAAGATTATATTCGATTTTCCCTGAGTCATTATCTTTTGAAAAATATGTGCCAAAAGGGTGGATTGGTGAATTTCGAGATTTTTATAAGTACATTCCAAAAGAAGATACCTACTGGATAGATGGTTCTATTGATTATTTAAACAAAATTTTTTCCGAAGAAATAACCCCATAAATGTAATATAATTTAAAAGGCGGTATCTGTCTTGGCTAGAATTAAAGAAATATATGCGTTATATGATGATAAAACAATACGCGTTTATCAAGCATATAACAAAAGGATTGCTGAAGAAGCACTAAATTTAAAGACATTTGGCCCTTCATTTAAACTGGAAAGAATGACATGGATAAAGACTTCTTTTTTATGGATGATGTATAGATCCGGTTGGGGGACCAAAGTTAATCAGGAAAAGATATTAGCAATTGATATTTTAAGAGAAGGTTTTGATACCTTGTTGCAAAAGGCCATACTTTCTTCTTATAATTCAAATATATATTCTTCGTATGATGACTGGAAAAAAAAATTGGCCTCCTCTAACGTTAGGTGCCAATGGGATCCTGACAGAGATATATATGGTAATCCGATTGAAAAATGCGCTATCCAAATCGGTATTAAAGGTGACATTGTAAAAAAATATATTAATGACTGGATTTGCAATGTTACTGATATCTCCGCTTACGTTCATCAAAGCAGTATTGAGATTCGAAAAGGAACTTTTGATACCCATACTCTACCAAAGGAAGATATCTATCCAATTGATGAACACATAAAAAGAATATTGGGAATTGAACAGAATTAGTTTAAGAAAGAGTGGTTTGATGATGAATAGTAAAAGCACATTAACAATGTTAACCGAGAAGTTTAAGAATGCAGAAACCAATGAAGATGTTGATGGAATTACAATTATGATTGACGGCAAGGTTAAAGATGTATTTGATACTATTATCAGAAAATCAGACAACTATCAAGATTATACTGAAGTTTTAAGAGATGCTATTTTTATGGGCATTAATGAAATTATCAAGTCTCTTAAATAGCCGGAACCAATTAAATTTCCGGAGGTTCTCAATCATGGGAATGGAAGAGTATTAAGAACCCGTAAAAATGTAAAACCGATATTTAACTCCTGTGGTAATTTTATTGATTTGGATACTTGCACTAAATTGCCCTCTCACTAATAAATGAAGAAAGCAGAATACCTATTCCAGTTCGATTGGCTGATTTAGAAATCCATACAGTACGGCAGGCATTAATTGAACAGGGTTCTTATTGCTTCATCCCAAAAAAACTCTTGACTTTGTGTTGAGAGCTTTTTTAATTGTGCAGCAATCTGCCTAACCACCGGCGCTTGCGATATGATGACGTATAATAAATTGCGCACATTTTACAGGGAGACCTCAAAATGGTAAATTTGAAGTTGCAAAGACAACAAAATACCAAAAGGAGGCTCCCATGGATAATATTATACAACTTAATCAAGGCGCAATAAAGAATCAAT
>DATCLA010000064.1:0-2376 GCA_036564195.1 Bacillota bacterium
CGACCGGTTGTCCGAATACCCCCAAATCCAAGTGAAGAACGAAACCATGGTCGTAAAATTAACTTCCGATCTGCGGATTCAGGCGCTGAACCCTAGGGACGGCCTTTTAAACTACCAGGCGCAGGCGGTAATCCTCGCCATCGGCTGCCGGGAACGCCCCCGGGGAGCTATTAATATACCAGGTTCCCGACCGGCAGGGATCTTCACCGCCGGCACAGCCCAACGTCTGATGAATGTCGAAGGATACCGACCTGGTAATCAAGTGGTGATTTTGGGTTCCGGTGATATCGGCCTAATTATGGCCCGCCGGTTCACCCTGGAAGGCATGAAAGTGGCCGCGGTTCTGGAGTTAATGCCGTATTCGGCCGGGCTTAAACGGAATATCGTCCAGTGTTTGGAGGACTTCCGGATTCCATTATATTTAAGCCATACTGTGGTCGAAATTTACGGGGAAAAACGGATCACCGGGATTAAGGCGGCCCCAGTGGACCAGAATCGCCAACCTATTATGGGAAAAAGCTTCAATTTGGACTGTGACACCTTAGTGCTTTCGGTAGGGTTGATACCGGAGAACGAATTGTCACAAATGGCCGGAGTACGGCTGGATCCGGCCACCGGCGGCCCGGTGGTCGATTCCAGATATCAAACTTCCGTTCCGGGCATATTTGCCTGCGGTAATGTAGCTCATGTCCATGATCTGGTAGATGATGTTAGTGAAGAAAGCCGGGTGGCAGGGAAAGCTGCGGTTGAGTTTATTCGAAATAAAGAGGACTTTAGTGATTCGAGCCGGATGATACCGGTCAAATTAGGGCGGAATATCCGTTCAATCGTGCCGCAGCTTATCTTGAACGATCGACCGACAATGTTATATATCCGGGCGGCAGCTCCGGAACGGGATACGGTCTTGAAGGCAGGCCGTTCCAGTTTTAAACAAAGGATCGTTACTCCGGGGGAGACGATTCGGATTACTTTTAAACCGGAGATGCTGGCGCCCGGCGATCAATATTTGACCTTATCCTTGGAAAAAGGGGATGATCACTGTGCCTGAATTTACTTGTATTGTTTGCCCGATGGGCTGTCGGATCAGCGCGGAGAATCCGGGTGGCGATTTAAAGCTCAGCGGCGCCGGTTGCCGCCGCGGGGAGCAATATGTCCGGGATGAGCTCACTTGCCCTAAAAGAATGGTGACCAGTGTAGTAGCAGTTGAAGGATGCCGGCAACTGCTTTCGGTAAAAACAGCCGCTCCGATACCTAAAGACCTGATCTTTAAGGCGATGGCGGAAATTAAGGAGATTCAAGTTAGAGGGGAAATCCACAGCGGACAAGTGATTAAGGAGAACCTAGCCGGAACCGGGATAGCGTTGGTAGCTACCAAAAGTTTACCCCTTTAATTTTGGTACTTTGGTACTTTGAGGGAATTGCATAATTACCTTAATAAATCCTTTGGCAATAATACATAGTGACTAGCTCGGATGTGTCTACCAATATATCCTGAGCCGAAACTTAAATCATGAATTAATTAAATTAAGATGAGGTGATGGAGTGCTTTCCGAGAATAGAATCGATGATTTATTGGAAGCTCATCCGATTATCGCGGCAGTGTGAGACGAAACAGGCTTGAAAGCGGCGCTTAAATCCCCGGTGGCCATCGTCTTTTTGTTGGATGCGACTCTTTCAAATTTGCCGCCTGCCGCCGCCCGCTGGTTGCAGGATACTCTGGATAGAAAGGAAAACACTTATAAGATCCTGGTAACCCGGTACCAACAGGACCGGGAAGCTTTAAGCCGGGATCTGCAAGCAGTGGGCCGGGCTGTGGCGGAACTGAGGATATTTGCGCCCGATGCGATTATTTCCGATGCTGAACCATTAATCCCTTAGGCCTTCCTAGTTTTTCTACTGAAGCTTGGGACGGCGGTTGCTGTGACGTTTTAGGCGAAGTGCTATTCTTATTCCCTGCCCGGGCAGGAAACGCCTTTTACAGCATTATGCGTAAGGGATCGCTACCCCTGATTAACCGGTTATATTCGTTGAACAACTGGTCCAACTGGGTGCTGGCGTCCAAGACTTCAGCATCGGTGCAGCCTTTGACATCCCAAAGTAATTGGAGATATCGCCGCGCATGGTTGATTCGGATTTCCAGTTGGGTGATTTGGTTTTGAAGTTGATTTTGTGTGGTCATGGTCTGCTTTCGTTAGCGGCTGAGTGTAATAGTGGTTCCTAATCTTTACCACTTGCAACTTTAATGTTATAATAATATTTATAAATTTAGGGGACGAAAACGCCGCTCCCGACAGAAACGACTGATGCAGGTTGGCAGGCCGTGGTCAGTGGTTTTTGTTTTGACGCGTTTTCGTCCGTTATCCAATCAGATAACAC
>DATCLA010000065.1:0-9993 GCA_036564195.1 Bacillota bacterium
AAGAACTCCGGTACACCGGACGTCCGGAAACTATTAGCTTATTCATAGAAAACGCCATCCGTTCCTGCCTGGAGGCTCCGGGCGCGGCGGAAATGACCGTGGCCTTCTTAGCGGACGGACCATACGGCGTTCCGGTTAAAAGTTAACCAAACAGAGGGACTGGGATCTGAAGTAAAAAACACCGACAGAACAGGGGTCTTGTCTGCCGGAGGGACGTACAGGCTCCCCGTCCCCTAGACTTTTCCCTTTTCACGTCGAACCGGCCAGACAAGTCCCTGGTCCTGGGGGCGACGAATCTTTCTCTCCTAGAGACTGAAAAGTATCTGTGATATAATTATCTGTACCTTTATTGCTATTAGCTGAAGGTACATTTTTTATTTTATGGAGTGCAAAAGATAATTGAGGGTCTTAGCGGCGGTAGTATTTTGAGAAGTATCCTATTGGATGGAGGTGAGTAAGGGTGAATTTATCAGAACGCTTTATTGATTTGCATATGCACTATTACATAGCTTTGGTTTACTCTGTTAGGTTCTAATACTACGTTCTTTTCTCTGGAAAAGATATTTGCTATACTGTTGTTTGGGCCATTGCTATCACCTTTTTATCCCATCTGTCTGAGCCCGACAGTTGCAGCAGGGATTATTCTATGATGTGCTGGCAATGTCCTCTTTTTACTCTATTTTGCTAATGATTTTTTGATTGCCGTTTGAGGCATTGCTGTTTTAGCAAATACCATAAGATTTTAGAATGGATTGATAGTCGAGTTATTCTCCAAAATGCAACAAGAAAACATCTTTGTAAAATCTCAACTTGTCAACAGTTAAGTTCTGTATTAAAATAATGGTAACGAACATATGTTCGTTTTGGTGGTGTTTCTCTTTGCATTTCAGGGATCCGATTCATGGATTTATCCCAGTTAATTTCTGGGAAAGAAAGATCATTGATTCGCAACCATTTCAAAGACTGCGCCATATAAAACAGCTTTCTTTAACCTATTTGGTATATCACGGAGCTGAACATACCCGCTTCGGTCACTCAATTGGTGTGATGCATTTGGTTTCGAAAGCGTTTCAAGGGGTTGTTAATAACAACAGTGATTTATTTAGTAAAGAACAAAAAGAATGGTATGAGCAGATCTTGCGTTTAATGGCTCTTACTCATGATTTGGGACATGCTCCTTTTTCCCATGGCTCCGAGGCGGTCTTCCCGGAAAAGTTGTCACATGAAGATTATACGGAAAAAATTATTAAAGAAACAGTGATCGCCGAATACATTCAGGAAATTGGTAATGAATTTGTTCAGAAATATGGTGAAGGTTACAATATCACTCCGGAATTAATCTGTTCGGTGTATCGCGGCAGAAACATTTCTAACCCGGATTTCATATTCTTGAGAAAGTTCCTGGATAGTGAGTTAGATTGTGATAAAATGGATTATCTTCTCAGAGATTCATATTATTGTGGCGTAAATTATGGAAAATTCGACTTGGAGAGGTTAGTAGCTACTTTAACCGTACATAAAGAAGATAATAATCTATATTTAGCCATTAAAAAAGGTGGCTTGTATGCTTTTGAGGAGTTTGTCTTAGCCCGTTATTTTATGTTTATCCAAGTTTATTTCCATAAAACCCGCAGGTTTTTAGATAAAGCATTAGTTGAATTTTTGAAGAAAAATTTAGTAAACGGGAAATATCCTAAGGATGTTCACAGCTATTTGGAGTGGAATGATGGTAAAGTATGGCAACTGATTAATAACATCGAGCATCGGGATGAATATGCAGACAGGTTAATTAATAGAAAAATAATGAAATGCGTGTATGAATCAAGGACCCATTCGGAAAAGCTTGATCTAAATATATTTCGGCTGATAAAAAATGAATTAATTAGAGATTTTGGCGAAGAAAATTTAGTCTTTGATTCGGCGGATAAATTAGCCCATAAGATTCCGCTCAAGCTTACCATCGAAAGTGAACAGGCGATTCCGATCATTCTCGGTCATACTGACACACCGGGGACAATAAGTGACGAATCAGAAGTCATTAAGAATATGACGAAACCCATCAATATATGGCGGATTTATGCTAAAGAGGAGATAGCTACAGAGGCTGAAGCCTTGGTGAGAAAAAGATTTAGTGATATGTCAGCATAAAAGGGGGATAAGCATGAGTAAAATTGCGAGATTAATTCCCATAATCGAGAAAATTAATCGGTTTCAAAAGCCAGGGCCCGGTAAAAAAACTCTCCAAAAACTGGTATATTTAATCCAAAGAAAAGGAGTTGGGCTTGGTTTTAATTTTTCTATCCATTATTATGGTCCGTACAGTTCCGAATTGGATTATGCTCTTCACAGCCTTGAAATGCAAGGAGTCCTTGAAATTATTCCGGACGGAAAGACTCACCGTATCAGTCTAACCGAAAATGTGAATTTAATTGATGAAGATGAATCAGAAGCCTTTGATGCGGACCAATTAAGAAAGATTGACGAAATTATTTCTAAATTTGCTAATAAATCCGCTTATGACTTAGAGGCTCTCAGTACTACCGATTATGTGGCCCAACAGCTTCAAACTAATGGTAATTCAGGGGATCAAGAAAGTATCGTTAAGGGGGTAAGAAAGATTAAAGGAGATAAGTTCTCCCCAGAGAAAATAGAGGAAACGATCGCGGCTTTGAAAGAAGAGGGGTATTTAGAATAATAGAAATGAAGATATGATTAAAGCAAGACTGCTCGCTTGATAAAACTTTCTTCCAATTCTGATTTCCCCAAAACAACCGGTTAATACTTGGGGTTTTAGCTAAGTGGTCCTTCTGTCCGGTCGGATTACTAAAAATACGCCGACAAGAATCAGGAAACCGCCGCAAGCATGATATAAGTAGAACTTCTCTCCTAAAAATATGACCGCAATCAGCGAGGCGAAGACGGGAATCAACGATTGGAAAATACTGACCTTACTGACGGGAACATACTTCAGGGCAGTATTCTGAAATTGATTGGCCAAAATCGAAGGAAAGATAGCTAAACCCAAGATACCGATAATGTGGATCCAGCGGACTTGACCGACCCAAACGCCATTAAATATAAGGTTCTCTATAATTACCGGAGGAATAGCTACTAGCAGACCGGCAAAGATCATCCAAGCCAACATCGGAAGTCGGGGCCAGTCACTGGCTTTATATTTATAAAGCACCGGAAAGAGCGGCCAAGTTAAAACATTTAACACCATAAACAAATCTCCGGTATTTGCTTTAAATCTTACCAAGTGCATCCAATCGCCTTGAAAGATAATCCACAGTACCCCGGTTAGCGACAGGATAAAACCGGTAAACTGGAGTCCGGTAATAGGTTCCCGATAGAGAACGTAGCCTGCCACTGCAACCATAATCGGCATGAAAGCATTGATAAACGAGACATTAATGGCAGTACTGTAACGGACCGATTCATAAGCCAAGATGGTGTTAAGACTGTAACCGATCGATCCCAGGATTAAAATTAAAGGCCACCGGCTCAAATAAAAGCGCCAGTTAGTCCGGATCTCTCGCCAACAAAAGGGCAATAAGATGAGTAAACTTCCTAACCAGCGCAAGAAGGTCAAGGTAATGGGAGGAATAACCTTTGTAACGAGTTTTGCCACGATGATATTACAACCGAAAAAGAGATTGGCTAAAATCAGTAATAAATAGGGAGAATAATTCATTCTGTCTAGTCCTTGCTGTCTTTAATTAAAATGAATAACAATTAATGATATTTATATTATACACCTTAATCGTAAATCCGGTGACGTTTCCTAAATTGAATTACTCGGTTTTACCAGCTCACAGTCAATTAACTGGGCCAGTTCCCACATTATAAATACTTGGAATTATAACGTTGGAAGATGCGCATGGGGTGGCGCTACAGTTGACTACTTACAGATATAACTTGTAAATCGATAACATTAAATTAACAAAAATAATGTATAATGAAGAATAAAAACTCGTCAGTTTAGTTTAGGCGGACTAAAAGGCAACGGTATGAATATATAGGTAGGGTGGTTTGACGGGCCATACTTTAAGCCGTAACCATAGAGCTTAAGGCTGAAAAGTTCAGGCAGTTGGGAGGCGCCGCAGACGAAAATTACCATTGTGGGCTGTTTCGGGGCATATCCGGGTAAAAATGAACCGACCTCAGGGTATCTGGTGGAGTATAAAGATACCAAAGTATTAGTGGACTGTGGCAGCGGTGTATTGGCTAAAGTTCAGGAATTTGTAAGACTGGATCAGATCGCTGCGGTGGTTTTCAGCCATTATCACCGGGACCATTGTGCGGATCTGGAGTGCATGCAATATGCGGCATTGGTAGATCTGCAGCTTAAAAGAAGGACAACTCCTTTGTATATGTGGGGGAGCAAAGAATCGGGTTCCGGTATACCGTCACTTTCATATCAAGAGTATTGTCTGGCCGCATATTATCGTGAAAATGAAGACTTTACCATAGGTAAGCTTCATTTTCGAGTACAGCAAAACCTCCATGATGTTCCGTCTTACAGTATTAAGATCCGGGATGCTGAAGGTAATGTTCTCGTTTATACCGGAGATACGGAATTTTACGAACAGTTGATCCCGTTTGCTCAGGGTGCTTCCTGTTTTCTTTGCGAGTGTTCGCTATATTCTGCCCAGAAAGGACAGGTTCCCGGTCACCTTAGTGCGGGTGAGGTTGGATTGCTGGCCAAAAGCAGTAAGGTTAAAAAGCTGGTCTTAACTCATTTACCCCATTATGGCGATCTGCATCAGCTGATTGCCGAAGCAGCCAGGGAATTTAATGGAAAAATTCTTCTTGCCCAACCGGGTATGGTGTTAAGAATAGATGATAAGTAAGTCATAAGGAGGATCTACCATGGTTCGGAAAAAAAATTTTTTAAAGCCTACCCTGGTTTGGTGGATAGCGGCAGCCGTTATTCTGGGTATTTATACCCAGCCCATTGCTGCCCGGGGCGGAGTAATCCGGACTGCGATCAGCGCCGAACCGGATAACCTTGATCCCTGGCTTTCGGCGGCAGCGGATACCCAGGCTGTTATGTATAATGTATTTGAAGGATTGATTCGTTTTAATGAAAAAGGAGAATTACTGCCCGGGTTGGCAGAAAGTTATAAAATATCTCCAGACGGTTTGACCTATACGTTTAAGCTTAGGAAAAATGTGAAGTTTCATAACGGTAGTAAATTGCGGGCAGCGGATGTCAAGTATTCATTGGAGAAATTATCCGGTTTAAGCGGTGCTAAGGCTTTATCCTCCAAATTTAGCCGGTTGGCCAGGATCCAAACACCCGCTGATGATACGGTAATCCTTACCTTGAAGGAGCGGGATGCGGCTTTCCTTTCCGCCTGTATCACTCCGATCCTTCCCAAGGGTTATCACGGTCAAAGTAAAAAACCGGTTGGGACAGGCCCGTTTAAATTTGTCTCCTATTCCCCCGGGCAGAGTATTGTCATTGAAAAGAATAGGAATTATTACGATCGTCGTAAAATGGCTAAGGTGGATCGGGTTGAATTTCGGATTATGACCGATCCCGGCGCGATTTTAATGGCGTTGAAGGCCGGAGACTTAGACATGGCCGGAATCGATGGGCAAAATGTGGCGGCTTTGAAATCAGATTTTACCGTACTCAAAGCCCCGCAGAATATGGTTCAGCTTTTGGCGTTGAACAATGCCCGCAAGCCTTTTAACAACCTCAAAGTCAGACAGGCAATAAACTATGCGATTGATAAAGAGGCAATAATCACGGCTGTAGCTAACGGTTTCGGCACGAAACTTTCCACCAATATGAGCCCGATCATGAAGTTTTATTATCAGGACGGTCTCGATATCTATAAAACCAATATCCCGAAAGCCAAACGGCTGCTGCAAGAGGCCGGTTATCCGGCAGGCTTTACCACGACTTTAACAGTGCCTTCCAATTACCAATTTCATGTGGATACGGCACAGGTTATTGCCGCTCAGCTGTTAAAAGTAGGGATTAAAATGAAGATTAAGCCCATCGAATGGGGACAATGGCTGGACCAAGTTTATACTAAGGCCAATTATGACTGTACAATTATTTGCCTTACCGGGAAACTGGATCCCAATGAAGTGCTCGGAAGATATGAAAGCAGTTTTCCCAAGAATTTTTTTAGATTTTCGGATCATCGCTATGACCAACTGATAAAATTGGGTACCAAGGAAGTTAATGAAGCCAAACGCGCTAAGATCTACCGGGAATGCCAGAAAATATTAACCAGGCAGGCAGCGGCGGTTTACATCATGGATCCGAATTTGGTTGTGATCCTAAAGAGGAATTTAAAAGGCTTTAAGTTTTATCCGGTCAGATTTTTGGATATGTCCAGTATGTATTATGAATAAATGGAGAGAACAAGTTGAACTATTATCTTAAAAAGCTCGGCTCCCTATTGGTAACGCTCATCTTAGTCTCCCTGATTATTTTTAGCGTATTCCAGATTTTGCCGGGCGATCCGGTTGAGATCATTCTGGGAGTGGATGCGGATCCGTTTCAGGTACAAGCTCTCAGTCAAAGCTTAGGCCTTGATAAACCGGTTTGGGAAAGGTATTTGTTGTGGATCGGTAATGCTCTCCGGGGAGATCTGGGACAATCCCTCCGCTTTCAGCAACCGGTAACCCAATTGATCTCCAGTAGAATCGAGGTTACTGTGGCCCTGATGCTACTGGCGTTATTATTGACAATATTCACAGGGATCCCCTTGGGGATCTGGCTTGCAAAAAAGGAGGGTCTGGTTTGGGGATTGGTCGGATCCGTTCTATCCCAAATCGGGTTGGCGGTTCCGCCTTTTTGGATGGGTATCTTGCTGCTCTCTGTATTCGCAGTGGCATTACAGATTTTACCCTCAGGAGGCTATGTTTCCTGGAGACAAAGTCTCCTCTTATGCCTGAAGTCGTTGATCCTCCCGGCAGTATCCATTAGTATCGGGACTACCGCAGTGTTGGTCCGGTATTTGAAAAACACCGTGCTTGATCAGATAAAAATGGATTATGTGAGGACCGCCTTGAGTAAAGGGTTAAATCAAAACTCCGCCCTTTACAGACATGTATTAAAAAATGCTTTGATCCCGGTAGTCACGATCTTGGGAATGATTATTGCCGATATTTTGGGTGGCAGTATCATTACAGAAAATGTTTTCTCCCTTCCGGGAATAGGAAACCTGATAGCCATCGCTGTTACCAGTCGGGATTTTCCTCTCATTCAAGGACTGGTATTATATCTTGCGGTGATCGTCTCGCTTTGTAATTTTTTAGTTGATGTCATCTATACCTTGATTGATCCCAGAATTCGTTTAAAGTAGGTGAACTGATGCCGGATCTTCGTTTGTTCAAAAACCCCAGTTTTTTAATTGGCAGCATCTTGATTGGGATATTGTTGATGATGATGGTGATCAGTTTTTTTTATACACCGGCGGATCCCAATGCGATGAATATCCAAGCAAGATTTGCTCTACCCGGAGCAGGACATATTCTGGGTACGGATAACTTTGGCCGGGATATTTTAAGCCGGATTATGAAGGGATCGCAAATTGCTTTTTCCGTCGGCTTTTTAACTTTGGTGATCGGCTTGGTTGCCGGTACACTGATTGGATCTATAGCCGGATATTACGGCGGGATCGTGGATGAAGTCTTAATGAAAATCATCGACATTAAAATGGCTTTTCCCGGAGTATTACTGGCCTTGATGCTGATCGCAGCCTTTGGCACCGGCATCAACAATACTCTTTTAGCACTGGGCCTTATGGCCATCCCGCGGTTTGCGCGGGTGATCCGCAGCGGCTATCTCCAATATAAAGAGATGGATTTCGTGAAAGCAGCGCGGGCACGGGGCGCCGGTAATTTGCGGATTATGTATATACATATCCTTCCCAATTTGCTTTCGCCGCTTATCGTTACGAGCTCCCTCAGTTTTGCCAGTGCGGTTCTTGCTGAAGCCGGACTCAGTTACCTAGGGCTTGGTGTTCAGCCGCCCGATCCCAGTTGGGGAAAGATGCTTAATGAAGCTCAGGCATATATTGCGGAGGCTCCCTGGTATGCTGTTATACCCGGGATACTGATTACGATGATGGTTTTAGGATTTAATCTGATCGGAGACGGGCTTCGGACTGTATATGATGTTAAAGCGGATTAGCGGAGGTTTTGATGGCTCATCTGTTACAAGTGGATGGATTATCGCTGGAATTTATTGAAAACGGAAGGCGTTTCAAGGCCTTAAACAATATCAGCTTTCACCTGGAAAAAGGGGAAATTTTGGGACTGGTTGGGGAGTCGGGCTGCGGTAAAAGTCTTACTGTGCTTTCGGTAATCGGTCTTTTGCCACCCGGTGCGGTGATCAGCGGCGGAGATATTTTTTTTAACGGTAATAGTCTTTTACATATGGATGAAAACGAAAAGTGTAAGATCCGGGGTAAGGATATTGTAATGATCTTTCAAGAATCTCTGACCGCGCTAAATCCGGTGGTGCCCATTGGCAAACAGATCACGGAAATGCTCCGAATCCATCAAAAACTTTCCAGGGAACAGGCGGCGGCACGAGTCGTCGCTCTGATGGAGAAAATTGGTTTGCCCCGGGCCGAAAGGTTATATCATGAATATCCCCATCAGCTTTCCGGGGGAATGCGGCAGAGGGTAATGATTGCCATGGCCTTGGTCAATAATCCGTCATTGCTATTGGCGGATGAACCCACAACAGCACTTGATGTTACTATTCAGGCCCAAATTCTCGATTTGATCGTAAATTTAAATCAAGAATACGGAATATCATTAATCTTTGTCTCCCACGATCTGGGGGTACTAAAAAAGGTTTGTTCCAGAATACTGGTGATGTATTCCGGTGAGATTGTTGAAGAAGGTCCATCTAATCAAGTATTTGAAAACCCACTTCATCCCTATACCCGGGGGTTGATTGCCGCTATTCCTTCCTTTGCCAAGAAAGGTTCGCCGTTGGCTACGATTGAAGGCATAGTGCCGCTTTTAACCGACTGGCGCCCTGACGGTTGCTGTTTCGCCCCGCGGTGTCAAGCGGCTGAAGAGGTTTGCTTTGAGAAAGTTCCGTTGATTGTAAAGTTTGGCCAACAAATGGTTAAATGTCATGCATACCAGAGAGGAACGGCAAAGTGGTTGAGAAATTAATCTCCGTTAAAGGTTTACAAAAATATTATACGGAAACAACCGGTGGGTTTTTTAAGAAAAACTACCGGATTAAAGCTGTGGATGGTGTGGATTTTGATATATTCCGCGGCGAAACCTTCGGCCTGTTAGGAGAGTCCGGTTGTGGCAAGTCTACTACCGCTCAGCTGCTGGCGCAATTACTGGCGCCGACGGCGGGAGAAATCCGCTACCGGGGAGAAGATATCAGCAAACTCTCCGGGCGGAAACAGAAACAGCTTAAAAAGCATATTCAGATCGTGTTTCAGGATCCTTACGCTTCTTTAAACCCTAAGAAGAAAATAGCTTGGCTTTTGGAGGAACCGCTGGTCATTAATAAGGTGCTTTCCAATAAAGCAGAACGGCAACGTGCCGTGGCTGAGATGCTGCAAACCGTCGGTTTGGATGAGAGCTTTGGAGAATATTATCCCCATCAATTAAGCGGCGGCCAGCGTCAACGAGTCAGTATCGCCATCGCGTTAATGCTTAGGCCGGAATTTATTATAGCCGATGAGCCGGTCTCCGCCCTTGATGTGTCGGTTCAGGCCCAGATCCTTAATCTATTGCAAAAGCTTCAGGCTGAGTTTAAACTTACTTATTTTTTCATTTCCCATGATTTGAATGTAGTGGGGTATATGAGTGACCGGATCGGAGTGATGTATCTGGGCCGAATGGTTGAAATCGGTTCTACTCAAGATATTTTTAATCAACCTGTACATCCCTATACCCGGACGTTGTTTGCGACTCTTCCCATACTTGGTGGGAATAAGCCGGTAAAAAGCGTTTTGCCGGGGGATGGATCCGACTTTTTAAATG